>CAYZQI010000027.1:0-42237 GCA_964480455.1 uncultured Cytophagaceae bacterium
GGCTTATTCCCTTAAATTGTTTTTTGTGGGTTTCGAAACTAGCGAAACGTAAGTTTTATAGTCATTTTCAAAAAATTGCGATTGTCTGATAATTCAAAATTACTTAATAGCCAATCTCTTACTTAGGTCTGAATCACACCCACATTGTATCGCTTTTCTATGGGGGCGTGGTTGGCAGCCTCTATGCCTATGGAAATTACCTTGCGTGTTTCAAGAGGGTCTATGATGCCATCTACCCAGAGCCTAGCAGCAGCATAATAAGGCGAAAGCTGCGATTCATACCGCTGTGTGATTTCATCTAGCAGTGCTTGTTCTTCTTCGGGGGTGAGTGCTTCTCCTTTGCCTTTGCGAGAGGCTACTTGAATTTGTAGCAGTGTATTGGCTGCCGATTTTCCACTCATGACTGCAATTTGGGCAGAGTGCCAAGCATACATCAGGCGAGGGTCGTAGGCACGCCCACACATGGCATAGTTGCCTGCGCCATAAGAGTTACCTATCACAATGGTAAACTTAGGCACTACTGAATTTGCCATAGCACTCACCATTTTTGCGCCGTCTTTGATGATACCACCCTGCTCGGCACGGCTACCTACCATAAATCCCGTTACATCATGCAAAAAAACCAGTGGAATTTGCTGCTGATTGCAGAGCATGATAAAGCGTGCGGCTTTGTCGGCAGCATCAGAGTAAATCACTCCCCCCATTTGCATTTCACCTTTTTTAGATTTTACTACCAAGCGTTGATTGGCAACAATGCCTACAGCCCAGCCGTCTATCCTTGCCCTTGCACAGAGGATAGTTTGTCCGTATTTTTCTTTGTATAGGTCAAGCTCCGAATTATCTACTATACATTTGAGCAATGCCCTCATGTCATAAGGTTTTGACCTATCGCTAGGCAAAAGTCCGTAAATATCTTGTGGATTGTCTTTGGGTAGGGTAGGCTTTGCACGATTGAAACCTGCCTTGGGTTTATCGCCCAATTTTGAGAAAATGCGTTTTACCTCATCTAGTGCGGCTTGGTCGTTGGGGTATTTGTTATCTGTTACGCCAGATATTTCGCATTGTGAGGTAGCTCCGCCAAGGGTTTCGGCATCTACACGCTCGCCAATGGAGGCCTTTACTAAAAAAGGCCCTGCTAAAAAGATAGAACCTGTACCCTCCACAATCATGGCTTCGTCAGACATAATTGGGAGGTATGCTCCCCCAGCCACACAACTTCCCATAATGACCGAAACTTGGGGGATACCCATAGCCGAAATTTGGGCATTGTTGCGAAACATGCGCCCAAAATGCTCTTTATCTGCAAAAATATCCGCTTGTAGTGGCAAAAAAATGCCCGCACTGTCCACCAAATAGATAATGGGTAAGTGGTTTTCCATGGCTATCTCCTGAGCGCGCAAGTTTTTTTTGCCCGTAATCGGAAACCAAGCTCCCGATTTTACGGTAGCATCATTGGCCACAACGACACATTGCTGCTGGCTTACGTGAGCTATCCCTACGATGACTCCACCCGAAGGGCAACCCCCTTCTTCTTCATACATCTCGTAGCCTGCTAGTGCGCCTACTTCTAAAAAATCGCTGTTGGTGTCTATCAGATAAGCAATGCGCTCGCGGGCTGTCAGTTTGCCTTTTTGGTGTTCTTTATCTATGCGCTTTTGTCCGCCACCTAGTTTTATTTGTTGAAGCCTTTTCTCTAGCTGATAAAGGAGTTGCTTATTGAAATCTTCATTTTTATTAAATGTTAAATCCATTTTTTTGTGTCAATTATAGTGAAATTATCATAATTTTTAGGTATATTTAAGTGCTACTTTATGATGTAGCTTACAGATACATGTATTTGCTCATCAGAAAAGACGTATTTTGCAGTGGCTAAATTATAAAAAAAACAATAGAACATGGAAATTCTTTTTGAAACTGATTATACTCGTATAGAGTATGATAGCGAAAATGAGATTGTTATTTTGTGCTTGATTGGTAATATTGCGCACGAAGATTACAAAACAATGTGGAATACTACTTTTGAAAAAGTACAAGAAAAACAAGCCATTAAACTAATAGCCGACCAAACTTTGCTAGAGAAATCTAGCATGGAGTCTAAGGCATGGCTAGTGGCAAAGTGGTTTCCAAAGACCAAAAAAGAATTAAGAGATGACATGAAAGTAGCTATGGTAACTTCAAAAAGCCTTTTCACACGCATTGGGGGAGAGTACATTGTCAATGCAGTAAGGAGTATGAGCAAATTTGATATCAAAATATTTAAAAATATAGAAGCGGCTTATGAATGGATAAACAAGTAGCAGGTGGTTTGATAGATGATTGATTGATTTATCAATACAAGTCTGATTAGGAATTTGAATCTAATTTGCTCAATTCATTTTCATATTCGGCTGCAAATTTTCGCATTTCAGCAATAAGTGGCATTACTTTATGCCCTATTACTTTTAGTTTATACTCTACCCTTGGCGGTACTTCGCCAAAGTTTTTACGTTCTACTAAACCACTGATTGTCAGGCTTTTTAGTTCTTGTATAAGCATCTTCTCACTAATGTCGGGTATATTTCTTTGTAGCTCTGAAAGCCTCAGGGGTTTATCTACTAATTGAAATAAGATGAGTAGCTTCCATTTGCCTCCAATCAATTCTAGTGTTGTGCGAATGGGACATCTTGCTGTTATTTTGATTATCTGTTTGCTCATACCCACAAAAAGGTTAGTACTATCTATTTGTATTAGTACTACAAATCTATCTACATTTGCCAAATAAATCAAATTATTATGAAAGAGATAAAAAAAATTGCTTTATTTGGTTCAACAGGTCAGACTGGTCGCATATTTCTAAAACTTGCCCTTGATAGTGGATATGAAGTCAAAGTTTTGGTAAGAGATAAATCAAAACTTACAATGCAAAGCCCAAAACTTACAGTGATTGAGGGTGATGTCTTAAATCTGAAAGATGTGAACCACACAGTTGAGGGTACACAAATTGTTGTAAGTTTGTTTGGGCACGTTAAAGGTTCTCCCAAATGGCTGCAGACCGATGGGACAAAAAATATTATTTCAGCCATGCAACAGTACAAGGTTGGTAGAATCATCTCATTGTCGGGGGGCGGTTTACCTTTTCCAGAAAAAGATGAACCCAAATTTGCAGACCATTTGATAAGAACGATTATGAAGATTGCTGTTCCAAAAATTTTAAACGATGCAATAGCACACGCAGAAGTATTGAAAAATAGCGGATTAGACTGGGTTATTGTGAGAGGACCGAGATTAACAAATGATGCCCCGATAGGCACTTACCGTGTGGGTTGGGTGGGTGTAAATGCAAGTACAAAAATAAGTCGTACTGATTTAGCTGATTTTATACTTACTCAGGTTGAAGACGAACGCTTTAATTTTCAGATGCCATTTGTGAGTATTTAGTCAAACTTACCTCCTTGAATGATAGAAAATTGAAAAAAAATAGCAAAATCAAAAATATCTTTCTATCTTAGAAGTACTATTTTTCAAAATATTAATTCTCTTAATTATGAGTCGTTTTCAAGGAAAAACTGTTTTTATCACAGGCGCAAGCCGAGGCATAGGTAAGGCAATTGGCTTACGCCTAGCCAAAGAAGGTGCTAATATTGTAATCGCTGCCAAAACCGCCGAGCCACACCCCAAACTACCTGGCACTATCTTCACAGCTGCTCAAGAAATGGAGCAGGCAGGCGGACATGCACTGCCCCTCGTAGTAGATGTGCGTGAAGAAGCTACCGTGCAAGCTGCAGTAGAACAAGCCGTAGAAAAATTTGGGGGCATAGATATTTTGGTAAATAATGCAAGTGCTATTCAACTAACTGGTACACTCCAGACCGATATGAAACGCTATGACCTCATGCACCAAATCAACACAAGGGGTACTTTTATGACCTCTAAAATCTGTCTGCCTTACTTGCTCAAATCAGACATTGCCCACGTACTCAACCTTGCCCCCCCACTCAATATGGAAACACGCTGGTTTGCCCCACACGTAGCCTACACCATGGCAAAATTTGGCATGAGTATGTGTGTGCTAGGCATGGCAGGTGAGTTTAAAGGTAAAGTCGCTTTCAATGCGCTTTGGCCTAAAACTGCCATTGCTACGGCTGCCGTAAATTTTGCCCTAGGAGGAGAGGCAATGATGAAAAAATCACGCACCGTAGAGATTATGGCGGATAGTGCCTTTGCCATTTTTAGCAGAGATAAATCTACCTGCACAGGCAATTTTTTCGTTGATGAAGAAGTCTTAAAAGAAGAAGGCATCACTGATTTTAGCCAATATGCCTACACACCTGGTACCAAAGATGAAGAACTTATGCCTGATTTTTTTGTGTAAAAGCGATTGATAAAAGACAAAAAATACTAAGCCCACCCTCCAAATGGTGGGCTTTTTGTTTAAGCAGTAGCTTTCACCGCTTCTTCTATCTGCGAAGCATCAAGGGCTTTTGCTTGCCAAGCCTCAAGGCGTTTGTCCATTACACTAAACCATAGTGGCGGCACTAATGACATCAAAATCATGACAGGATAACCAAAAGGAAGCTGTGGGCTCTCGTCAAAATGCCTTAATACTTGATAGGGGCGTGCAGCATAGGCATGGTGGTCGGAGTGCCGCTGTAGCTGAAAAAGCATCAGGTTACTTACCAAGTGGTTAGAGTTCCAGGAGTGCAGTGGATTGACACGCTCATAGCGACCAGGAGCGATTTCGCGCCTTTGTATGCCGTAGTGTTCTATATAATTGACTGCCTCTAGAGAAGAGAAAGCCATGTAGCTTTGTGCAAAGAAGAATAAAGGCACAGCCCAAGCCCAAGCACCACTCACATAACTCATCAAAAGGGTAAGCCCCACCACAAACAAAAGTGGGAAGATAATGTATTGCAGCATTTGGTTATGAATAGGATTCCAAAGCGGAAGGTTAGCCCTTTGCAGTCTGCTCTTTTCTATGCCCCAAGCACTTTTCCAGCTTCCTATCACTGTTTGCCACCAAAAAGCATAAAAAGTTTGCCCTTTTTTTGAAGTAGCGGGGTCTTTGGGCGTTGCCACGTGAACATGGTGTCCCTTGTTGTGTTCTATGTAAAAGTGCATATAGCATACCGTCATTAGGTTGAGCTTGCTATGAAAGCGTGCAACTGCACTTTTTTTATGACCTAGCTCATGGGCAATGTTGATTCCTCCACTCGTAAAAGTCATGATACTCAGCAAAAAGCCAACTGTTTCTAGAGGCGTGAGCGAAAACATAGCCACTACGTAAGCTGCCCACACAATCAAAGCTACTTGTATATAAACCATAGAATACACAATGACCTCAAAATAACGGTCATTAATGATGCTGTCTATCTCGTCGTGCCCAATGTTTTCGGGGTCTTTGCCCACTAGCTCATCAAAGATAGGAATGAGCATATAGGCAAAAATAAATGCCGAAAATGTCCAGAAGCCTCCACCATAATAGCCCAGCACTATCAAGCAAGGAATGATATATGATGCCAGAAAACCTAATTTTTTTAATCCACTCATAATTAATATTGTATTGATTGTTTTTTGTACTCTGTGGCGAAATAACAAAACTTTTTTGATAAATCAAACTATTTCGCAAAAAATAGTTCAGTTTTATTGAAAAAAAATATTTGTATCGAGATAGCTTATAAAGAAACTTGCCCTAAGAAATCCGAGAAAACCAGTTGAATCCGTAAAATTTACATTCCGAGAAGTTATCTGTGGTGATTTTTGATACTTTTTTCATCAAAAAAATCATAAATCTAAAAAAAAATCATAATTTGTGCTTAAGTCTAAGAATAGTAATTCAAATAAACATAAAAAATGCGAAAGAACATCAAAGAAATAAGAATGGAGCTTGTACATGCTATGATTGAGCAGTACATTGAGTCTGTGGGGCTAGACCGAGAACAGACTTATAACGAAGAAAAAAATTATTGGCATTGGAAGCATGGTTCTGCCAACATAGAGGTTTTTATACAATCTGTGGAGGTGGGGCCAGATACTACGCGCGAATATTTACGCATTTTCTCTTACCTTGCAAGTGTACCTAAGTTGAGTGTGCATGCACGAGAGCAGTTTCTTACAAAATTACTAGAAATGAACGACCGAAGCCTTGGCGTAAAACTTACCTTGATGGAAGATTCTGATAAAGTGTATGCTACTTATGAGCGAGACATCAGAGGAATGGACTATACCGAACTCTCTATTTGTATTGCTGATTTGGAGTGGTGGGCAGACAAATTAGATGATGAGCTGAAAAGCTACAATAACTAAATGATTATGAATGGTCAATTGTGAGTTAGTTCAATTGATTGTTTATCGGTATTTTATAAGTTAGAGTATTGGAAATTAACGCTTAGTGATGATAATTAAATAAAGTGTCATCTTTAAATTACTAAACACTTGATTATCAGCATTTTATTTAATTAATCATTATCAATTATTAATTATCCATTTCTTATTTTTCCTAAGAATCATCAAAAATAAATCATTACTTTGCTAAATCATTAGAAATTCAGATAAAATCAATAAAAAACAACATTTATGCAAACAGCCCCAACTTTTGAAGCCTCTTTACTACCTCCCATGATGAGTTTGCTCAATCATGAACACTGGACCACTGTTACAAAGCTGTATGAAGCAAAAGATTATTTGGCTACTTTTTATGCTACCCTAGATTATATCCAGACAGACTTGTCTCAAAAGGCTCTTGACCCTGAAAAAACAAAATATACTTTTCCGCATGGGTCTATTATTGTAAATTTAGAAATTATTGATAATCACCTCTACATCAGTGCGCCTTTTCTAAGTGTACCCGATAAATTTCTTATTCCGCTCATGCGCCAAGTAGCAGAGCTAAATTTTGGCACATTGGTACTTACCCAAATCAAACTAGAAGACAATGACATTTATTTTAAATGCAATATGCCGCTTGAGCTTTGCGAGCCTTTCAAACTCTACCGTGTCATTGAAGAAATCTGTATTCAGGCAGATGCCAATGATGATGTATTTATAGAAAAATTTGGGGCAACACGCTTTGTGCCTATGCAAGTAGAGCCTTTTACTGCTGAACAGATAGAATGGGCCTACGAAAACTTTGTCAAAACACTAGAAGAAGCCATTGCTTATGATGATTATTTTCAGAGTAAAAGAATGGATACTTTTGGCTGGGACGCTTTTTATTTGGCGTTTACAAAGATTGATTATATGATGCGCCCACAAGGATTTCTCAAATCAGAAATAGAAAAAGGGGTAAAAGATTTGAACGCTAATCAACCCTTCAATGAAAAAATATTGAAGGCGCGCAAGCATGCAGAGAAACTACTAAAAATGTCCAAAGATAAATTTGCTGAATCTATGTATAAAACAAAGCAGTTTATCTCTGAAAAACCAACCTACGACCTCACAGGGCTGCAAAGCTATCTGGAACGCTCTTACAATAACTCAAAAGACGAAATCAATAAAAAAGATTACATAGGTGCAACCCTCACTCTGCTCACTGGGTTTTATGGATTGCTGTATTATTACCTTATCCCCAAGGCGCAGTACCAACTCATCATAGATGCCCTACAAGCTGCTAACGCCCTAGAATGGGAGCAAGCCGCAAAAGCACTATGGGAAATTTGCGATAAACTCATGAAATATGATGAAAAAGAAACGCCTACCACTCCCTAGTTTATTTCTCAATCCTTAGATAAAGGTTTTTTATTTATAAGATGAACTATTGGTTATGAGTAATTTATATAAAGTACATCTTTGTTTCATTTTGAATAAATTATTGAGATGAATCACTTGCTAACTAAACAACAACATTATCATCAAGCAAAAATAATCATGGAAGAAATACAAAAAATAGTCTCCTCAGTAGTTAAAATTGGCACTTCTTCGGGGAGTGGTAGCGGTTTTTATCTCAAAAGATACGGCATTGTAGTAACCAACAACCACGTAGTAGCCAACCATAAAATGGTATCTATAGAAACCCACGACCGAGAGCGTATAGCTGCAAAGGTTGTTTTTTTGAACCCTATTGTAGATTTGGCATTTTTGATGCCCTCCAAACCACTAGACCATCTGCCCGAGCTTTACTTGCTGCCCACAGGCACATTACAAAACATGGATAGGGTAGCCGTACTTGGTTTTCCTTATGGAATGCCTTTTACAGTAACTGATGGCATTGTATCTTCTGTTAAGCAGCTCATGGATGGCAGGCACTATATTCAGACAGATGCTGCGGTCAATCCAGGCAATAGCGGCGGGCCGCTGGTTAATCTGCGAGGAGAAGTAGTGGGCGTTACAACAGCAAAATTTATGAATGCCGACAATGTCGGATTTGCCATTCCGATAGAAAACCTAATACAAGATTTACAATCTTTTTCTGACAATGCAGAAATGGAGTTCTCTGTAAAATGTCCTTCGTGTAGTAGTCTTTTGTTTGAAAAAACTGAATATTGCTTCAATTGTGGAGCAAGTATAGACCAAGACACGCTTTTTGACGAGCCTACTTTGAGTCCATTGGCAGTCTTTGTAGAAGATGCCCTCAGAAAATTAGACATAGACCCCATCATAGCAAGAAATGGCTATGACTACTGGGAGTTTCATCAGGGTAGCTCTTTGGTGAGGATTTTTGTATATAATCAAAATTATCTCTACACCACTAGCCCACTTGTAAAACTGCCCAAGTCAAAACTTGACCTTATCTACCGTTACATTTTGAGCGACCCCGAGCCACCCTTTTCTTTTGGAATTTTTCAAGGAATGATTTACATGTCGTACAGAGTACACATGAGCGATATTTATAGCAGCTACAAGGAGAATGTACAAAACTATATCGCCACTTTTGCCCAGAAAGCCGATGACATGGACAACTTCCTCATTGATAATCTTGGCTGCGAAAAATCTGAGTATTCTAGGTTTGAAGAATAGTCACTCTCAACCTCTGAGGAAAATTTGTAGAGGCAGACTTTGGTCTGCCAACTACTACAAAACCCTTATTGCTTCATCATTTCACCAAAATACTGATGAAAAAGCGTGATGGTTTCAATGCCTTTAAAGAAGTTAAATAAGCCATAATGCTCATTGGGCGAGTGAATATTGTCGCTGTCTAGTCCAAAGCCCATAAGCACACTTTTTAGCCCTAGTTCTTTTTCAAAAAGTGCCACAATTGGGATACTTCCACCTTCACGCTTGGGGAGAGGTTTTTTACCCCAAGCCGTTTCAAAAGCCTTGCTGGCTGCTTGGTAGGCTACTGAGTCAATGGGTGTAACGGCAGGCTCGCCGCCGTGGTGTGGGCGTACCTCTACCTTTACATACTCGGGGGCAATAGCCTCAAAATGTTTTTTGAAAAGAGCCGTAATCTTCTCAGAGGATTGATGCGGCACCAAGCGCATACTGATTTTGGCATATGCCTTTGAGGGAAGTACTGTTTTTGCACCCTCTCCTGTGTAGCCCCCCCAGATACCATTTACATCAAGTGTGGGGCGTATAGCGGTGCGCTCAAGCGTGGTGTAGCCTTGCTCACCTTTGAGGGCAGCCACTTCTAGTTGTTGCTTGTAGGCTGTTTCATCAAATGGGATTTGCGCCATAGCTTTGCGTTCGGTGGGGCTAAGTTCGGCTACATCATCATAAAAATTAGGAATCGTTATTCTTCCTTTTTTGTCCATCAATGAATCAATCATAGAACAAAGCACATTGATAGGATTGGCAACTGCCCCGCCATAGACTCCTGAATGCAGGTCGCGATTAGGGCCTGTAACTTCTACTTCAAGGTAGCTCAGTCCTCTCAGACCTGCCGTGATAGAAGGCACGTCATTGGAGTGGATACTGGTATCTGAAATCAAGATGACATCTGCTTGCAGTTTATCACGATATTTTTTCACAAAATATTCAAGGTTATCTGAGCCTACTTCTTCTTCACCTTCTATCATCATTTTTATATTACAAGGCAAATTACCTGAATCATTTAAGATTTCTAGGGCTTTGATGTGCATATACATTTGCCCTTTATCATCGCAAGCACCTCTTGCATAGATTTTATGGTCTTTGATGACAGGCTCAAAGGGAGGAGAGTCCCAGAGGTGAAGCGGGTCGGGGGGCTGCACATCATAATGCCCATAGACAAGCACAGTGGGCAACGAAGAATCGACTATTTTTTCAGCATATACTATGGGGAAGCCCTCAGTTTCTACGAGCTCGGCAAAATCTACCCCTGCTTTTTCTATCTGTGCTTTGACATAGTTGGCGGCAGCCCTTACATCTTGTTTGTGGTGAGGATTGGCACTTACAGAGGGAATTTTGAGTAGTTCAATCAATTCATCTACAAAGCGGTCTTGGTATTTTTCTATGTATTTATTCATGCTATGAGTAGTAGAGCGTTTTTGGTATTTTGTTATAAATGTAAAAATAATAGCTACTGAGCTAAAATGCAAAATAAACCTTTCAGATGACAATATTTCTTTGTTTTTGATGCCTTGATTAGTTATCTTCTACTTCAAAAGGGGCTATCCAATCGGAGGCCTTAAAGGTATGCCACTCTGCTTGGGCAAGGTCATAATCGGGTTTGATGAGGGGCTGGTAAGGCGAACCATTGAGCGAACAGTTTGAAATAGCATATATTTCAATGTTTTTCCAGTTTTCTTTGGAGAGTATGGTTTTGAGGCGTTGTACGAATTGCCACACAAAATCGGGGTGCGTGCCTATGCGTCTTTCCTGATTGGGGCTGAGGTATTCACGAGGATAAACCATTTTTACTTCTTGGGTATCTTTATTGATCACTCTAAAATGAATCCTGCCCGACTTACTTCGTAGCATCATTTTCCAAGCAAGGCGATGTCCCTCTTCCGTCCAGTGTACATTGCCAGGATAGAGGTGGTAGCGCAAGGGAAGCAGGGCTTGAATCAATAAATAAATACTCCCTACATAGAGGGCAAGGCGTGCGGTGAGGTTTTCAGGATATGAGGGTGTATCGGGAGGTAAAATAGACTTATTTCTAAAGAAAAACTTACGAATATCTTCGGGAGGAAACATAAACAAGACAAAACTCAGGGCAAGATACGGGAAAATACCAATCTGAAAAATAATAGAGTTAGAGATATGAAAACCCAACGAGGCAATGATGGCATACCAGCGCGTTTTGCGCCACAAAAGGGCAGGAATAACTAGCAAATCATAGAAAATACCAGCATAAGCCACAAAATAATGCAGCCATTCTTGCTGAAGTGCCTCTCCAATGAGCCAATAATCTTGCTTGGCTGCAAACCACATCTTGATAGGCTTTGCCAATAGCCAATCCATATATACTTTTGAGAAAGCTGCATAGGTATAAACTATCCAGATATGCACTACCAAAAACACATAAATTCCTTGTGGGCAGCTCAATGCTTTAAGGCTGGGTTTTCGCCGCACATCAAAGCTAAAATAACGGTGTGCAGGCAAAAAAATCATAATGCCTAAGAGCAGCATTAACAAATAGTAGTGGTTGTTGTAGTGCGATTTCTGCATTAGATAAACACTCGTCCACATCAAAAAATAGGCACTAATGGCTATTTTGTAGTACAAACCCAGCATCACCATTAGCCCAAATGTACCCATTACAAAGAAATAGTAGTACATTCCCTCTCCGGGCAAAGGCTGTAAAAACTCAAAGCCAATAAAATTGAAGGTAAAACTAGGCTCAATCAAGGTTTCTTTCACCCAGCCTGTCAAGATAGCCCCCCAAGCCTCTGCCATTATCAAAAAACCAAATAATACTCTAAAAACCACCAAGGGACTATTGTCCACAGGGCTAAGTAAGTAAGACTTACTAAAAAAATGCTTAGGGTTCATATTGATTGGGTTGTATATCTAAGGGCAATATTAACAATTTCCAAGAAAAATACCTAAATTTATAAGGATTCACTAAGCTGTAGATTGGATTTGCATTCCTGAAAAAGAAAAAGTATCTCATAAAAAAAAACCATACCTTGGTTAGATAAGCAGCTTAGTTTTTACAGATAGTGTATTTTTGAAACATGAAATCAAATTGTAGATTATACTTTGTAGGTTGGCTGTTGATGTTAGGGCTAGGGTGCTTTCAAAGCAATGCACAAACACCTTATATACGCGCTATCAACTACCCTTATCAAATTACTACCAAAACTATCTATGATATGTATTCTGATGCTAACGGACAGATATGGCTAGGCACTGACCAAGGTCTGATGCGTTTCAACGGTAAAACCACTCATACTTTACCTTTTGAAGGAGCACGACAGACTGATTTCACTCATTTAAAAACAGATGCCTATGGGCGGATATGGGGCATGAACTTTGCCAACCAGTTGGCGTATGTGAGCCAAGACAGCCTTAAAATATTTCAATTTCCAGCAGAACTATCTTTAAAAGGAAGCCTATTAGATTTTGATTTTACCTCTCAACTACTATGGCTTTGCACAGACAGAATGGTAGTGGCTATTCATCTCAGAAAACGCAAAGTCATCTACCAATATGAAGAAAGTGTAAGCATACTTTTTAGTATCAAAGCTTTCAAAGAGAAAATTTATGTGCTGCGCCCTAATGGCACACTTATCTTTGATGAACAGGGCGTAGTACAAATGGTACGAAGCCCACTCAATACAGTAGCAAGGTTTGCGGCTAGTGGTAATACTTTTTTGGCAGCTAATAAAGAAAATTTTAAAAGAGATGCTTGCTTTTGGCAAGATGATAGGTGGCAAATGTTGCCCTCATTTGATATACCCTCAGACATTACCATTTATCACCTCACAAGCACTAGAGAGGGGTATATTTGGTTTTGTACCAAGCAAGGAGGATGGAAATGGAACATACAAACAGGCAAAACAGAAAATCTCTTTCCCAATTTACAAGTAACCGATATTGTATTTGACTATCAAGGCAACTACTGGATAAGTACTCTTGATGATGGATTATGGTTTTGCCCTTCTTTACAATCGCTGATTACTGTACCTGTTCCTGAGCTAGAAGAAAAAAATGTGTACATTACACGGATTCAGAAGAGTAGGCAAAAGCCAGGGCATTATTGGATAGCCACAGCCAATGGGCGAATTTACCACAGTACATTGCAAACATCAAAAAACGCAAAATATTTTGAGGGAACTTTTAAAAAAGAAATTAGCGCACTATCAGAGGGAAGAACACCTGAGGAAATCATAAGTACTATCGGGATAATCAATACACGTACAAAAAAGCAAATCGTATTTCCTTATCCAAAAGATTTAGCACTTTATGCTAATGAGTACTTGCTGTTGGGGCGTTCGGCAGTAGCAGAGTGGATAATGCCCTACTATCAAAATGAAGGCCCACCTCCCGCTAGTTTGCTTGGGCTTGCACTCGATGCTGCCAGTTCTGCCGTTTATGGCTACCCTAGCTATACTCTCAGGACACAGCGTAGCTATGGGGTTTGTATAGACTCACTCAGACAACGCTATTGGATAGGCTTTGCCGATGATTTGTATGAATATGATTTTCAGGGAAATTTTAAGATTATCAAAAATCAACAAGGAAAAGCCATCACAGCACGCAAGATGTGCCTTGATAAAAAAGGTAGAGTATATGCTGCTACTTACAATCAGGGGCTATACATTATAGAAAACAGCCGCGTAATCAAAGTATTGGACAAAAGTAACTTGCTCAAAAGCAATGAGGTACAAAAAGTAATCAACTACCAGGATACAATATGGATAGGTACTAAGCAGGAAATAGGCTATCTCTGGAACAATAACCAATCTCTCAAAGATGTACTAGGCGAAAATCGAATGGGTACTATTAATTACCAAGACTTTATCCCCGACGAAAAGGCTCTGCTAATAGCCGTGGGATTTAGAATACTTTATTTACCAAGAAATAGCCAGAAAAAAATACATGCACTAAACCTGCTTTATCCTAAAATTTCACAAAAAGATAATAATGTGGAGATTCAACTCGAGATGCTCAATTATACCAACCCTGAGCACAGCAGGTTTTACTACAGATTGGTAGGTATTGATAAGAATTGGAACACGACTGATGATATTAAGACTAGCATCAGATACAGTCAGCTAAATGCAGGCAAGTACGTTCTCGAGTTTTATGCCCAAGACCAATACGCTACAGCAAAAAGTAAGTTGAATAAGGTTCGGTTTTCAATACCCAAAAAATGGTGGGAAAAAAACTGGATATATGCCTTGGCAGTGGCAGGGCTGATAGGGCTATTAGTAAGTATATTTTATGCTTTCTTGAAGAGGTATCAAAAACGCCAAGACCTCAAAGAGCAGCTCTGGATTTCTCAGTTGAAGGCAATCAAAGCACAGATGAACCCACATTTCCTTTATAACATTCTCAATACTGTACAAGGGCTAGTATATAGCAACCGAAAGGGCGAGGCCGCAGCATTGCTAGGCAAATTTAGTGATTTGATGCGCAAAGCACTCGAGAGTTCTGAAATCCCTTATCTACCCCTAGAAGATGAAATCAATACCCTCAGGCTGTACTTGCATTTAGAAAAAAGCAGGTTTGAGGGGCAAGATTTTGATTTTGAAATAATTGATAGCCAGGCTGAATCACTATTTGAAAACAAAGTACCTTCTATGCTGATTCAGCCTTTTGTAGAGAATGCCATCAAACACGGGTTACTTCATAAAAAAGGAGAAAAACGACTCAAAGTAAGTTTTTTGGAAACAAACTCAGGGCTCAAAATACTGATAGATGACAACGGCATAGGCAGAGAAAAAGCTGCTCAAATTAGACAACGGCAAGCCCAGCATGTACAGCACTTTACTATGAGTGCTACACAGCAGCGTATAGATTTACTCAATAAAATCAAAAAGTTTTATATTGATTTTAAAGTGATAGATAAATATGACCAAAAGCAGAATCCAACTGGCACAAAAGTAGAAATTTTTATGCGATTTTTAAACCTTAATCAAAATCAATGATGACAATCAATGCAATTTTAGTAGATGATGAGCAAATGGCACGCAATGCGCTAAGAGGTATGCTAGAAGAACAATTCCCTGAGGTCAATATCTTGGGAGAGTGCAAAAATGTACCCGAAGCTGTCATAATGATTCAAAAATTAAAACCTTCGGTAGTTTTTTTAGATGTAGAAATGCCCGAATATAGTGGCTTCGATTTGCTTGACTTCTTTTCTGAAGAACAGATTCACTTTCAAATTATATTCGTAACTGCTTACAGCGAGTACTCTCTCAAAGCCTTTGAAATCTCGGCAGTAGATTATTTGCTTAAACCTGTGCGTACAGAACAGCTCGAGCGCGCCCTGCGCAAAGTCAAAGATAACGTTGCCCAAACACTAAACTACCAAACACTTAAAGAAAACCTGAAGGAAGAAAAAGAAGAAAATCAAAAAATTATTCTACATACCACAGAAAGTATCTATGTAGTGAAACTTACTGATATTTTCTACTTAGAAGCACAAGGAAGCTACACCAAATTTGTAACTGAAAACCATAAAGATATTCTGATTTCTAAAAAAATCTCTGATTTTAGCTACTTAGAGTCATTACCTAATTTTTTTCGTACCCACAGAAGCTACCTAGTTAATATCAAACGAATCATGAAAATAGACAAACGAGAGTCTATGCTAGATATGGAAAATGGAACAAGTGTATATCTTGCGCAAGATAAAAAGAAAAGCCTCTTAGAGAAACTCCATCAAAATATCTAACAATGAACCCACACCCACTCGCCACCATCAGCCTCGACATCTGGAATACGCTCTTGAAAAGCAACCCTGATTTTAAGGTAGCACAATTGAAATTGTTGGCTGAGTTTATGGAAACAAGCAATCATACTGACTTTGCTGAAACTGTCAAAAAAGTAGGAAAAGAAGCGGATAATTATGTAGAAAATACTGGCATAGAAATAGGCTTTGAAGGGCGAATAGCACGGCTCACGGCAACGCTCAAACAGCCCCAAGTATATACTGAACCTGAAATGGGGCAGCTTTATGAGGCAATGGAAGGATTTTTCTTAGCTAATTTACCTTTTTTCTTAGAAAAAAACTTACTCGAGATACTAGCCCAACTCAGTCAGAAAGACAAAAAGCTGTTTTTACTAAGCAATACAGGCTTTGTAAAAGGCACAACTATGCGAAAAGCACTCAAATCACTCGAAATAAGTACTTTTATCAGCACAGCTATCTTTTCTGATGAAGTAGGCTATGCCAAACCTCACGCCAAAATGTTTGAACACCTACTCAAAGAAGCCCAAACTGAGCCACAAAACATCTTACATATTGGCGATAACTTTCATGCAGATTATCTGGGAGCAACCCAAGTAGGTATCCAAGCAGTTTGCTTTAATCCAAATAATGCGTACTTTGCGAGCGAAATATACCAAATTAACAGTCTAAATAGTTTACTGCATTTATGAGAGTAAAGCGCATTGCACTGCACCAATTATACCCTAACACCAAAAAAGGAATTTCATCACTCCATAATTCTTTTGACAAAGAAGCCTACAGCAAGTTTAAATACGGAGATACACGCATTGCACAACATTATGCTGAAAGCCTTACGCAAAAACTACTACAAAACCCAGCCTATTTACAAGACAATACAGCCACTATTTATATCACTTCTTCGGCATTTAGGCATGTGCCTACTGCTGCACAATCTATTTTGAACGCTTTTCTTGAAACCACCAAAGCCCAATTGTCTAGCCTCAAACTACAGTATTTCAAAATACACCGAAATTATTTAGACGGAAGAGATTATGCACAGCTTACATCTGAGGAGCGTGAAAGGGTACTTAATCAAGCAAATCTTTTCATAGATGACAAAGTAAACCTTGGCAATCAGAAGGTATGGGTGATTGATGACATCAGAATTACGGGCAAACACGAGGAGAAAATATTAAAATTCCTCCAAAAATTAGGCGTTGAAGAAGTAAAATTCCTTTATGTAGCCAACCTACAGCAGGGCACGGAACTTTCTTGGCTCGAGCATTACATTAACCACGCTTGGGTAAAGGATTTGGAGCGGCTAGAGCAGATTGTTCAACTGCCTTACTTTCAAGCCAATGCCCGTGTTTGTAAATTTTTGCTCTCTTATCCTTGCCATGCTTCTCTAAAAGCATTTTTAGAAAAATTAGACCTATCAAAAATCACAGTACTGTTTAAAGCTGTCAAGCACGATAGTTTTGATAAAGTAGAAAACTACAAAAGTGCTTTCTTACTTTTGGAAAATATCTTCCACCAAAAAAATGATGGCACAGGCTCACTTGTAGAGGTTTATCCTGAATCTTTGCTGCTGTCCTCGCCAGCTAGTTGAGCATTGATTTGAGGCGAAAATGAAAAATAAATACAATCTGTGCATTGGCTACAGACTCAAATAATCTTATAAAATAAAATTATCTCTTGTACTTTGTAAAGTGCTGATTATCATTTGATTATAACTCAACAACTTAGCCATCAATAACTAATCGCTTACTATTTGAGTTTAGAGAGCAATGAAACAGCTCGACACAACAAAGCAGCACATCAGCGTAGTTTGGTTGAAAAAAGACCTCCGTCTGAAAGACCACCTGCCGCTCAAAGAGGCAATTGAAGCGCAACACCCCGTGCTTTTGTTGTATATTTTTGAGCCTATTTTACAAAATGCGCCCGACTGGGACATTAGGCATTGGCGATTTATTTATCACTCGCTCCAAGCCCTGCAACAGCAGCTCAATAGTTATGGTGCGCAGCTTACCATAGTTTATGGAGAAGCAATAGAAATATTTACTAAACTGCATCAAGATTTTCAAATTGAAACAGTCTATTCACACCAAGAAACGGGTATTGAAGTTACTTACCAGCGTGATTTGGCAGTGAAGGCTTTTTTTGATGCCCAAAAAATAAAATGGAAAGAGTATCAATGCAATGGTGTGCTACGTGGAGAAAAAAACAGAGATAATTGGGACAGTGCGTGGATTGAGTTTATGAAATCACCCCAGCAACACCCTGCTTTGCAGCACCTAAGCACGCAAGACTGGAAAAAAAAATCAGATTATGTCCTTCCTCCCTTGCTAAAGAAAGAATTAGAAGCTTATCCTTCGGTATTTCAGCCCGCGGGCGAGCGGTTTGCATGGCAGTATTATCAGAGTTTTGTAAATCAGCGTGTAGCCCATTACAACAAGCACATCTCTCAGCCTGAGCATGCTAGGTATAGCTGCAGCCGGCTTTCGCCCTACATCACTTGGGGCAACCTTAGTACTAGGCAAGTCTATCAATTTTTTGAGCAAAACTTAGCAAATTCACGCTATCAGTTTCAGCTCAAAAGTTTTCGCTCACGCTTGCAGTGGCGTTGTCATTTTATTCAAAAATTTGAGATGGAGGGACGCATTGAGTTTGAGCATATCAATAGAGGCTTTCAGGTGCTTGCGCAAGAAGTCAATCCTGCTTACTTGAAAGCTTGGCAGCAAGGTATTACGGGTTTTCCCATTGTGGACGCTTGTATGCGCTGTGTGCAAGCCACAGGCTATCTTAATTTTAGAATGAGAGCCATGCTTGTTTCTTTTTTGACGCATTTGCTTTGGCAACCTTGGCAACGTGGGGTGCATCACTTGGCACAGCAATTTCTTGACTACGAACCTGGGATTCACTATTGCCAGTTTCAAATGCAGGCAGGCGTAACAGGCATCAATACCATTAGGATATACAACCCCTTAAAGCAATCTCTTGAGCAAGATGCTGAGGGTATATTTATCAAAAAATGGCTTCCCGAACTTGCCCATCTCCCGTTAGATTTACTTCATCAACCTGAAAAAATGACCCCAATGGAACAAAAAATGTATAAGTGTATATTAGGAGAAGATTATCCACTGCCAATTATTGAGTTCAAAAAAGCCTATCAACATGCCTCTAAGCAACTGCATCAAATCAAGAAAACCTCAAAATCAAACCAAGAAAGTATCCGAATACTCAAAAAACACGTTAAGCAAAGATAAATTTTCAGAAAAAATCAATAGACTCATACAAAAAGCCTCAATTTTAAACTTTAAATCTTGAACATTCATAAAATAAGGTTGTTTTCAATGTTTAAATACGACTAAAACCTAAACAAAAGTTTTTTGCGCCAACTACTTGGGCGTGTGCGAGCCAAAAGCAACATTATTGAATATTCACCCCTTAAAAAAATAGTATGTCACAATACATGATAGAAATAAACCTTCCCGAAGAACTCAGCAATGAGTTTATGGAATTAGTACCTTCGCAAATAGAAGTCATCAATGAACTCATGACCCAACGCGTGATGATGAGCTATACCCTCAATGCAGAAAGAAGTAAGCTATGGACTACCCTAGAGGCAGACTCACTGGTTGAAATTACAGATATTCTTAGAAGTTTTCCGATTTATGAATGGATTGAGTATGAAATCCATGAGTTGATGTTTCATCGAGAAAGTGCTTCCTTTATGATTCCTAGATTTTCACTCAATTAAGCAATTTTTTTATATCTCTGAGCGTAAAAAATTTACGTAAAAAGATTTTTTGAAATGAACTACCAGCCAAATAGCTATTCACGCAGATACAAAACTTACTCAATGTATGTGTTTGCTTTTTTGTACTGCATAAGTAGTGCTTTCGCCCAAGATGCAGCCATTAGCCGTATTGATGCCAACTACTTGAGCGTGAAAGAAGCCCAAGCTCAAGAAAAACTATTTATTTGTGATTTTCGCTACCAGCCAGGCGTTTTAAAGTTTCCTAATGTGGTAGAGTACAAAAGGCAAGAAAAATTTTACTATACCTTTGATGACAATAGCCAGCCATTACTTGCTATGGTTGTTTTGCAAATTGATTCAGGAAAGATTCATTATGACATAGAATTAGTCTTCAACTCAGAAGGTTCATTAGTTTTTTGTAGAGAAAATCAAAATAACCCTGTCTTTCAGTACAATCAAATTAGTATTTACTTCAAAGAAGAAGAACTCTTGCGATTTATGGAGGGAAATGCCATTGTTACCTCTAGCTTAGTTTTTCACAAAGAAAAGATAGAATTTATCCAAAAAAAAGCTAAAATTCTTTATAAAAAATTTCTTGATTACTCCCAATCGCTACCCATAAAACCATAGCTTGTAACTAAGCATAAAAAACTGTCCAAAAATTATATTATCTGTGCTAACTTTGTTGCTATGAAAATTCTTACCTACAATATCAATGGTATCAGAGCTGGCTTGAAAAAAGGCTTTGATAGCTGGCTTAAAGCTACACAAGCAGACCTTATCTGTTTGCAAGAAACCAAAGCCCTCCCCACGCAAGTACCCGTGGAGCTATTTGAAGAGATGGGCTATCAGACTTACTGGCAGTCTGCCCAAAAGAAAGGCTACAGTGGTGTAGCCATTTTCAGCAAGATAGCTCCCCAACAAGTTATCTATGGCTATGAGCCAGAAACAGGTCTAGAAGACCCCGAGGGGCGTGTCATTAGACTTGACTTTGAACACCTCTCAGTGATGAGTGTTTATATGCCCTCTGGCTCAAGCGGGGAGGAAAGAAAGGGTTTCAAAATGCAATGGATGGGGCAGTTTTATGACTACATCAGTTGGCTCAAAACGCAACGGTCTAATTTGTTGATTAGTGGCGACTATAATATCTGCCATCAACCCATAGACATTCATAACCCAAAAGCAAATGCCAATAGCTCAGGTTTTCTGCCCGAAGAGCGCGCTTGGCTGAGCAAATTTATGGAGCTGGGCTTTACAGATACATTCAGATACCTCAACACCGAACCGCATCATTATACCTGGTGGAGCTACAGAGCAGGAGCAAGAGATAAAAATTTGGGTTGGCGAATTGATTATCACTTGTTGAGTGCACACCTGCAAGCGCATATCCAAAGGGCTTTGATACTTAGCGAAGCCAAACATTCTGACCATTGCCCTGTGCTAGTAGAGCTAACACAGCCCAAGCAGTCGGTAGGCTCTCAGTAGGCTCAATCTCTGTACCTCATTGGATAGTTTTCTAAAAAGTGCCACACAAAAAGATATATAAATTATATTTTTAGAATCTAGGTTTTTTTGATAAATTTGAACTTAATTAGTGTTATAAAATAAATCATTGACAAAATAGCAATCCCGTTTGATATGAGTTTAGAGATAGTTGGCAAATTAGTAAAAGTGCTTCCTGAGGTGAGCGGACAGAGTAAGTCGGGCAATAATTGGCGTAAGCAAGAATTTGTAGTGGAAACCTTAGACCAATACCCAAAGAAAGTATGTTTTAATGTCTGGGGTGATAGAATAGAAATGCTGAGTGCCATCGGAATAGGAGATGAATTAAAAGTCTCTTTTGATGTTGAATCCAGAGAATACCAAGAACGCTGGTACACTGATGTAAAAGCGTGGCGCATAGAGAAAAACAGCAACAGCGGAAATGGAGAACCTAGCCAAGACACTCCTGCTGAAGACCCTTTTCCAGATGATTTTATGGCCTCAGGGCAAGACCCTGACCTGCCTTTTTAAGCATTAGTAATCAACAGATATACAAAAAATAACATCAGAAGCAGTGCAAAAATATTTTAAAAACCCTCATTTCAGACGCTGGTTTTGGTATGCTCCTCTTGGCTTGAGCTTATTTGCCTTTGGGCTTTGCCTTGTGGTAGAGATTGCTTTTATGAAACACAATGGCGCAGCATTCTGGACCTGGTTTGGCTGGGGAGCATTGGCACTCATTATCACCAATGCAGGATTATCTTTCTTGGTAGATGCAGGGCAAAATAAGGTTTTTTATGACCTTGAAATGAGAAAACAAAAAGAAGCCGAACGAAGAAACTAACTGAGAGATAGGCTGAAAGATAACTATTTGGGCTTTGCAATAGTGTAGTCAGTTGGTGTTTAATAATGAACGACCTCTTATTTTGCAAGACCGGCTCTATGTGTGTTACAAAACTAGGTGGTTTTTTACTTTGTAAAATATCAATTGTTTAAGCCGAAGCAAAGCACAAAAAAGGGTACTCACTTGCGGTATGTACCCTTTCAGACTTTACACCTGTTTATCTATCTCATTGATGAGCATCAACCTATTTATTGAGGGTTATTAATCAACATAGGCGACTTGCCATCTGTGATGATGACTTTGCTATTACTTGATTTGGCAAGTTCTCTGAATGCTTCTATGCTCATAAATTGTAGAATAAGCGGGTTCAACCCTTCACTGATAATGCGCTGATAATCGCGAATACCCTCCGCCTCAATTTTTTGGCGGTCTGCTTCCATACGTTGACGCGAAAGAACAAACTCCATACGCTGTGCTTCCTGCTCGGCTTGCAGCTTTTCTTCAATAGATTGTGTCAGACCTTGTGGTAATCTTACACTTTTCATCAAGACCGACTCTATAATGAAACCTCTGCCCTCCAAAATCTCTCGCATACGTTCCTGTACTTCTTTTTCTATCTGCGCACGCTTAGAAGAGTGCATATCTTTGGCAAAAAATCGTGCCGATACATCTGCTACTGCCGAGCGAAAAACAGGTAAAATGAGCGTATTTTCATACGCTAGACCTGCATCAGTCAAAATCTGAGGAGCTTTCTCAGGGACAATATGATAGAGAATAGAAATCTCCGTGATGATGGTCAAGCCCTCTTTGGAAGGTAAATCTGCACGTACTTCTAGGTTTACGGTCCGTCCAGGAAGCGTAAGCACAGTAGTAGAAAAAGGATTGACACCCGTAAGGCCTGGTGCTAAGATATTGTTGGAGATTTTACCCCACTTACGTTTCACACCTATTTCATCTTGCCGCACTACGGCACAAGAAGTCATTAGTATCAATGCCAGCAAAACCGACATTACTTTATGTACTTTCATAGTTATATTGTTTTAAGTAAAAAAATAATTACCAAAAAATATAGCATTACTACTAAATATTTAGTGTAGATACTTAAAATGTTACACAAAAGTTACATCAAGAATAAGTTATCTTACTGTTTGAACAGATATTTTTATAGGGATTGCTCAATCACAAAAAACAAGTAGAAATACGGAGTTAAAAATAAGTATAACCCACGTCCTACTGAGTAAAAAAAACGTGCAATTTTGTAAAATATAAAGTATTTAGGCAAAAGAATCAAAAGAGTTTTGTTCAAGAATGCCAAAGGTTATTTCATCAATGCAGATGTAAATGCAAGTTATAACATTATTAAAAAAGTAGCTCCAAAGTTTTTCAATGGAGTAGAGATTGTCCTAGTCTAGCTGCACAGATATTTTTCTATAAAATAAATAACTATGACATTAGTTATTAAGTAAAATTATGCATAAATTATCAATTGCTAAAATAATAAATAGGTGTGAAAACAGAATGAAGAGATTGGTTAGATTGCACCACTTGCAAATTTTAAAAAGCCTCTCAAGCATACATTTAAATTTCCTCTCTTAACATAGATGTGTGTTTTAATTTCAAGCTAGGTGTCTTCCTTTATCCTTCATTTCATTAGACCCACCCAGATAAGTTTGGGTGGGTTTTTTTAATTGTCTGATAATCTGTGGGGTTGTTTGGCAATTTTTGCAGAAACATACAGTGGTGGACTGAAAGACCGCCAGCATTTATGCTCTGAGCAGTATTCAGCTTACCCTTATTACACACCATCACGAAAATTGTCATAGAACCATCTATGTAAAAATATTCTCTCAAAACCCCAAAACTGCCAATGTTTATGTGCCAAATATGCAGATTTGCACTACACAAATAGTGCTATAAAAAAACCTCAAAGTCTGATAAAATACACTTTGAGGCTAATCAATATCTAAAGATTATATTTTTACATTTTAGGCTCATACTTTTTGTTTGCATACAAAAATCCGAATGCTTCTGCGCCTTGTTTTTCTTGACAACGGTGATGTACTTGATGAGCGCGTATCATACGGCGCAAATAGCGACTACGAGCAATGAATTTGATTTTGACTCTTCTATGCACCAATATATCATGGAAAACTACATAGAAAATACCATACGCCAAGATTCCAAATCCAATTGGCTTGAGTAGCCACAATGCGGGGATTTCAAAGCCAAGCACAAGGGTAGTAATAGAAGGTACACTAAAAACCAGTGCAAAGTAATCGTTGCGCTCAAAGAACCCTTTGTGGGGCTGGTGATGGTCGCGGTGCCAAGTCCAAAGGAAGCCATGCATCACGTATTTGTGGGTTGCCCACGCAACTCCTTCCATCAGTAGAAAAGTACCCGTAATTACAAAAAAATAAATCAAAATGTACTGCCACATAAATAATTATAAGTTTTATAGATTTAAAAATGCCTTTCAGATAAAAAGCTAACTTGTGGGGTATAGCTTTTCTCTTTTTGTGAACAAATAACTTCTCGACTTGCGTGTTGGTTTTAAAGAAATTTTAGTTTGAAGAGAAATCGTAGTTTATTATAAATTTCTCTTCAAATAATTTTACCTAAATGCTTACAAATGAATTACCTCGCCATACGCCGCAGCGGCTGCTTCCATTACTGCCTCCGACATGGTAGGGTGTGGGTGTACCGACTTAATGATTTCGTGTCCAGTAGTTTCTAACTTGCGTGCAGTTACTGCTTCGGCTATCATTTCTGTAACGTTTGCCCCTATCATGTGTGCACCGAGCCATTCGCCGTATTTTGCATCAAAAATCACTTTGACAAAACCGTCTTTTGCTCCTGCTGCACTTGCTTTGCCTGATGCCGAGAAAGGAAATTTGCCTACTTTGATTTCGTAGCCTGCTTCTATGGCTTGCTTTTCAGTGTAGCCTACCGAGGCAACCTCAGGTTGGCAATAAGTGCAGCCTGGTATGTTTTTATAGTCTAGCGGCTCGGGGTGGTGTCCTGCTATTTTTTCAACACAAATAATGCCTTCTGCCGAGGCTACGTGAGCAAGGGCGGGGCCAGCGGTAATGTCGCCAATGGCATAAACCCCTGGTACATTAGTACGATAAAACTCATCAACCAATACTTTGCCTTTTTCAGTTTTAACACCTACGCTTTCTAGGCCAATCCCCTCTAAGTTGGTGGCTACGCCTACTGCTGAGAGTACAATATCAGCTTCTATGGTTTGCTCTCCAGATTTTGTTTTTACTTTTACCTTGCAGCCTGCTCCGGAGTTATCTACGCCTGTTACTTCGGCATTGGTAAGAATTTCTACACCTGCTTTTTTATAAGTACGCTCTAATTGCTTAGAAACTTCTTCATCTTCGTTGGGCACGATGTTGGGCAGGTACTCTACAATGGTAACTTTTGTGCCAATGGAGTTGTAGAGGTAAGCAAACTCTACCCCAATTGCTCCTGAACCTACAATAATCATAGATTTGGGCTGCGTTTCTAGCGACATTGCCTTGCGGTATTCTATCACTTTTTTGCCATCTATTTTGAGGCCAGGCAGCTCGCGTGCACGTCCGCCAGTAGCCAGAATGACGTGGTCTGCCTCGTAGATGGTTTTTTCTCCTTTTTCATTGCTTACTTCTACTTTTTTGCCGGGCAGCAGTTTGCCGAAGCCCATGAGGGTATCAATTTTATTTTTACGAAATAAAAATTGGATTCCTTTGCTCATTCCATCTGCTACCCCACGGCTTCGCTTCACCATTCCCATAAAATCTACTTTGGCATCAGTTACAGAGATACCGTAGTCTTTGGCGTGGGTGATGTATTCAAACACCTGTGCACTTTTGAGCAATGCCTTAGTAGGGATACAGCCCCAGTTTAAGCAGATGCCTCCTAGTGATTCTTTTTCTACTACGCCTACTTTTTTGCCTAACTGTGAAGCTCGAATAGCGGCTACATAGCCTCCAGGCCCGCTTCCTATTACAAGAATATCATATTTATTTGCCATACTTTTCTTTTGATGTGTTTTTTTATTGATTAAAACTTTGTTGAATAGCAAAGTTAAAATTTAATTGTGAATTGTCAATCTTATGGTTTAAATTGTCATTTAGATTTCATCAAAGTACTTTTTTATTTTTCCAGATAGATTGAAACATAAAGCACCGACAAGCATTTACTTAGCCTAAACGCATTTTCATTATGATTTCATCAAGACAAGTTTTTTTAAATCATTTGGCACAGACTAGCCCTAGCCCACTCATGGTAGAAGTAGCGTATGCTGAGGGGATTTATTTTTATAGCCCTGAGGGAAAGCAGTATGCTGATTTGATTTCGGGCATCGCTGTAAGTAGCTTAGGACACAGACACCCGCGCGTAGTAGAAGCCATCAAAAATCAAGTAGATAAATATATGCATGTGATGGTGTATGGTGAGTTAATACAAAGCCCCCAAAACACATTGGCACAAAAGCTTACCGCACTACTACCCGCCCATCTAAACAATGTTTACTTTGTCAATTCAGGTACAGAAGCTACCGAAGGAGCTATGAAACTAGCCAAACGCTATACAGGGCGCAGCGAAATCATTGCCTGCCACCAAGCCTATCATGGCTCAAGCCAAGGAGCTTTATCGCTAGGAGAAGAAGTGTATCGGCAAGCGTTTCGTCCGCTTTTGCCCGACATCAAGCATATATATTATGGAAGTTACCGTGACATAGAGCAGGAAATTACTGAGCGCACCGCAGCCGTCATCATAGAACCTATACAAGGAGAAGCAGGGGTTATCAAAGCGTGTAAACCTTATTTTGAGGCATTGAGAAAAAGATGTGATGATACAGGAACATTACTCATTTTTGATGAAGTACAAAGCGGCTTCGGGCGGACAGGCAAACTCTGGGCTTTTGAACATTATGGAGTAACTCCCGATATTTTATTACTGGCAAAAAGCCTAGGAGGCGGTATGCCTATTGGTGCATTTATTAGCTCAAAAGAAATTATGCATTCGCTTACAAATCAGCCTATTTTGGGGCATATCACTACTTTTGGTGGCCACCCAGTGAGCTGCGCGGCTGCTCTGGCAAGCATAGAAGTGCTAACTGAAAGCCAACTCTACCTAGAAGCCGAAGCAAAAGCGCAGCATTTTATCAAGCACTTAAAGCACCCCAAAATCTTACAAATCCGTAATTGTGGGCTAATGATGGCAGTAGCTTTTGAATCTTTTGAGGTCTTAAAACCCATCATAGATAAAGCTCTCGAGTTGGGAGTACTAACAGATTGGTTTTTGTATTGTGATAATGCTATGCGCATTGCTCCACCACTTACCATCACTTTTGAGCAAATAGAACAAGTTTGTAGTATTTTGCTAGAAGCAATGGATTAATGGTACTGAACAAATAATTTGTGAAAATCTAGCTGTAAGTAGCTGTTTGCTAAAGAACTTTCGGGTAATCTTTATTTTGTTTGATTTCTACTTTATCACCGTGCCACCTATCCACGAGTAAGTCTTCAATCGTGCCTCCAGGTGGCAGGTCAATAATTGGAAAATCATTTTCAATAGTGAGGCCACCTTCATCATCATTTTTGGGAGGAGTATCAAGACTTTTTATCATCTCGAGCAATACCCAAGTAAAAATAGTTAATCCAAAAGTAGCAAGAAAAAAATAGGTCAATGTCATATCAAAAAATGGTTGTCTGACAATTTTTGTGGAAATCTGTAGCAGCGAACTTCTAGTCCGCTAGCATTTATGCTCTAAACAGTGTTTAGCTCATCTTATCGCACATAATCACAAAAATTATCAAAGAATCAAAAAATCTAGTGAGTAGCTTAAAAAATCATTTGAATAAATAAATCTTGCTTTTATTACTAATTTGTGGGTCATTTTGTTAAGAAAATTTTTATTTTTAAATCAGGATAGGTTAGGTGGGTACAAGATAGTTCACCCTACACAAAACCGAAGAGAGCCTTTGAAGCACCTCTTCGGTCAAAGTTGGGGAGTTACAAATAAATTTCTACCGAACGGTTTTCAACTAATACTTAGGCACTAACTGCCCGACATAGGATTGATATAAAAGATTTCTGTTTTAGGCAACAGCTTTTTGAGCATGTCTTCGCTTCCGTTTTCAAGAGGGTTATCATAAAGATAAATTTGCTTTAAGTTTTTGAGTTTACCAATTTCATTGGGTAAAGTTTTTAACTGATTGCCGTTGAGCCACAAAATTTCTAGGTTTTTAAGGTTTTGGATAGAGGAGGGGATATTTTCAAGATTACAGTTGCTCAGTAAGAGTACTTCTAGTTTGTTCATGACGGCAAGTGTTTCAAAAAGCTGTGCTGCATCAAGGGTGGAGTTATAATCTAGGGTGATGGTGTGTAATTTTTTGAGTTTTGTGAGTTCATTGGGCAGTGTGCTCAATTCATTTCTTGCAAGATTGAGTACCCCAAGTCCTGAGATTTCGGCCAATGATGCAGGTATATTTTTTAGTTCATTTGCGTTGAGGTAGAGTTCTTCTAGTTGAGGTAGCGTCTTTAATTGTTGTGCTACCTCTTCAAAATCAAGTTTTGGATTGCCATCAAGCCATAACAATTTGAGATTTTTGAGTTGGCTAATTTCAGCAGGTAGTTTTGTCAGTTCATTTTCTATGAGCGAAAGTTCTTCAAGTTTTTTCAGTTGTGCAATGTACTCAAAAGCAGCCTCAAAATTGATGTCAGGATTTCTTGAAAGATACAAGCGTGTGAGATTTTTCAACTCAGTAATTTCAGCAGGGATTTCGTTCAGTCCAGCTTCATCAAGGCGAAGCTGAGTAGCTTTTTGTGGTATTTTGAGAGAAGTTTCAATGGAATAGGGCGCCTCTTCAAGTAGCTTTTCATTGGCCTGTTGTAGGCTATCTTCTTTTAGGCTGAGGTCTTGTTTTTTCTGTGTGCCGTTGTTGCATGCAAATATCCCAAAGATGAGATAGGTAGCTATCAAAAGACACTTAAAGCGATAATTTTTATACCTGATGTGCATAATTTATTTTTAGTTTTTGTTGATATAATTGATTACCACCTCACAGTACTAGAATGGAGATTTTTTTTGATTAAGTAGAATGTAAACAATAACTTCAGTTATTGCACCTTACAAGTTACTGACAATGAGAGCTTTAAAAAATCACATTTCATAACTCGTGATTTACACTTTCCTAATTCAGCTTGGTAGCTTTCTATTTTTAGAAGAACACAGATTAGTCTGATTGCACAAATTTTTACAAAGCAGGCTATTTAAAGTCTGCATGCTATTTATACAATCAAGGTTTTCTGTGTTCTAATAAACTTTGTGAGTAGCAAATTGGATCAATAAGGTACTATCCGTTCTACACCTACTAAACTCAAAACATTTTAAAAACTATTGACCAGTTCTTTCATCAGGCGCGTGAGGCTCGGCTCGGCAGCTTGTGCTGCTGCTATGACCTCCTCTACGGTTACGTGTTTTAGCTCGCCCTCAAAGCAAAGGTCAGTAATGACCGAAACAGCAAACACGGGTAAATTCATCTGATGTGCCACAATGACCTCTGGCACCGTGGACATACCCACGGCATCTGCCCCTATAATCCTCAAAAATTTATACTCGGCTGGAGTTTCTAAATTAGGGCCAGGTACACTCACGTAAACACCCTCGTGCACCCTAAGTTGGTGTTGTTTGGCAATTTCCAATGCTTTTTGACGCATTTCGGGGTGGTAGGCATTAAGCATATCAGGGAAGCGCACACCTAGCTCATCGAGGTTGGGGCCTGTAAGTGGATTTTCGGGCAATAAGTTGATGTGGTCACTCAAAATCATCAGTTCACTTATTTTGTAGCTGGGGTTCAAGCCGCCTGCTGCATTAGAAACCAGCAGTTTTTGTATGCCGAGCAGTTTCATTACCCTCACCGGAAAAGTTACTTGCTGCATAGTGTAGCCTTCGTAGTAATGAAAACGCCCTTGCATAGCCACTACTTTGCGTCCTGCCAACATTCCAAAAATGAGCTTGCCATGGTGCGACTCTACGGTAGAAATAGGAAAGTGAGGAATATCATCATACTCAATCTCTTTGATTATTTCAATTTCTTGGATAAGCCCCCCTAGCCCTGTGCCGAGTATGATGCCAAACGCTGGCGCAAAGTCAGTTTGCGACTGGATAAAAGAAGTAGCTTCATTAATTTTTTCAATCACGATTTTTTTGATTAATTTTAGTCAATAAATGAATTAAAAAACTAAGATAGTTTTTTTTAAAAAAAGAACAGTACATTTTGAGCAAAAAAGTTTATACAGCACAGCAGGCGTTTGTCAAAGCAGCTAAATTTTGCGCCTACCAAGAGCGCACACAAGCAGAGGTACGGGCAAAACTCCATGAGTATGGTTTCTGGGGGGAGGAAGCAGAGGCAGTCATTGTTAGGCTTATCGAGGACAACTTTATCAATGAAGAACGCTTTGCACGCACGTATGCAGGAAGCAAATTTAGACTCAAGAAATGGGGAAGGCGCAAAATAAAGCAGGCACTTCAGCAAAAGCAACTCAGTACATACTGTATCAAAGCAGGTATGGAGGAAATCAAAGACGAAGACTATGAAGCCACGCTAAAAGAACTCTTAGAAAAAAAAATACCCCAAATCAAAACTAGCAATGTACTTGTACTCAAACAAAAGTTATTAAATTATGCCCTCTCTAAAGGCTATGAAAGCGAATGGATATGGCGCAGCTTGAAAGAACTTCTAGGCTGAAGCACTAAAAGTTAATAGCCTTTCTTCAAGAATAATTAATCTATTGGCTATTAGATATTTAAGATTGGTATTTGGTATCATTGATCTTTATTTCAGCATGCCATCAATTATATTTACATAAAAAACTGCAGCTATTTGGGTACTTGGTATTTTATTTGTTTTGTTATGTGTTGAAGACGTTGTGCTACCATTTGTGCGAAATATTGACTACTCATCAAATCAAAGCATAAACTCAATACAAATTTAAAAATACACAAACATTAAAGCTAAATTTTACAAAGATGAACCACCCAAACCCTCAAAAATACCTCGAGATGGAAGACAATAAAATCACCAACTTAGACAATGAGTATGGCACAGCACTTTCAGAGCAAGATTTGGTGAGTGCAGATACCAATTCAGCTACTGTTCCTTATACAGAGTACCTTGCACTCCGCCAGCGTTTCTTGAGAGAAAAACAAAAAATGGAAGACCAAATATGGCTTGACCAAGCACTCATTCGTTTCAATGAAGTGCTCAAAGAATGCGCACAACAGGATACAAGTTTATTTGCAGAGAGTATTTTACACCACCTGGCCAAACTGGTTAATGCTGTTTATGGAGCATTTTTTATGGTAGAGCAAGTTACACAGCAAGTAACTGCTGTGGCAGGCTATGCTTGTACGCTAGAAACTATGGCACGAACTGAATTTAAAATAGGAGAGGGGCTTATAGGGCAGGTAGCCAAAACCAAAGAAATTATCTGTTTAGAAAATATAGAAACGCAGCTAGACTCTTCGCTCGGAAGAATCAGTGCCACAACCCTTATGATTGCACCCATGGTACTTGATAAGCAAGTACTAGGTATCTTAGAGCTTAATACGCTCACTAAGGCAGAACCACGCATTATACAACTTTTGGAAAAAGTCAGCTACCATACCGCCCTTATGCTGCATCAGCTACGCTATCCAAATGTAGGACAAGCGGCAGTAGATAAGGCAGCTTATCAAGATATTTTGAACCAACTTTCACAAAAAGAAGAAGAACTCAAACAACTGCAAGCACAGCTTAGCGAAAAGCAGCATCAGGTAGAAAATAACCCACCCAGGTTCTCTCCAGAAAAAGAAGAAGCACTGTACAATGCCCTAGAAGAAGCCAAACAACTTCTTCAAGAAAAAGAAGAACAGCTCAAACAACTTGAAACACAGCTTCTTGCAGTACAAACACAAGACAATGAAACAAGCCACAATATCCAACTTGCTACTCTCGAGCAGGCACTCACAGAGGCACAAGAAAGGCTATTGATGCAACAAACCGAAGCTCAAGAAACACAAACTGAGCTAGAAAGTACACAACAAAAACTCAATGAACTGCTCAACACAGTGAGCAAAGAAAATGCTGACCTTATTGCGACCTTAGAAGCTCAACTGAGTGAGCTGAATACGCAACTGGAAGACATCAACCTGCAAAATGAGCAACTCAAAAACGAAATCCAACGCCGAGGCACAGAGTACGACATGCTCAAAGAAGCCATTAAATGGAAAGATGCTGAGATAGACCGTCAAGATGAGGTCTTGCTAGAAAGAAAAAAAGTACTTCAAAATGTAGAAAAAGAAAAAGAACTCATCCAAGCCGAAAATCTTAAGCAAGTTGAGGAAATTGTAAAGCAAGGCAAAGCACTTAAGGCAAAAGAAGCAGAAATTGAAATACTTCTGGCTAAAATTGAAGAAGGAGTACCCTCTGAGCAACTCACAGAAGTACAAAATATCCTTGTACAAAAAGAACATGAATTAGCTCAAATTCAGCAAGAACTACAAGAGAAAAAAAGTGAATTAGAAAATACAACCGAACGCCTACAAGCATTAGAAGGCGAATTAGTGCAAAAAAATCAGGAAATTGAGGAGCTGCAGCAAACAATTCAAAACCACAGTGAACAACTCGAGATACAAACCGAAAAACTCAGCAACATACTTACTAAACTTCGTAAAAAAGAAGATGAACTACTGGTATCACAGTACCTGCTCAATCAGCAGCAAACTACCAGCGAAAATGCTGAAATTATCAATACGCTCAGAAACCAAATATTAAGTAAAGAAGATGAAATCAAAACCTTACAAGCCCAAATTCAAGCCAAAGTGCAGCACTTCAACGATACCTACCAAGCACTACAAACACACTTGGAAGCCCAAAACAATGCTAATATTGAAGTGCTACAGGCTGAAATAGATGCCCTCAAAACGCAGCTCAATCAGCAAATACCCTCTACTGATACCTCAGCACTTGAAGAAGAAGTCGATAGGCTCAAAGAGGGGATAATACAAAAAAATGATGAAATAATCTATCTCAAAGAACAATTAGAAAACCAACAACTGATTTTTGAAGACAATGATTTAGGTAGCTTGCAAGAAAAACTCTCTGAAAGAGAAAACGAAATCAGGCTGATGAAAGAAGGAAGCCAACTCCAAGTAGAAGCTCTAGAAGCACTCAAAGCCGAACTGGCTCAAAAGGAAGCAAGGCTTGAAGCCCTAAATGAATATACAGAAGAAAGTATTGAGAATGAAGAACTTTCACAAACCTTACAAGAGCTACAAAGAAAAGAACAAGAACTTCTACAGCAGTCCGAAGTATTGAGCAACCTGCGCAACCAACTCCTCGAGAAAGAAAAAACCATTGAACAACTCAAAAAACAAATTATACCCAACGCTGAAATAGATGCAAATGAATTGGCAGCTTTTCAGCAAAAACTTGAAGACCTCGAGCGCATACATCAAGACCTCAAAAGTAAAGAAGAAGAAATTGCAAAACATACTGAGATTATCAGAGCGCAAAAAGGTGAAATATTAGAGAAACATCAGCTTTTAGAGAGTTTACGCGAAGAAATAAAACTCAAAGAACAAGAAAACCTCAAACAGCAAGCACAAATTCAAAGTCAACAAGAGCAACTGTTGGCACGCCAAGAAGAGCTCAGCCAAAAAGAAAGAGAACTTACAGGGCTTTTCAACAAAATCAACACTGCTTTTGCAGCCTTAGAGTTTGATATGAATGGACGAATCTTGAGCATCAACAATAAGTTCTTGATGCTGCTAGGCAGAAAACTGCAAGAGGTAGAAGGGCAAGTGCTAAACCTCGTAATAGCTGAAAGTTTCAGAAAATCAATGGATTATGTACTCCTTTGGGAAGGACTCAAAATGGGTGTAACCCAAACCATAGAGCAGTTTACTTGCCTTGCTAATAAAGAGCGCGAAATCCAGATGAGTGTTACTTTTATACCTATTCTGGATAATCAAGGAAGACCCTACGAAGTGGTGCTGCTTGTCAATCAAGTGTATAATACAGAACCGAATAGCTCAGAAAAACCCCAAGAAGACACGCAGTCTGGTACTTCCTCTTTTTCAAATGATGAAGTGAGCCAAAAACTTAAGGCATTAGACACACATTTTATTTTGATGGAGCTAGATACTGAGGGGAAAATAATAGACATCAACCAACAATTTATGAGATGCTTGGGCTACGAAAAAGAAGATGTAATAGGTAAAACCCACAAAAGTATTTTAGATGTTACTGACCGAACCATGTCCTCTTACGAAAATACCATGAAAAATCTGCACAGTGGCGAATTTTCTTCCGAAATCTTGAAGTACCTCGGCAAAGAAGGTGAACGTGTACGACTCAAAAGCCACTTTAATCCTATGCTTGACGAAGCGCAGGTACATACCAAAACATTGGTAATTTCTCAATTTCTAAACTAAAACTTCCTAATGATATGAAAGCTTATGAAGTTACTTTCGCCCCCGAAGCACAAGCACCCTTAGCCATCTATCCTCCCAATGGCTCAGAGGAAAATATATTCATCAATCAGGCACTTCAAAAACTAGGAAGTTTTCTGCAATGGAATGATGAACATACCCAGCTAGATACTTGGGCTGAAGCCACACTACAAGCACTTGTGCCTTTTGTGAAAGGGCTACAAGGTACTTTTTTTATCTATACACCTGAAAATACACAGCTTCACTTCACCGCAGGCTTTGCCATTGATTCCATCAGAAACCTTAAAAAATACTATCAACTTGGCGAAGGGTTGATAGGGCAAGTAGCCAAAGACCAAGCACCCTTAGTGATAGATAACCACGAAGTCTACGCAAGGCTTTCCTCTCTGAAAGAAGTAAAACTCAAAACACTCATGATTTTGCCCCTTGTACATAAGCAAAAACTACTGGGGGTAATGGAAATTAATTTTCCCCAATCACCGCCCACGTATGTCCGAAACTTTATCTTCAAAACTTTGGAGGGTATTAGCCTGCACCTGTACACGCAGCTTTACCAACCTACACAGCCCAATACGGATTTAACAGACCAACCCGAAGACACCAATGCCTACGAGTCAGTCTGGAAGCAACTTGCTATGCTTACCCAAGAGAGCATCGTGTTGCTAGACAAAGACTGGAAAATCGTAGATAATAACCCTGCCTTTGGGGAGCTTTTTGGGGATAAAAACAATGAAGGGCATTCTTTTAAATCTTACCTCAACGTGATGTCTTATGATGTGCCAACCCTCAAAGAAAGAGTCCAAAAAGGGCAGACCCTCGAGACCATAGGGATTCATAAAAGCGGGCATACTTTCAGAATTAGTCTGCAAAGCTACCCTCGCAATGACTTACTTCAGGGCATCATTGTACGCCCTTTACCCGAGGCTTCTCAAGAAGAGGAAGAAAATACTCATCAAGAGGCCGCCGAAACCATCAAACAACTTCAAAGGCAACTTTTACAAGCTGAAAAGCAATTGAAAGAACAAATGCAAGTAGCTGGTAAAGTTCAAAATATGCACGTCTTTTCACAGGAAATGCTACAGCAGTTTATTCCTGAGCTGTTTATTTTTTACAAACCTAGCGAAATTGTAGGAGGGGATTTTTATTGGTTTACCCAAGAAGGTAATCAACTTGTATTAGCATGCATAGATTGCACAGGGAAGGGAGTAGCAGGTGCTTTGAGAACATTAAAAGTGAGTAATTTTTTGACGCAAATCGTTAATGTGCAAAAAATAATTAGCCCCCAAGAGATTTTGCAGCAACTTCATGCCTACCTCAAAGGAACACAGCAAGAGCAAGTAATCAAGAGAGATGGAGTAGAAATAGGCATCTGTACCATTGATTTGCAAAAACGTTTACTGCATTTTTCAGGAGCTAAAAACAATCTAATCTATTTTTCAGACAACATACTCCACGAGATACAAGGAGATTCACTAGCAGTTGGCAGTTTCTGGAGTAGCTATGAACTTAGCCGCACCTTTAAAAATCATAGCATTGCACTTAAGAGTGATACTCCGATGACTTTTTATCTTGGTACTGATGGTTATGAGGATCAGTTTGGGGGTGAACAAGGGCGAAAATTTTTGAAAAAAAGGCTGAGAGAACTACTTCAAACTATTCATACAGAGGAAATGTCGGTGCAAGCCCAAACATTGGCAACTACTCTGGCAACTTGGCAGCGCGATAAACCACAAACTGATGATGTACTTTTGATGGGTTTCAGGCTTTAGGTAAGTTTTTAACTAGCTGATTATCCAAAAACATAAAATAACTGAATGGAGAGCTTTATTCCTGATAGCATAAAAAAATTCTGCCCTCCCAATAGGTGAACAGAATCTGAAGTTACTAATTTACAAAATTTATGTTTAAGATTATTTTCTTCATTACTTAAATCTATAAAGTATTGCTGAGGAAAATGTAAAAAACAACTACGGTTAATTCTATTTACAAGTTATTGATAATGGTAAATTAAAAAATCACATTTCACAACCCATAATCTACACTTTCCTGAATAGTGTCTGATACACTTGACTTAATAAGTAAGTACATTCTACCGACACGATTTTCTTGGTGAGCCTACTCTTTACTGTTTTTATGTCAAAATCCTTTAGAATATGTAAGCAACATAACGCAATACTCTTTAAAAGAGTTGCCTTCTACTAGCTTGTTTTCATAAAAAAATCAATTATCCAATTATTTTTGTAACAGCCTGTAATATTAGTCTTTTAGCTTGGCTATATTTGTGCTCAAAATAGCTTCACAGCAACTTTGTTAGGTATATCTACAAAAAATGTCAAAGAACTAAAAATAGATACTATTGGGTACTCTTGTTTTTTGCTTTTGTATATGTCGAGAAAAATGCTGTGGAAATTGTCGGCGTAGCACAAGTTTTAAATGGTATTTCAAAATAAGCAAGATTTGAGTACCTACCACAGTGCAGCTCATAAGTTTGCTCATCTTGTCTATTCTATTAACCTATCATTTATATTATCCGAGATTTCTACTAACTTTACTCTTCAAGAAAATGTAAATAATAACCTCTGTTATTTCTAATCATAAGTTACTGATAATGATAACTTTAAAAAATCACATTTCACAGCTCATAATTTACACTTTCCTTAATGGCTGTGAGGGTGGTGGGTTAATAGACAAATAGTAAATTGGTGATGAGTACGTTGCTCAAATAAAGCAATTGTTTTATCTTAACCCCTACAATACAGAAGGTCAAAATATTTTACTATAAAAAATATGCAAAGTGTGTTAATTACAGGAGGCTCGAGTGGTATTGGATACGAACTTTCCAAGCATTTTGCCCAAGAGGGCTATCATTTATTGTGGGTAGCAAAACCTATTAAAGAGCTTGAAAGTGCCAAGCATCAACTCTCACAGCTTTTTCCTGAAGTAAAAATAGACCTGCTGGCTCTAGATTTGGCATTACAAGACTCCCCTCAAAAAGTACTTGAATGGACAAAACAGCACCAATGGCAAGTAGATGTATTAGTCAATAATGCAGGCTTTGGAACTTATGGATTCCTCACAGAAACATCTATTGAGCAGGAGTTGGCCATGATTCAGCTCAATGTAGCTACTGTATATGCTTTGACTTATCTTTTTTTGAAAGAAATGAAATTGCGCAACCAAGGCCATATCCTGAATATCAGCTCTAATACCTCGCTACAGCCCGTGCCACGCATGGCAACTTATGCTGCTACCAAGGCTTTTGTAAAACATTTCACAGAGTCGGTCTATGAAGAGTTAAACTACCAAAAATCTAAGGTAAAAATCACAGTGGTATGCCCTGCTGCCATCAAAAACACTCAATTTCAGCAAGTAGCTAAGATGCAGCAGGTGCGTACATTTGATGGGTTACTCACTACTACGCCCGAAGAAGTGGCAAAAGATGCCTTTGAGGGGTTTAAAAAAGGTAAAAGATTAGTGCTTACAGGCGCACGGCTACGCTATACACATTGGCTTACTGCCCTTGTGCCTCGTTTTTTGGTGCAGTATATGCTGCGCAAAGAACTAGACAAAAAGACTTAAAGCATTGCCTTATCCTATTGTTTTCCTCCAAAATTGCATCAGTTTGGGAGATGCTTCGGTTTCAGTTTCCTCTTTCCAGCTCATCTTGGTAGTTAGCCCTACTTCGGGCAAGTAGCCTCTCTTTTTCCAAAATGTCGATAAATCGCTATAACCCTCTGGGCGGAGTGGGTGGTCTTTGGGGCGCACTACTGCACAAAATACATAATCTGTAAATTCAGTAAACTGCTTTGCGAACGCTTCTCTGTGTTCAAAAAAAAGATATCCCATTCCTTGCCCTCTGTACTCCTTCATCAGTACGGATTCGCCAAAATAGCAAAACTGCTGAAGAGGGTAGTTTTTTTCTTGAAAAGGCGCAGTTATCTCGGGGAAAGCCTCTGAGAGCGCAATGCAAGTAGCAGCACCTACGGGCTTGTCTTGGTCATAAGCTACTACCAATGCCGCGCATTTTGCCACTGCATAGTAGTTGAGATAAGCCTGTTCATAGGCCAGTGTGCCATCATAGAGGTAAGGAAAATCTTTGAATATTTCAATACGTATAGGTGCAAGCACAGGGATTAGCTCGGCAACTTCTTTTCCAGTGAATGTTTCAACTCGTATAGGCATTGTGTAGTTTGTAAGTGATTTTTTATTTTTTGCTACTATTTTTACCCCTAAAATACAAAGCTTTGATAAAATATCCAAGATGGGCTATTTCGTCTTGTGGCGTAGGTGTGTTCTATTATTTTTGAGCAATGAAAGCAGCCCTATACCTGCCCAGACAAGGTTTAGCGCACTAGAAGGATAAGCACCATAAAAGAAAGTATGTATCAAAAGCAATATACTGCCTATAATATTGGTCATTTGATATTGAAAAGAAGCAGGGCTAACTTTGTTTTGGCTCAAAAGCCAGTAGGCAAGTAAAAGCAATAAAGACCTTACCCAGCCTAGGGCATCTATAATGATTTTTTCCACAATCAATTATTTTTAGTTGTTGGTTTGTTTTATGCAAAATGCTGCAATAAAGCAACAAATGCGTTGATTTAGCAAACTTGCCGATAACTTATTAGCCAACCTCCTAGCTATGGCTTGATAATTCTTTTAACATCAAAATAAACCATTTTTCTTAAAAAGTATTTATCTTGTAAAAAACCGTATCGCTTTTTAATCGTTGAATAGATATTCAAAAATTCCAAACCACAGATGTATGACAGAAAGTATAGACTTCTACAATTTAGAGCAAATCACGGGCGAAGATGAAGCCTATCGTCAAGAATTATTAATGTTATACCTCGAGTTGCTCAATAAGCTCTCATTACAGTATGAAGAATGTCTGCTTGCAAGAGATGCCTCCAAACTTGCGGCTGTTATTCATAAGGCAAAACCTTCCCTTGTTTTGCTAGGTTTAGAAAACTGCCTTAAAAGCCTCAAAGAAGGACAAAACCTACTTAACCGAGAAAATTCTACCCAAGAAGAATTCAAAAATTCCATTGAACATATCAAGAGGTTCTGCCAAAGCTACAAACAAGAATTGATAGGCTATCAAAACCGTATTTAGCAAAGAAATAGACTAAGTTGCCCAAGAAAAGTATAATGATGAGGTGAACACACCCAAAGCAATATCCTAAGTTACAAAAAGTTATTGCCTAGTAGCTTTGATTATTCCTTTAAATTTAGCCTATTTGCCAATAATAACCCACTAACAAAGATATGGCAACAAACCAAGACTTAGAAAATATACCACTTATCCAATACCAAGCACTAGACTCCATCATTCAAGATGGCGATATATTGATGTATTCAGGTGAAGATGACATCTCTAAAATTATCAGAAAGGTAACACAATCTATGTGGAGTCATGTAGGAATTTTATTTAAAATAGAGCCTTGGGGCAGAATGATGCTTTTAGAAAGTGTGGAGAGTAGAGGCGTACACCTTATTCCACTCTCTAGGTATATTCAAAACATAGAACGTGAGGAAGAAGAAGAAGAATTTTTTGCTCGGTTGGTCATTGCAAGACACAAGTACCTATCACAAGCACAACTCTCCCCCCTTATCAATTTTGGCATAGACCTCATCACACGCCCTTACGATTTGGCTGAAATACATAGAATCTTTGAACGCCTGCAAACAGGTGAGGGCAAGCTAGCACGCGACCGTGCTTACATGTGTTCTGAGCTAGTGTATGAATGCTACCTCAAGGCAGGCATTACACTCAATCATCACCCTTTTGGTTTTGTTACGCCAGAAGATATTTGGCTTGATGAAAACGTAGTGGGCATTGCAGAAATAGACCATCTCTAGCCCTCCAAGGCGCGGTTCAGAAAATCAAGTACTGGTTTCATAACTTGGCAAGCACTCACTACTACTTGCCGAAAATTAGCTGAATTGACTTGTTGGTCTGTAAGCGGGTGCATCATCACAAAACTTTTGAGGCGAATTAAGTCTATGTAGGGGTTATCTTTTTTATAACCTTTGGGAGCAGTGCTTACTTCTTCACCTTGCAGTTTGCCAAAATATTGTTGAAACGCCTCAGCAGCTATCAAACTACGTAGTTCTTCGCCATTATAATCTATTTCTTGTCGTATCTTTGCCAGGTCAGCACTAGGAGGCATATACACCCCTCCTCCTATAAAAGATTGATGATGTGGCTGAATATGCAAATAGTATCCCGCAAATGGCGATTTTTTGCCGCCTCTTTGGAGAGAAGCACCAAAGTTATTTTTATAGGGGCTTTTGTTTTTACTAAACCGTATGTCTCGGTTGATTCTAAACACACACTGTTTGAGCTCAAGGGCAGCGATAACACTGTCAAAAGTACCTACTTCTTTGATGAGTGCCTCTATCAACTGATGATACTCTTTTTTGGCGGCTTCATAGCGGGTTTTGTTTTGAGCAAACCACTCACGATGGTTGTTGAGAGTCAAATCTGCTAAAAAATCTAATATTGTTTGCATTGTATATCAAAAAGTGAGCGTTCTACGCAAATTTGTATAAAAAATCAATAATAAAAAATCAATTAATCATCTTTTTTCAAAAAATATATCAAGCCAATTGCCTTATGCTACGTACACAAGCCCTAAACATCGGCTATACCTCCCATGAAGCCCTCTTGAAAGCACCTCTCAACTTAGAAATTGCCAAAGGAAAGTTTATTAGTCTTTTGGGTGCAAATGGCACGGGCAAATCCACACTTCTACACACACTGGCAGGGCTTCAAAAACCCCTACAGGGCGAGATTTACTTAGAAGGCGAAAATCTGCTTCGGCTCTCTGCCATTGAACGAGCCAAAAAAATAGCCTTAGTACTTTCGCCTCGTCCTGTGGCACCCACTTTGCGTGTACACGAAGTAGTAGGGCTAGGTTTGTACCCTTATCAGCGTGGCAGACTAACACAGTACAATACAACGGCACAGCAGCAAATCGCACAGGCACTGGCACAAACCCAGTTGCAGCATCTTGCCGAGCGAAAACTTTATACCCTCAGCGATGGTGAGCACCAAAGGGTGATGATAGCAAGGGCACTAGCACAAAACACACCTTTGATACTGCTAGATGAACCCACAGCTCATCTTGACCTACCCAATAGAGTGATGATTTTTCAGTTGTTAAAGCAGCTTTGCAGACAAGCGCAAAAAGCCATTCTGACTACTACCCACGAATTGAGTTTGGCTATTCAAAGCAGCGATACAATATGGCTCATAGACCCTCAAAAGTCTTTTTTTTGTGCTGCTCCCGAAGACTTGGTGCTGCAAGACCGTTTTGCACAGGCTTTCCCTGAGCTGGGCTTTAAGTTTGATAAGCACAGTGGCGATTTTCAACTCCAATACCCTCACCAGTACGAAGTCATCTTAGAAGGTGAAGGCATTTATGCGCATTGGACAAAAAAGGCACTCGAGCGCAATCATATCAAAGCAGTTGATGCCTCAGGTACTACAGCCCCCCTTATCAAAATCGTCTTAGAAGAAACACCCGTAGCCAGTTGGCAGATAGAATATTTAACTTACCGCAAACAAGTTCAATCTGTAGAGGCATTGTTGTTCGAGTTAGCTTCACTTGGGATTTTCAAATAAATTATTTCCTGTTCTTTCATGCAATTGTTCTCATTTTCAGCCTTAAATTTGTGAGTAAATGATAAAAGGTTAGCAATGAAATACTCTACCGAAGAATTTATGCAGCGTCTTATGGCTTTTGAAGCCAACTTAGTAGAAAATGACTTTATGCAAATGTTTGGAGCTGTCAAAGGGGCAGATTTATGGGTTGCATTCAAAGGAAAATGTAGCCGTAATGTTACCATCTTTTACAGAATATTAGATGAAAATGAGCGTAAGCAGTTTCATCAGTATTTAGAAAAAAGTGATTGGTAATGCTTTTTATTTTTTGGTTGTCTGACAATTTTTGTGGAAATCTGTAGCAGCGGACTTCCAGTCC
>CAYZQI010000028.1:0-42035 GCA_964480455.1 uncultured Cytophagaceae bacterium
TTTGGCTCTTGCGGGCTATTTCGTTGCGTTGTTTCTCAATTTGATTTTTTTGTATTTCTATGGCATTGCGTTGCTTTTTGATTTCATTATTTTGAATGATGATTGCCTTGTTTTGTTCTCTGAGCAATAAATTTGCAGCCTTTTTTTGTTGATTGGCACGGTACAAAAAAACGGCAAAAACCAAAATAACCAAACTTGCGCCTAACGCACCCAAAGTAAATAGCCACTGTATTTGCCGCCTTCGGTTGCTTTCTTCTAGTTCTATTTGTTTTTTTTCTAGCTCTATTTGCTTTTTTTCTAGCTCATAGGCGGTTTGTAGGTCAGTTATTTTTTTGTTGCCTTCTTCATTAAAGATGTCTCTCTGGATTTGAGAATTGATAAATTGATACTCAAAGGCTTTCTGATAATCGCCTGCTATGGCATAGACATCAGAGAGAGTAGAGCTTGCTTCCAGAATAACTGCTTTCAAATCCATCTCAAAAGCAATATCTAGGGCAAGATTGGCATAATACTTCGCTGAATCAGTCTGGCTCATTTTCAAACACGTATTAGCCAAGTTGCTTAGGGTGCTTGCCAAGGCTTGCTGATTGTTATTTTTTTGCTCTATCATACTAGCTTTTAGGAAGTTGATTTTGGCATTTCCGAAACGGCTTTGTGCATATTCTACTACACCAATATTTTTGAGCGCAGTAGCAAGCCCTTGTTCATCTTGAATACTCTGGTAAATAAAAAAAGATTTCTGGTAATACTGCAAAGCAAGTGAAAAATTATTTTGTTGATAGTAAAGTTCTCCCACATTGTTGTAGGTGCTTGCCAAACCTTGCTGATTGCTACTTTGCTCATCTAATTTAATGACTTGGTTGTAGTATTGCTTTGCTTCTTTGTATTTTCCTAACTTTTGATAGACCGTGCCTACATTGTTGAGCGTCTCTGCGATTCCTTTTTTATGGTTGAGTGCCTCAAAAACTTTGAGGGAATTCAAGAAATACTCCAGGGCTTGGGTATAGTTGCTTTGCAGAAAATAAATTGTTCCTATATTTTTCAAAGCAGTGGCTTCCCCCTCAGTATCACTGATTTTGCGGGCGAGCACAAGCGCATCTTGTGCCTGAGTGCGGGCAAGCACAGGCTGAGTATTTTCATTTTTTTCGGAAAGTTGGTTGAGTTCACTTACTCTTTTTTGAGCACTCTGATTGGTTTGTTGCGGCAAAGGGTTTTGCGCCCTACCATACTGCAACTGCACAATGTTGAGTGATAGAATTACTAACAAAAAAAATAAAGTAGCCAACTTGTGCATTAAAAATGCTTTTAAATTTATTGAAAAGTACAATTAACTGAACAGATACTTACGATTTATGTGCCAAAATACAGATTTTCTACCAATTCATCTCAATTTGATTAATTTTGCGTCTAGCAAAAAATTAGCTCTGCTTTACAAATCATCAACTTTTGATAAATTATGATACAATACATCTTGACAGACATAGAAGGAACGACTACTTCGGTGCGCTTTGTATATGATACTCTTTTCCCTTATTTCTCAGATAATTTAGCCGATTTTGTTGCCCAAAACTCCGATAATGCCATCCTTTCAGCACAAATTGAGCGAGTCAAAGCGTGGGCTTTTGATGAAACCCAGCAACTACTCGACACCCAAGGTGTAGTAGATTTACTGCTCGAGTGGACCAGACAAGACATCAAAAACGCATTGCTCAAAGATATACAAGGGCTTGTATGGGCGCAAGGCTACGCCGAAGGTACACTCAAAGGGCATGTCTACGAAGAAGTACCACATGCACTCAAAAACTGGCAAGCAAAAGGGTTGAAGATGGGTGTGTACTCTTCTGGTTCTGTAGAAGCACAATTACTCATCTTTGGAAAGTCAATCTATGGCGATTTGAACCCTTATTTCTCGCACAATTTTGATACCCGTATCGGACACAAACGCGAGGTTACTTCTTATCAAAACATTGCAAAAGAGATTGACCTGAGTCCTGAGCAGGTTCTTTTTCTTTCTGATGTTGTGGCAGAGCTAGATGCTGCCCACAAAGCAGGTATGGCAGTAGTGCATGTAGTACGTCCTAATACTATTGCAACAGATAAATACCCTGTGGTATCTCAACTAACTGATGTTCAGGTAGAAACTACGCACTCAGATTTGTGAAAATACCAATTCATTGTTCGTCAGAAGAAGGCTTGCGAAAAGCCAGCATTTTACCAGCCATCTTAGCTTGGCTTATCTATTTATGCCTAAACCAACAGTCTGTGCGGTGGGTTTCGTAGCCCTTGAAACGTGTATTGATGGGAAATCCGTGCTTTACTGTACGCTGGTATTGGGTGTAAACCAAATAATTGAAAGCACCCATATCGCCTGTGTAAGCAGTTGTATTGTCGGTGTTGTAAGTAAGGTGGAGGTGTGCAAGTTTTTTTAAAAATATAGCCATGGTTGCTTTGTGCCCACCTATGATGCCGCAGTTGAGCAACGGGGCATGGGCAAAACTGGCTTCAAAGGCAGCGAAATCTTTTATTTTTGAGCGAAGATGTGCATTGTGGGCTTGCATCCACTCATCGTTAAGTTGTTTGGGTTCATCACCACAAAAAATAAATTCGGCGTGGCGTAGATAAAAATCTTGTTCAAAAGGATTATTGAGCAGCACTACATCTGCAATGTCGGTTACAAAAAGGTTTTTGATGTTTGCACCATGCTTTTCCAAAAACGCATCATAAACCACATAACGATATACATTTGGATTGAGTGGGCTGTCTGTATTGATACGCACGAAGAGCAATTGCTCATTTTGATATTTTTGGCATATTTCTTCTGAAAAATGATTGTGAAATACAATCCCTTGTAAGCCTTTCTTGAGCACAGCCTCTGCCCAGTCAGCCATGATGTTGTAATCATTTGCCTGCCAAGTAGTGTTGCGGTTTACATCATATTTGCCTGTTAGTAAGCAAGCCAATACTACATCAGATTGAATAGGTAGCGCGGGGGCATTCATATCGTTGATGAGGTTAGCTGTTGTTTCTTGAGTACAGAGCAGATGCTGTTGGGGTTGTTGCGATAATAGACGTATGTACGTAAATCTATTTTAGCCACTCTAAAATATTTATTGGCCTCTTCATAAAAGAAAGCATCTGCAGCATAACCATTTTTGAACATAATCTTTGAAAATACTTCTTTTTTTCCGAAAAGTGTAGCAAACAAGATACACTCATCTACATGAATCAGTTGCTCAGGGTCATTTTTATCTGGCACATAGTAATCATCTTCGGTATCTACAATAGTATGGGTAGTAGAAGCAATCAAATCATATTTTTGCATAGCCAAGAGGCACTTTTCTAAGTGCTGAGGTTTATATTCATCATCAGCATCAATGATAGAGATGTATTTGCCTTGGCTATTCAACACACCACGATTGATAGACTGAGATTGCCCACAGTTTTTGTGCCTGATGTAAGTAATTTTATTTTCGTGAATACTGGCGTAGTGGAGTAACTGATTCTTGACCTCTTTTTGACTGCCATCATCTATAACGATAAGCTCAAAATCTTGAAAAGATTGGGTAAGTACTGAATCAATAGCTCTCTTAACTAACTGAAAATCAGTATTATAGACTGCCATTAAGACAGATACAAGTTTGGGGTTGTTCATTATTGTTGTTTTATCTTCTCAAAAAAACCATTCAGGTAAGGCATAAAGACCAAAGAATGTTTTAAATTTCTTAAAAATTTACTAGAACTTCATATTGAGATTTGCTTTGCTTAACTTACTATCCATAACTATTTGCAAAAATAAAGTAATTCTTCTAACATTGCAGATGACATGAATATATCATCAAAAAACAAGAAAAATATGAACCCTTTTCATCTTGCGATCCCTGTAATTGATTTAGAAAAATGCAGGAAATTTTATGGAGAAGTCTTGGAGTGCTCAGAGGGAAGAAGCTCGGCACATTGGGTAGATTTTGATTTTTTTGGACACCAGCTTGTCATTCATCAAACAGCAGCAAGTGTAAGAGAAAAAGTTACCAATCCAGTAGATGGACACGAAGTACCTGTACCGCATTTTGGCGTAGTGCTAGAGTGGGACGCGTGGTTCAATCTGTCTGAAAAACTCAAAGCCAAAAACATTCAATTTGTGATTACACCTTACATCAGGTTTAAAGGAGAGGTAGGTGAGCAGGCAACGATGTTTTTTTTAGATCCAGAGGGTAACGCCTTAGAGTTCAAGGCTTTTAAAGACATTACACAGCTTTTCGCGAAGTAATCAACGCCAGACGAGTTTTTGGATAAATGTATAGTTACAAAGTGATTTAATCATAAAAACCCTACACAGGTTTTAGAATATAAATGCGGCTAGAATATTGCTGGCTTTTTCGAGCTTTTAAATTGGATTGAAAACCCAGCCAAAATCCTTTCAGTAGGTGAGTTTGTTTGTTTTTGTATTTTTCACTCAATAGACTTACGTAGTAAGCATCATAAAGCATAGGAAAAATACTGCTTACTTCCAAGCCATGCTTTTGGGCAAGGTTAGCCACATCTTGAGAGGAAAAATGATATAGATGGCGTGGCAAATCATAGGCAGCCCAGTGATTTTCAAATTTTTTTGCGTCCCAAGCTTGTCGGTTGGGAAGTGCCAAAAGGAGCAAGCTAGAAGGTGTAAGCAGACTTTTGAGATAGCTGAGTGTTTCATTGAGCAGGTGAACGTGCTCTAGTACGTGCCAAAGTGTGATGACATCATATCTCTTTTGAATGAAATAATCCGAAAATAAGTGTTCTTGAATGGCCAATCCAGTTAATTTTTCTGCCTGTGAGCGGGCTTTTTGGCTTGGTTCTATTCCATCAACTCGCCAGCCTTCCTTTTGGCAAGTATGCAAAAACTCGCCTGTGCCGCAGCCATAGTCAAGCAAACGCATTTGTTTTTCGGGCTGAAAATCACTCAAATGAGCAATCAACTTACTTTTTTCTTGCAACGCACGCTGCCTTACCCAGTGATAAATACGGTTCACTACTGTTTTTTGGGTATTACTATGCGAGATATACGCCTCTGATTCATAGTATTTGCCTATGGCTTGGACATTAGGGCGAGGGTTGGTGTAGCAAAACCCACAATGCGTACATTGCACGATTTCAAAAGTTTCTTGGCTTACTGTAAAATCTTTGGTTTTTAAGAATAATGTAGTTTCTGTATGGTTACAAATCGGACAGGCTGTTAGGGTTTCAAGCATAATTTTAATATGAACTTTTCCACAAAAATAAGGTTTAATTCTTAATTTTTATGGCTTATCTTGGTTTTCAAAACATTTTACTTCTTTTATTATTTTTGCATTTAACTATACAATACTCCTAAACTTACTATACTATACAATGCCTAAAAGCTTATTAGATACACAATTTCAGCAAGAAAACATTATACTCACCAAGGCAGAAGATTTGATGAATTGGGCAAGGCTTTCTTCACTTTGGCCTATGGGTTTTGGTTTAGCTTGTTGCGCTATAGAGATGATGGCTACCTTTGCCTCAGGATATGATTTGGATAGATTTGGGGTTTTTCCACGACCTTCGCCACGACAGTCAGACGTGATGATAGTGGCAGGAACAGTTACTTTTAAGATGGCAGACCGCGTGAGGCGTTTGTATGAACAAATGGCAGAACCACGCTATGTGATTTCTATGGGTTCTTGTTCTAACTGTGGGGGGCCCTACTGGGAACATGGCTACCACGTAGTAAAAGGAGTAGATAGGATTATTCCTGTAGATGTATATGTACCAGGCTGCCCGCCTCGCCCTGAAGCATTGATTGGGGGATTTCTAAAATTGCAAGAAAAAATACGCCAAGAAACCCTTGTAGCTCCAAGAGCACTTGAAAAACTACTTTCAAAATAAAAATATTTGTTAATTTTGCTTTGAATTGTGAAAATATAAGAAAAAGCTGTAAATTTATATTCTAAATATTCAAGAATATGCAATCAATTCGAGTACAAGAAACCAAAAAAACGCCCTACATCAATTTTGATTATCAAAAAGGACGTATGGAAATCGTGGGATTTCGCTCTATGCCCGATGTTTCTACAAAATTTTATAAGCCTATCATTGATTGGGTAAAAGAATATGTAAAAAACCCTGCTACCAACAGCACAGTAATGAGTTTTAAATTAGAGTATTTTAATACTGGCTCAGGCAAATGTTTTGTAGAAATGCTTAAACAGCTCGACCAGCTCGCAAGCAGAGGTCATGCGGTGTACCTGCAGTGGCACTATGAAGATGATGATGAAGACATGCAACAATGTGCTGATGATTGGGAAATTCTGATGAAGAATATCATCATAGAGAAGATTCCTTACCCAAGCAATTAACCTTCTTTTGGCTTTTTTTGCACTAATCTTGTAATTGCACGTTTTTCACAATAGTTTCGCACACGCAAGAAAGAAAACTCTTTATTGTGTGCTTTCATAAATTTTTAGATTATGTTTTTAGAAGCGATGTTCGGCGGCATACTTGCTGGTTTACTTTTAGCTTTTGTTGCACTAGGTCCTTCCTTTTTTACGCTCATCAAAATTGGTATCCATCAGAATTTTCAAAAAGGTGCTTTGTTTGCCTCAGGTATAGTGCTCAGTGATGTGGTTATTGTATTACTAGTCTATTTTGGGCTTTCACAAGTATTTGATAGTTTCTTGTTCAAGGGTATCTTTAGCTTTTTAGGAGGTTTGTTGGTGCTTGCTTTTGGGGTCAAGGCACTCCGAGAGCATAAGCAAGCAGCAAGCCCCTACAGTATAGATACACAATCACCTGATTATCAGTATGTTGTAGAAGGGTTCTGCCTCAACATCATCAATCCCTTCACGTTTGGTCTTTGGATTTTTGTGATTGCTACAGTCAATCAATTGCGAGATTACTCACCCGTTGAGATGTTTGTATTTTATGCCGTCATCCTTACTACTGTATTTACTACCGACCTACTCAAAACCTACATAGCCAATCAGACAGGCAAAGGCTTGAGCACACATCTTCTCAATAGAATCAATAATTTTATTGGTATTACGCTTATTTTATTGAGCTTTCGCTTGTTGTACTTTTTCTTTACCTTAATGACAGAAGTAAGCTAAATAAGGGTTGCAAGTCAAATCGACTTCGTTTTGCCCTCCTCTGTGAAGAAGGAAGGGGTGAGGTGGCTAAAAAAGTAAATTTCATTTGGAAATGCTGAAAAGCATTGCTGACTAGGAAAATCTGAAAGACAACTTCTGATAATATTGCTCATAAAGTATTAGTAATCAATTACTTGACTTATCTGATAGTTTGCTAGTCCAACCTTTAAGTGTGTATGCTAAAGGAATCCCTTTTTTGATACACCCACACCATCTCCCCTCTGGTGTAGGGCTATACTTACAAAGCTAATTCATTGTTTTTCAGTGATTTAGCTCCCCTTCTTCCTGAGGCGAAGGGGCTGGGAATGGGGTGATAACGGCAAAAAAAGCCATGCACATTTAACTATTGGACTACCGATAATTTACAAATACTAATCAACAGTTGCTAAGTGCCTGCGGATTCATCAAAACAGCCTTTATAAGCTATTCCGAGATAATCAATCAAATCAGACGCTATGAGCGATTCTTGACTTTGAACTTGGAGTGCCAAGTCGCCACATTTTCCATGCAGATGTACCCCAAGTATAGCAGCTGCCTCTGGTGTGTAGCCTTGTGAGAGCAGCCCTGTAATCACACCTGTAAGTACATCTCCACTGCCAGCCGTAGCCATGCCTGCATTGCCCGTTGTGTTAAAACATAATCTTCCCTCGGGTGTGGCTATTACAGTATTTGCACCTTTCAAAATGACATATACTTGGAATGCCATTGCAAAGTGCTGAAGGGTCTGTAATCTCTGAAAATCATCATCTGACTTGCCTACCCAGCGTGAAAATTCCTTGGGATGTGGTGTAAGGATGCTATATGATGGAAGGGTATCTTTTACTTCATTGGGCATTTGTGCTAATAAGTTCAGTGCATCTGCATCTATCACTAAGGGCTGATGTGCTTTTTTGAGTAATTGCCTAAGCATATATCGTGTAGCTGGTGCTTGCCCTAAGCCACATCCTAGCCCAATGGCAGCATAAGTATCTGTCTGAAAATCGGGGACTTGCGTAAGATGGTATTCATTTATATCAACAGATACCATCGCCTCAGGCAGGGTAGTTTGCATGATGCCACAGCCACAAGCCGGAACGTGAGCGGTTACTAAGCCTGCCCCTGCCCTAAGAGTTGCCTTGGCAGCCAGTAGTGCCGCACCCATTTTACCATAACTCCCTACCAAAAGCAGACTATGCCCAAAAGTACCCTTGTGTGAAAATTTAGCACGAGGCAAATACAAAGATTGTATCAGGCTTGGGTCTAGCAAATAATAATCTGTGTAGGTGTTTTTATAATATTCAGGATGTAAGCCAATATCTAATATCTCCCACTCTCCCACATATTGTTCATTCTCGGGCAATAAAAAAGCAAGTTTTGGTACTTGAAAGGTAATTGTATGGTCTGCTTTGAAGATAGCTTTGCTTTCTGTGTGCGTATCCGCAAAAAGCCCAGAAGGTATGTCGATGGCTATTTTTTTACAAGGCAAGTCATTGAGTAAAAAAACTACTTCGGCAGCCAAGCCTTCCAAAGGACGATTTAGCCCCGAACCAAAAAGAGCATCTACTATTACTGCCTTGTCGAGTATGTGTGGCATTTCAAAACCTGCCGAAATTTCCTCAGGTACAAGATGAGCGGGTAATCTTTCTAAGTTTTGCGCAAAATCTGGGCTTACTTGTGTGGTGTACTTCACTAGAATTACTTTCACTTGGTAGCCTTTTTCTGCCAAGTACCTCGCTGCTACTAAGCCATCGCCGCCGTTGTTGCCCATACCACAGACAAAATAGACTGGTAGCTCAGTACCAATTGTTTTCATAAGTACATCAGCAAATTTAGTTGCTGCTCGCTCCATCAAGGCAAGAGAATCTATCGGCTCGTGCTGCATGGTGTAGCTGTCCCAATCTCTTATTTGCTGTGCCGTAAAAATTTTCATGGTAGCTTTATTTTGACACAATGGATTAAAAATTTTATACCTACTAAGCATCGACTTTTGCAAGCCACTCTTTTGCTTGCTTACGGTCGTTAAAAACTTGAATCATTATCCTTGATTTTTCTGCATTTTGTAGGCAGTTTTTGGTATAAACAGTGCCCAATATATTTTTAGTATCTACCAAGCAAGCCACCTGCAAACCGTGCTCGAGCATTGCGGGATAGAAATGTTCTTCTTGCCAGAGTTGGTCTTCTACATTGACCGCTTTCTGCTCGCTCAAATCACAATACCATTTTTTTACTTGGTGGGTTTTGGTGGTTTCTATGATTTTGAGGTAAATATTTTTGAAAGATGCAGAATCAAGTTGAGTAGTAAAATCAAGCCTCCACTCTTCTAAGACGGCATTGATTTGCTCATCATAGTAGATGGCTACGCTAGGGTGTTCAAAAATTGTTTCCATATTTGTTCATTTATGAGAGTTGATTTGTTAGAAATAAATCAGCGAAAGCCCTTCTACAATACAAGCAGGTTTGTCTTTTCCTTCTATTTCAAAAGTAGATTTATTGATGATTTGCGCTCCACCAGGTATATTTTCAACTTTTTCTAGCACTGCACGCAGGCGCACCTTGCTATTTACGGGTACAGGGTTAGTAAATCTTACTTTATTTGTACCATAGTTTACACCCATTCTTACCCCTTCGAGCTTCCATATTTGGTCTATCAGCATAGGTAATAAAGAAAGTGTGAGAAATCCATGTGCAATGGTACTACCAAAAGGGGATTTTGCTGCCATTTCGGGGTTAGTGTGTATCCATTGGTGGTCGCCTGTAGCTTCTGCAAAAGCATTAATGCGTGCTTGGTCTATCAATAGCCAGTCACTTACGCCTATTTCTTGTCCCACCAATGTTTTCAAATCATCAAGTCCTTTAATTACTTTCATAATGTATTTTGTTTATAATCTCGAATGTGCTTTAGCTTTTTGTAAAAGTAGAAAACTATTTCTAAAATTATGGTCAATAATAATTCAAAAGTAAATGAAATATTCAAAAGTTTTGAATGGGGGCAGTAGATTTGAATTAATTTCTTTGATTTATTAGAGATATTTAATCAGTTGGCACGATAGTTCTCTATGTTTTTAAGCTGAAGAAGGCTATTGTTTGCGGAGTAAATTAATGAAAAACTTAAATTTTTTTCATCAGAAATAAAATTTCTTTGCTTTTTTTATGTCATTTTTGTAATGTATTTCAAAAACCAAAATGATAGTTTACAAAAAGTAACCAACAGTAAAGCAGCAGGTCTTAGGCTTAGATACTTTTGGCGCATTGATACGAAGCAAGTGCAGATTAGTATTTTTCCCAATCCTTTGCTGGTTGTCAATTTAATAAGTTACCTCTCTATAAGTAATGAGAGTTAGAATAGATTTTAATAAGTAGTTAAAATAAAAATGCAAAAAATCATCTCTTTGAGTAGTACATTTATCATCATCATCATTCATTTTTTTTTAACATCAGGGCTTTATCTCTACGCAGAGATTATTCCTATTCCAAAGCAAATCATTCCGCGCGAAGGAAATTTCACCTTTGGAGAAACCTTAAATATTTCCTTCCTCAATGATAATGAGAACACTACTTTGTCGGCTGCTACTATGGTCAATCGTACACTTGCTGCCTATCTCAATGTAAAGACTGCCATTCAGTTTGAACCTATCAAATCTCAGCTATTATTGGTAATTCTTGATGAAGAAAAAGCCAAAGAGCAAATGGCAAGGTTTTCTATTCCAGCAGATAAAAAAGAAGAGGCGTATATTCTTGGTATTTTCCCAGACAAAATAGTCATTGAGGGTTTTCATGCCAAAGGTGTTTTTTATGGAGCGGTTACGCTCTCGCAACTCATTATAGAGGCAAAAGGCAACGTACTTGCACAGCAATACATCATTGATTACCCTGACCTTACCGTGCGTGGCATCTCCGAAGACATCAGCCAAGGGCAAATTCTATCAGTAGAAAACTTCAAAAACATGTTAGACCACCTGGCTTGGTACAAGCTTAATACAGTTTTTCTTTACATAGAAGATGCGTTTAGTTTTGATAATTTTACGGCAATTGGTAGAAATCAAAATACTTATTTGAAGCAAGAAATCAAAGAAATTGTGGCGTATGCACAAAAAAAATACATAGAAGTTATCCCCATTTTTGAGACTTTGGGTAATCAAGAGAACTTGCTCAGTATCAATCAGTTTGAGTACATTGCAGAGTTTCCGGGGGCTACCAGTTTGTGCATTGCCTGTGATTATACCTATACTTACCTTGAGCTGGTTTTGCAAGAGATAGCTACTACTTTTTCTAGTGCTAGGTATCTCCACGCGGGGGTTTCAAATACCTATGATGCAGGTTTTGGCAGAAGCAAAGCATTGGCTGCACAGTTGGGCGGGCTAGATTCTCTGCATCTCTATCACTACCAAAGAGTATATGCCATAGCCAGCCAATATGAGAAGCAGCTTATGGTTTTTAGCGACATGCTGGAGTACTATCCATCTTTGCGTAATCTACTCCCTTCTGATGTAGTGATTTTTAAAAAACTTTCTGAGGGCGAAGACCCCAGCCAAAGTAAAATTGACTTTGTACAAAGCCCATTAGCTTATATCCTTGCCACTTCTGCCTACAACCAAGCTACCGTTTTTCCTGATGAAGGAATGAGTTTTGAAGAAATTAGTAAAAATGCATTTTTTTGTAAAGAAAATAAGCTAATGGGCTTGTTAGTTTATAACCAAGCACAACAGAATCACCAAGCCTTCAAGACACTGCTTTACCCTACTTACACTTGGCTTGGGCAGTGTGCCTGGAGTAGCGACAGCACCTCCAAAGAACAAGTAATGCTACATAGTTTTCAAAATGAACACCCCTCAGAAGCAAGCCAATTTTATGCTTTACACCAAGTTTTTTCTCAGCCTCCTAGCAATGTATCATGGAATGAACTTTGGCGACACCCCTTGCTCGCAGCTAATAGTAATTATAACCTCTCTATAGATTCATCTTTTTTTCAGGAAAGAAAGCAAGCCATCTACAAAACCCTCAAGGCAAGTGGTAACATCATTGATGAATTAGAAAACCAACTAGTAGTGCAAGATAGTGCAGCCCTTCAATCTAATGGCCTAAGAACACAACTAAACCTTTTTAGATTACAAAATAACTTTCTATATTACTTCTATCAAAAACTAATCATTCAGGAGGCAATAGAAGTCTATAAAAAAACACCTCCCCCCGCAGATACACGCGCCCTAGAGGCAAGCATTGATAGTACTATTTTTCTGGTAGAATACCTCAAAGAGCTGTATCAGTCTGCTTGGCAAACACTCTACAGAGATACCAACCTTGAAAGTTATTTTAGCTATTTTGACATGCTGATTGAGGATTATTATATTATTTCAGCCCAAGTAAGTGAAGACAAACTCAGCAGCCCGCTCTTACAGAGTAAATGGATATTTGACTGTGATACAAAAGGAGAAAAATGCAAAAGTAGTGCTACCTTCCGAACATTGGTCTATCTTGATACCCTCGCCTCTAGAGCTATTTTGCAGTGCATTGCTAATACTCATGCCGAGCTTTATGTGAACGGTCAGTATGTAGATAAGGTATATGTTAGAAATGCAAAAAACTTATACCTCAACAGTGAGAAGGTTAAATTTTTTAACATCAAAAACTATCTTTTTCAAGGAAGCAATGAAATTGTGTTCAGAGTCAAGAATTATAACCAAGGGCTTCAGCACTATGGTCTGCCAACCGATACTACCGCCAGTCTAAATGTAACAGGAATCATTACATTAGAAACTTTTGAACGAATCTATGTGAATAGTAATAATTTATGGCAAATCAAACTCATTCAAAAAAGGGAAGAAGAAGAAATAAATATTTGGAAAAGAGCCTTTGAAAAACCTTTCAATGCAGAGATTATTGCCCCAGACCTTATCAATGAGTTTCCGAGCCGAATACAGCACTGACACACAAAAGGCACTACTTGAATTGAGGAAACTTCAAAAACATCTCATTTTTTGAAACTCCAAGCTATTAAGAAAACTATTCTTACTGTTTTTGGATTGTTAATGCATACACTAAAAGTGGCTTATGCTGTGCTAATGTTTTTACCTGAGATGAAAACATCATTTGTAATTGATTTTTGTATGATTTATCGTAGCTTTTTATCTGTTGGATTTTATTTTTTTTTGCTCATCGACTTAGCTGCCCAAGATATGCAGCAAGTACGCCTGACCATAGATACGCTTGCTTCTGCACAGATGCACGGGCGAGGCTATGTAAACAATGGCGACCGCATCGCAGCCAATTATCTCTACCAACGCTTTGAGGAAATAGGGCTGAAACCACTTGGCAAAACCTACCTGCAAAGTTTTGAAATGGACATCAATACATTTCCCAAACACCTAAAACTAAAAATAGGTAAGCAGAAACTAGAGCTAGGTAAAGATTTTATCATTAATGCTATCTCAAAAAGCGGTAAAGGTCGTGCCAAATTTGTAAGACTTGACACCCTGATTTATACTAGCAATGAAGCCAAAGAAAAATTTGTAAAAAAAAATCTTAACCACCAAATGCTGTGGTATCCGCAAGCAGAATACAATCAAATCATAGAACTACCGCAATTTGTGATTAATAAAATTTATGAAGCAAAAGCAGTAGTAGAAGTCAAAACCAATCAACTGACTGCCAGCCTTTCACAACGACAACTTAGCAATCCCTTTTTTGAGGTCAGCCAAGCATCTCTCGACTCTTGCTTGGCAAACTACCCCTCCAAAAAGAAGAAAATCAAGGCAAAATTCAGAGTAGATGCCGAGCTACTTACCAATTATGAATCTCAAAACGTGATAGGCTACCTCAAAGGTACTACCCAGCCCGATACTTTTTTGGTGATAGCAGCACACTACGACCACCTTGGGCGTTTAGGAAAAAAAGCCTATTTCCCCGGTGCCAATGATAATGCAAGCGGAGTAGCCCTGCTCCTTGAATTGGCTAAATTTTATCAAAAACCCGAAAACCGTCTCCCTTACTCTATTGCATTTATGGCTTTTGGAGGAGAAGAGGCAGGGCTGTTAGGCTCATTGCATTACATCAAAAATCCACTTTTCTCACTCAGAAATATCAAGTTCTTACTTAACTTTGACCTTGTAGGTACAGGAGATGAAGGCATCACGGTAGTCAATGGTGCTATCTTTGAAGAAGCCTTCAAAAAGTTAGTTGAAATCAACCAGACCTACCAATACTTGCCTGACATAAAAAGACGTGGCTTTGCTGCCAACTCAGACCATTATTTTTTTACCGAAATGGGCGTTCCTTCTTTTTTTATCTACACATTAGGAGGCATTACAGCCTACCACGATATTTATGATACTGCCGAAGGGCTACCACTCACTAAATTCGAGGAGTTGTTTGCACTTACCCGAGAGTTCATCTTGAGGTGGTGCATCTTGGGTACAAGCAAAGCAAGGTAAGCAAGGAATGTACAGTGAGTGGGTTCATCAATTGTAAGCAACTGAAAATAACGGCTTTGCTTAGTTTATATACACCTTTGTTTTCAAATCGTTATTAAGTCAGCTAAGATAGCTAGAAATAATCACTTGATATTTATGAAAAAAACAGATACTAACTCATCTACGTGCAAAGGTAAACTCCATCTGATACCCAATCTCATAGCAGCCGATACAGCAGAGAGTGCCTTTCCAAATCACAACTTGGCGCAACTCAAAACCATAAAATATTTTTTGGTAGAAGACATTCGCACTGCAAGACGTTTTTTGAGTGCCTTATCGCTTGGTATCAACATCAGAGAGCTTATATTTGAAAAACTTGATAAAAAAACTAAAATAGAAGAAATTAGTATTTTCTTAGAAAATTTACACTTTGGAAAAGACATAGCTGTACTTTCAGAATCGGGCTGCCCTGGTATAGCAGACCCAGGCAATGTTGCCGTAAAGTGGGCACATACCCAAGATATAGCTGTAGTACCATACGTAGGCCCTTCTTCTATTTTTTTGGCATTGATGGCCTCAGGACTTAATGGACAAAAATTTTGCTTTCACGGCTATCTACCTATCAAAACCGAAGAGAGAAACGGTAAAATCAGTACATTAGAAAAACAATCTTCAAAGCTGCATCAGACACAAATTTTTATAGAAACTCCCTACCGTAATGAAAGTATGTGGAAAAGCTTGCTTCAAACACTTGCCCCCCAAACACAGCTTTGTGTAGCACTTGATTTAATGTCTCCTACTGCTTTTGTCAAAACACAGACCGTAGCACATTGGATACAAAAAGGTTTCACCCTTCAAAAAGCACCTGCTATTTTTTTGTTACAAGCGTAGGTAAGGAATAGGTAGCTTGTCAGCTTAAACAAAATACTACCTAATTTTTAGGCTAGCATCAACATCAGTTTTAGCAAAAAGGCGATGATTAGTGCATCAATTTATTGCTTCGCATATAACGTTTGAAGTCCTCTTGCTCTTTTTTGAGTTGAAATATCTTTTGACTGAACTCGGCAGCAATGCCCTCTAATCGGTTGAATTGCTCTCTGATTTCACTTGGGTCAATTTTACGGGTGTTGATTGATTTTTTGTCCATTTTTGTATTTTTTATTTGGTGTAAGTTTTATATTTGATTTGCTTATTTCCAAGTTTGTGCCTAAAAGCTAATCATTTGATTATCAGTATTTTAAACTTGTACCAATTTAAAAAAATACTCCAACTTAGAAATAAATTCTCATTTTTGGAAAGCATCTCTCCAACAAAAAAGAGTACCTGCGCAGGAGGTACTCTCTTAAAAAGAAACGATTAAAATCCTTAGCACAACACTCACCCCTCTAAACGGCTACTTCATTCTCACGTAATGCCTGATTGAGAGAGGTTTTCAGGTCGGTACTTTCTTTACGCTTTCCTATGATGAGGGCGGCAGGCACTTGGTAATCTCCCGCAGGAAATTTTTTAGTATAACTCCCTGGGATCACCACAGCACGAGGCGGCACAAAGCCCTTGTATTCTACAGGAGTATCACCCGTTACATCTATCACCTTAGAGCTTCCCGTAAGCACTACATTAGCACCCAACACTGCTTCTTTGCCCACACGCACTCCCTCTACTATGATGCAGCGAGAGCCAATAAATGCACCATCTTCTACTATCACAGGGGCAGCTTGCACGGGTTCTAGCACGCCTCCTATTCCTACGCCACCACTGAGATGCACGCCTTTGCCTATCTGTGCACAACTCCCCACAGTAGCCCAAGTATCTACCATTGTACCACTACCCACATAAGCCCCAATATTGACGTAAGAGGGCATCATAACTACCCCTGCCTCTAAAAAAGACCCATACCTTGCCAAGGCTTGCGGCACTACACGTACACCCAACTGGGCAAAGCCTTTTTTGAGTGGAATTTTATCACGAAACTCAAAAGCACCTGCTTCTATGGTTTCCATTTTTCTAAGCGGAAAATAAAGAATTACTGCTTTTTTGACCCACTCATTGACCTGCCAACCCTCCTCACTAGGAGTAGCAACACGTATTTTACCTTTATCTAATGACTCAATGACCTCAAAAATAGCTTCTTGAGTAGCTACTTGCTGTAGTAGGCTTCTATCTTCCCAAGCCGTTTCTATGACCGATTGTATATTCATGCTTTCTAAAATTTTGTTTTGATTTGTTTCAAAATTGGAGTTAAAATCAGACTTTGGCAAATTTTTAAATAAAAATGGTGTAAAACTGTTATATTGAGTTTTTTACAGAACTTTGTAATAATGGCATAAGTTAATGGACACGCATATTTTTGAAGTGATTAGCGAAAATAGAAACTACATTTTAACAAAAATGGTAGGATATAAGATACAGGTGATAGTTGAGTGCTTTTAAGAGTACGCCTTCTTCAAGTCTTGGGTGTTGGAATCAGTAAAAAAAATCAGAAAATTTAAAAGTTCAGAGAAACACCTCCGTGTTCTAATAATAATCTAACACGGTCTATGGGTTGTATTTATTAGAGGCTAATCACTCTACAATTTATAGTCAGTTGATTTTCTATTTAGCTTAATTGTAGGGCAAGTTTGCCTACTCCTCGTCCATAGGTTCGGTAGATATAGAGTATGCGCTCGGGGCGGTTGTATTCTATTTGTATTTTTTTATTACTAGGAAAGGGCTTACCTAGCAGTTTGCCTCTGATATCAAAAAGATATGTTTTAGAGCCTATTTTATCGGTGAGCGCAATTATTTTGAGATTGTTGTCAAAACCGAAGTATTGCATTTCCCATTTAGCTCTTTTAGTCTCTAGGCTTTGCGCTAAAAGTAGCTGCCCACTAGGATTGTACACCTTTACGAGATTCTCATCAAATACTCCTATGAGCCATTCTTGGCTATTGGAGGCTATAGCACTGATGAAGCTGCTTCGCTGCGAAGGTCTGATGAGTTGAGTTTCTTGCAATATTTCTCCTAAAAGATTGAAACGTACGACTTTGCCTTCGTCGGTGAGGGCTGTGAGCTGTGTACTTTGAGGTGCCTTGCCTTGCTGAATATGCAGCGGATTTGAAATACCTCCTTGCAAATTGAGTGGAAATCCTGCCCTATTTTGCCCTTCTTTCCCGAAGCAATACACTATACCATTTTCGCTACACGCCAATAGATAATCTTCCTGCTCCACTACTATATGCTGTACAGCTGTTCCAAGTCGGTTACTAAGCTGCTTGGGCCGCCAGCCTGCCACTCTGTTGCGCTCACCATCATACATATACAAAGCTCCTCGCACATTAGAAGCAAGATAATGATGCTTATCATCACCAAAATCAAGGTAAGCCAATGTATTGAACTGGAGTGTATCTGGAGCATAGAAAGGGTATTTGGGTACATCTCTGCCCAGCCTATCTACAAGACTAATCCTATCGGCAGTGAGATAGAGGTATTGTAATTTTCCATTTTGGTAAATATCAATCTGAATTGGCTCACTGCGCATGGGCGCACCAGCTTGCTTTTGCCATAGCACCTTGCCCTGCTGGTTGAGCAAAAATAAATTATTGGCAAAGTCTTGTATTAATATTTCGGTAGCACCTGTATCGTGATTTTTGACAAGAAAAGGAGCCGTGTAAAGTTCACGTGGGAATTTATGGTTCATCAATACCTGATAGCCTTCTATCTCTAGTCCTCTTTGGGGTGTTTTGCTGCCTCCATTGAGGGCGAGGCGTGTATCAAACTGTTCATTTTTGTATCTGAACTGTAGCGAAACAAAATCAATGATTTTGATATCTGCCTCTACGCTGTCCATCACCTTCTGCCAGGAAGCATTTACATTTTGGTAGAGGATATTCCAAATTTGCGCAATATCTATGATGAGGCTAAGGTTAGCATATTGATAATTTTCTTGCAACAGGCTTCGGTGTGCCGCAGAGCTACTCCAAGTGCGCTTGTATTGGTGAGCATTAATCCATTTTTTGAGAGCTTGTAAGCGATTGCTCATCACAATACACTCTCCGATAGAAAGATAATAGGTGGTCTGAAAATCTTGCCCAAGGCCTCCTAAAAATACTTCGGGAAAGTTCTCGAGGGGGAGTTGCTTGATGAGGTAGTTGTCGTATTTCTCGATATATTGCTCTTTGCGCTGAGATTGCGCCGCTTGAAGAGCTATTTTGTCAAGCCAATTTTGACTCAATGTAGTAGAATTGGCTTTCCATATTAATAATTTATCTGTTGAGTTGCCTTGCCCTGCTTCTAGTAAGCACAATGCGAGTTCTCCTGCAAAGCTTTCGTATAAATCTTTTAAATTTACCTGATAGTCTTGTTCAAAAGATTGTTGCATCTTTTTGAAATCTCCTTGCTCTCGCTGCCAGTAGGCTTGGTATGCCTGCTGAAACTGCTTGGCGTTCTCGAAACTAAACAGCAAAGTAAAGGCTGCCTGCTGCGGTAAGTAGCTTTCTATAGAGATATTTTTGGCTTCTTGTGCCTCAAATACATTTAAGAAAGCCGAAGAGTCTTTCTTTGCTGTGAAGCTAACACCCTCCCATAGCGGATAGTCTGATTGCGTATCGGCACTCAAAAAAGTACCCTCTGCAAAATAACCTAGTGGTTTTAAGTAGGTCTTAAGTTGCTCTTGCGCAGTAGCACCCATAAAATCGGTAAGTGCAGCATAATTGACATAAAAAATCCAATCTTGATTATTTTGAAAACTTAGTTTTCTGAGGTGGTCTATTTCTTGGTGATTATTGAAAGGCAATGTATTTTTTTGCTCTTGAATTTTACGGGCTACATCTTCTATCAATAATGCTGTATGGCTGGCAATCCAATAATTTTGGTAGCGAATAAAGACAAATTTTTCTTCACTGGCTTCGTGTTGTATTTCTTGGATAAGCAGTCCTCTGTAGGTTCTTTTTAAAATACGATATTCCTCACGCTTTTCTAAATATTGACTGATTTGTGCATAAAACTCTTGGTCTTTCTCGCTTTGGAGTGGTACAAAATAGAGAAAGTCAAAATTTTCTTTGCCGATAAGGTGCATAGAAGCGAGGCATTTGCGCGCTCTGAAAAAAGCCTGCCAGTCTTTTTCTTGGGCTAGGTCGGTTTTGAGAAAATCTATTTGTGCATTGAGTTCATAAAATTCAGATGTTTCGTTGAGGCTTTTCCAGAGTGGTGCCTGCGAAAGACGCAGGTAAGCATTCCAAAAGTCTTGGGTTTCAACAACAAGTACGGGATTTTCGGGCATCAAAGCCCAGGCATCTATTGGTCGGCGTGTTTGTTGCCAGATAAAATAGATTACTATATAAATTGCAAAGATGCATAAGGTAAGTAAAAGCCAGTTTTTTTTAATAAATTCTTTGATTCTTAGCACAGTGTCATTGAAATTTATGGGCCCGTTATGATTACTAAGTTGCTAAATTAAAGCATAATTTACAAAATTGTAGAAGGTTTCTTTTTTAGGTACTTCTTTGAGATAAACGCCACAAAAAAAAGGCTTCACATAGCGCAAAGCCTCTTGATAATGCACGAATTATACAATTTTAAATTTAGACCGTCATTAGCTCTTCCTCTTTTTTGGCAAGTACGGTCTCTATTTTGGCAGTGAATTGGTCAGTAAGTTTTTGCACTTTTTCTTCTGCTCTTTTGATGTCATCTTCTGATGCCCCTTCTTTTTGGAGTTCTTTGAGGGAATTGTTGGTATCTTTTCTGATGTTTCTTATGCTCACTTTTCCTTGCTCTCCCTCTTGCTTTACTTGTTTTACGAGTTGTGTGCGCCTTTCTTCGGTGAGTGGGGGGATATTGAGTCGGATAGATTCTCCATCATTTTGTGGGTTCATGCCCAAGTCGCTATTTCTGATAGCTTTCTCGATGGCAGCAATCGTACTTTTCTCGAAGGGTTTGATGAGCAGTGTTCGGGCATCAGGGGTAGTAACAGAAGATACTTGGTTGAGTGGTGTATCTGCACCGTAGTATTCTACCTTGATGCTATCGAGCATGGAGGGGTGAGCTTTTCCTGCACGGATTTTCACTAATTCTTTTTGCGTGTGTTCTACGGCTTTTTGCATGAGTTCTTCGGCTTCTTGTAAGAACATGCTTATTTCTTCTTCCATGATATTTTATGTTTAGTTTTTAAGTTTTCACTATTTGATTAAACACTGATGAGTGTACCTACTTCCTCACCTTTAATGATGTTGAGCAGGTTATTGGGCTTATTCATATCAAATACAATAATAGGTAGCTCATTTTCTTTGCAAAGTGTGAAAGCAGTCATATCCATCACGTTCAGCCCTTTTTGATAAACTTCATCAAAAGAAATATTAGAAAAACGCTGGGCGTTGTTGTCTTTTTCAGGGTCGGCAGTATAGACTCCGTCCACACGTGTTCCTTTGAGCACTACATCTGCTTCAATCTCTATGGCACGCAAACTTGCTGCTGAGTCAGTAGTAAAATAAGGGCTTCCTAAGCCCGCACCAAATATCACCAAGCGTCCCTTCTCGAGGTGTCTAACTGCCCTTCGTTTAATAAAAGGCTCACATACCTGCTCCATTTTGATTCCTGACATCAGGCGAGTGAAGATACCAAGATTCTCTAGAGAGCTTTGCAGTGCCATTCCATTAATGACAGTGGCAAGCATGCCCATATAGTCGCCTTGCACACGGTCTATGGCTGTTCCTACGGCTTGTACTCCTCTGAAGATGTTCCCCCCTCCTATCACAATCGCCATTTGCACACCTAAATCAAGTACTTTTTTAATTTCTTGCGAGTATTGCTCTAGCCTATTGGGGTCTATACCGTGTGTTTTATCCCCTTGCAATGCTTCGCCGCTCAGTTTGAGAAGTACGCGTTTATATTTCATTGTTGCTATTTATTTTGATTTAAAAGATATTTTTTGAAGTACAATGGGCTAACTTTTCACTTAACTTATTTGATTAACATACAAAGATAAAGACAAATTGAGCAGTTTGAGAAATGTTTGTAAAAAAAACGTGTACATTTAAGTATAAGTCCGTCCAAACATAAAAAAACTTCACTTACTTTATCATTTTGTAAGTGAAGTCTTATGGCCATCATAGGGCTCTACTCTTTGTCTGTGTCATATTTATGCTTAAAATGTTCATACAATCCTTTGTGTTTATCTCTAAGGTCAAGCTTTTTGCCTTGGATAAATGCCATGCTGACTATGCTAGTACGCATATCCAAAATATCTCCCTCAGAGACTACCAGTGTTGCTTGTTTGCCTTTGGCGAGTGTTCCTACTTTTGCCTCGATACCTAGTATCTCAGCAGGGTTTGAAGTTACCAATTTAAGAGCTTCTTCTTTGCCTAAGCCATAAGCTGCTGCAGTACCCGCCAAGAAGGGAAGATTGCGAGCACGAGAGATATCAGAGTAAGAAAGTGCTACCTTCACCCCTGCTTTGTGCAGCAAGCCTGGTAACCTATAAGGCTTCCAGACATCATCTTCAGGATAATCTGGCAGACGGTGTATTTCTTGTAATATAACAGGCACATTGTTCTCTCTCAAAAAATCAGCAACCGAAAGGGCATCTTCCCCTCCTACTATCACTATCTTCTTGACCTTGTGCTTTATAGCAAATTGTACCCCTTCAATAATTTCTTTAGCATAATCAGCATAAATATACAATCGCTTTGAGCCATCAAAAAGTCCGTTCATGGCTTCAAATTTGAGGTTAATTTTTTCGCTTTTTTGGCTATAAGCATACGCCTGCTGAAAAATATCATCTACTGCTTTCTTGAAATCATCTTGGCTTTCATTTCTTTTGATTTCGCCTGGCTCTGCCCACCAGCCCGTGCGTGTAAAGAATCTTGCCCAGTTAATATGAATACCATCATCAGGCGTGTGTAAGGCGTCTTCCCAATTCCAGCCGTCTAGCTCCATGATAGAAGAAGTACCAGCAACTATCTGCCCTAGGGGAGTAGTTTGCACCAGCAAAATTCCATTAGAGCGAGTAGTAGGCAATATCTCAGAATCGGTATTAAAGGCAACCAATGACCTCACATTAGGGTTAAAAGCACCAGTTTCAGCTTGGTCGCGTGTCTGTCTAATTGCTGAAATCTCCAACAAACCCATTGTTGTAGTGGGCAAAATCAAGCCTGGATAGATGTGCTTGCCCGCGGCATCTACCACTTCTGCACCCGTAGTACTCACATTGCTGCCTATCTCAGTAATAATCCCCTCCTCAAAACGAATACTGCCTTGTGTGATGACTTCGCCATTGCCTATGTGTAGGGTAGCACCTTGTAAGACTATGGGGCTTTTTTGGGGGGTAGCAGGAATGGGTGTTTGTGCCATTAATGTAGCACTAAAACACAACACCACTGAAAGCATAAAATATGTGTAAAGTTTATTAATCATAGATTTTTTATTTGGAGCGTAAAACTAAGTATTGTAAGTTACAGAACTTAAACATCAAATTTTCAAATAAAAAACTATTTTACAAAGTATTTTCGGTGATTAATTTTCAAGTGAATACACGAATGTAAACTAACTAACTGATAATCAAGACTATAAACAAAGTGTTAAAATAGTTTCAGGCAATTTGACATTGAAAAGAAACCAACAAATTAATTGTTCAGTTTTTTCTTCAATCATTCAAAAAAATAATTCTCCCAAAAAAATATCAACATATCAACAAAAAGCCCTAACTTTGCTTGGCAAATAACCTATCTTAATTATTTGCCATGAATATTGACAATTCTAAGTTACTCTACGAAGCCCTCACCTATGATGATGTGCTTCTCTTGCCTGCTTACTCAGAGGTATTGCCTAAAGATGTAGATACACAATCACAACTTTCTAAGAACATCACACTCAACATACCCATCGTTTCGGCTGCCATGGATACCGTTACAGAGGCTGAAATGGCAATTGCCCTTGCCCAAGAAGGTGGCATAGGTTTTATCCATAAAAGTATGAGTATTGAGGCACAAGCAGACCAAGTGAGGCGTGTAAAACGCTCGCAAAGTGGTATGATTATAGACCCTATCACACTGCCCGAAACCGCAGTGATAGGTGATGCCCACAAAATTATGCGTGATTTGAAAATTGGTGGAATTCCGATTGTGAATGAAAAAAATCACCTCGTAGGGATTCTTACCAACCGTGATTTGCGCTTCCAAAAAGACCTTACACGCCCCGTGGCTGAGGTTATGACCAAAGGAAAACTCATCACTGCACGAGAGGCAATTGACCTCAAAACTGCCGAAGATGTACTCCAAGAGTACAAAATAGAAAAACTACCCATTGTAGATGAGAAAGGAAAGCTAGTGGGTTTGATTACCTACAAAGACATTCTCAAAAAACGTGATATGCCCTACGCTTGTAAAGATGAGTATGGTAGGCTGCGTGTAGGGGCTGCCTTGGGCATCACCGCTGACCTTATGGAGCGTGTTGAAGCACTCAAAAAGGCAGGGGTTGATATAGTAAGTATTGATACCGCACACGGGCACTCAAAAGGAGTGATAGATGCTGTAAAAGAAATCAAGGATTATTTCCCTAATTTAGAACTGATTGCAGGTAATGTAGCTACCGCAGCGGGTGCAGAAGCCCTCGCCAAAGCTGGTGCAGACGGTGTAAAGGTAGGCATTGGACCAGGTAGTATTTGTACTACACGCATCATAGCAGGAATAGGCGTTCCACAATTCTCAGCAGTGTATATGTGTGCTAAAGCACTTGCTGCTTATGGCATACCCGTCATTGCTGATGGTGGAATCCGCTTCTCGGGCGACATCACCAAAGCACTCGCAGCAGGTGCAGGCAGCATTATGGCAGGTTCACTCTTTGCTGGTACAGAAGAAGCTCCGGGCGAAGTAGTACTCTATGAAGGGCGCAAGTTCAAAACTTACCGTGGTATGGGTTCTGTAGAGGCCATGGAAGCAGGCTCAAAAGACCGCTATTTCCAAGACCGTGAGATTGACATTAAGAAGCTCGTTCCTGAAGGCATTGTGGGCAGAATCCCCTACAAAGGGCGTGTGGCAGAGGTAATTTATCAATTGATTGGTGGCGTGAAGGCAGGTATGGGCTACTGCGGGGCAGCCGACATCAAAGCACTGCAACAAGCACAATTCATCAAGGTTACTTCGGCAGGTGTACGCGAAAGCCACCCACACGACATTCACGTCATCAAAGAAGCTCCCAATTATAGCCGATAATTTATTCAAAAACAAAAAAACCGCTCTCAAAAGGGAGCGGTTTATTATTAGTAAGAAAAATTAACACCTGTTTGTATTTTTAATATTTACACGCCAAGAAGGCTTATTTGCTTGATTTTTCTGGTAGTACTATTTTAGAAGCTTTGATTTTTTGGATTCCTTCCTCTGCACGGAAGTTAGGAAAATCAAGTAAGTTAGGGAATGTATTTACTTCTACTTCTGTTTCTGTTACTGTTTCTTTTCCATTTTCATCAACCTTAACAACCTTCGCTACTACCTCATCTTTATCAGTTGTTAAAACTTGACAAGTACGTTGCTTAGCACGAAACTCTTCATCACTATTACTACTACCACTTCCACCTTTATAAATTTCGCTTGAATCTATATTAAATAGTTCTCCAGTAGCATTTATGATAATACTTCTTTTCAAGGCTTCTTTTTCACTAGGTGATTTTCCTTCAGAGAGTCTATTATAAATTTCTTGAGCTAAGGTCAATGCTCTGTTTCCCCTCAGTAAAGTTGGGTAATCCCCCCCTGTTTTATTAATGTAATCTACAAAAGACGAAATAAAGATATACTTATACTGTCCTTCTGTTATTCTTAAACTATCAATTAGAGTATCAAGCCTATCAAATTTTTGGTATTTCTCAAGTTGTTCACTAAGTTTCTGAGAGAAAAATCTTCCTGTTTTATTAGTATAGCTAGTTATATTTGCTGTACCTGCACCATATCTATTAGAACTCAGCTCTATACCCAATTCTCTCAATGCTAGGCTATCTTCAGGACTTGTAGGAATAGGTTGAGCAAAAAACTCTTTATACCTATCAAAAGCAAAGTAGAACTGCTGCCTTGGAATTGGGTAATTTCCTGTAAGGCAGGGTATCTCTACCTGAACATCATTTTCATTCTTTTCAGTAAAAGTTACTTCTCTGTTTAGTGATTGTGCACTTAGTTTATACACATCACTGTCTGAAGCAAAAGCGATACTGTAAGTTCCCATCTTTTGAATCTTAACTTTAAAACTATCGTTTTGCTTAGTAATGTTTGCATCACTAACTTGCTTACCCTCGCTGTCTTTTACTGTAATTCGGAGTGTTGGATCCTTTTCTATTACATTGACAGACTTTTGTCCACAATCCTCTACCTTTACAATTAACTCAGATTGAAAAGGAATGGTGCGGATTTTCTCAAACATATATAAGTTTGCCACTTCGCTGTTTCGAGAAGATGAAAAATAGCCTTTTTCTAAAAGAATTTCACGTGCTGCTTCTCTGCGTTCTTCCTCATAACCCGGCTCTCCTATTTCTTTCTCAAAAATAAGATAGCCATCAAACTTATCACTGTCAATATGTCCTTCAAAGCCTTCAACTTCTGGTAAATTTTTGTAGGGTTCATAATCTTTTCCCCAACTATCCCAGTTTTCAACATTATCTCTTTCTACGACCAAAATATTACTTCTGTCAGCATCTTTACCTTTTTGTCTTGTAAAGTAGAGTTTTTTACTATCATGGGAGAGTAACGGTGCCGTTTCATATCCCTCACTATTGATATTTCCCGTCTTGCCAATGTGCTGAATGACATTATATTTTAAGCTACTTGCATAGTTTTTGACAATTTTTTTAAACTCCTCATCAGATACCGCACTTTTTCCTTTTTTGATTAAGTCCTTGTACTCTTGAGGTAATTCTTTTGAATCAGACACTCCTTGAAGTTCACAATAGTAGATATCTTCGTTCTCTCCACCAATGGAAGGATTTTTCTTACTACTATCATAAAACGATACCAATAAGTGAAAACCCTCTTCGAAGATGTGATAATAAAAATAAGTTCCAAGATTCAGCTTCTTCTCTTTCAATCCTGTGAGGTCTATTGTGATTGGGTTACTCCAAGTGCTACCCCCATCTTCTGTGAAACTTATTGAAATGCCTGGCTTCATATTATCAAACATATTAGGGCCTTTTTCATAGGCATTTGAGAGAAAAAGAATACTGCCATCATAATTTGTACCACATACTACATTGTGGTGTTCATTATTGATAGGAGCAGGCAATTTTGTAGCAGGTCCCCATTCAGCATCTTTATTTTCTCTTTTAGTTACCCAAACATCTTGTAGTGTGCGGGTAGATTTAGATTCAGTCTCATCTCCCTTGTCTGCGTATCTTACAAAATACATCACTTTTAAATCACCAGAAAGTGTAGGAGCTATATCGTGTTTTGTTGCGTCATTCACCTTCTCTGATAGCTTTTTGACCCGAATTTTCTCTATTCCTCCATCTTGTGCCACTAGCAAAAGAGGTAAGAGCAATGCTATACTAATTAGTACAATATATTTTTTCATAGTTCGATGTTTTATGCGTGATTAAAATAGGTTATGAAAATAAGAACCCTTGTATCCAGAAAGACGCAATCCTAAAGATACCTCAAAAGTACCTATATTAGTACTAGGATTGCTATTGGTCGTTCGGATGTGCGTCAGAGGGAAATCATAGGAAAAATTAATATCCATAAAGTTGCTGATACTTACCCCTGCAAGTATTGCGGCAGCATCATTGTATCGGTAGCTCAGACCTGTCCAAAAGTGATTGAATTGATTGAGATTGAAAGCTATTCTACCATTCAAGTCCACTGAAAGAGGAGCACCATCTAGGTATTTGAAGAGTACCGAAGGAATCAAATCAACATTACCATTGGCTATCTGAAAACGATAGCCTCCTGTCAAGAAATAATGTCTTACCAAGCTATTGGGCGCATTGCCTACATTGACATTAGAGTAGCTTAAATCATTTCCTAGCAACTGACTGCTAGAAAGCCCAGCATAAAAACGATTGGAATACACCAACAAGCCTGCCCCCAAATCAGGAATAAAAGAGGAGGCTTGGTCACCTTCTAAGGCAGGGTCAGTTGCTGTAGGATTAAGCGGGTCAGGCACTAATTCACTGTTGTTTTGTTGATAGCGTATAAAGCCACCCTGTAACCCTAGTGAGGCTCTTATTTGGCTTGCACCATCACCCGTAATGCGAAAATTGTATGCATAAGAAGCATACGCCATGATTCTACTTAAAGGCCCTGTCTCATCATACAATATCATTCCTCCCACTCCGTGCTTTGGAAGCAGCGACTGTATTGCTGCATTATCATCACGTTGAATACCAGGACCAATCGTAGGAAGCGGCCCCCTCACACGTGGCGAGATGGGCGCATGCCCACTCAAAAAGAAGGTGCGCGGTGTGCCTGTATCGAAGCCAGCCCACTGCTCACGGAAGCCTGTTCTAAGGTCAAGGTAATTGTAAGCTCCTGTAACTGCAGGGTTGAGGAGGTAATTATTGACCATGTACTGCGTAAACTGAGGTCTTTGTTGAGCTGTGCTTACCCCCCAAAGGAGGAGTAAGCAAGCTAATGTAAGAATATATTTATGTAATTTCATTTTAAATATCAGTTTAAATTTTGTTAATAGTTTTAGTAAGTTACTACAACATACCCTGTTACAGTAGGCTCATCGGGTCTGGTGATTACATAGTAATAAGTAGAATGAGGTACTAGAGAGCCTGTATTCTTCACTTTGCCGTTCCAAGGTTCGGTATAGCCTGTGCTTTCAAATACAAGGTCGCCCCATCTATTGAATACTTTGGTCTCTGAGCCTGGGATACCCTCCAACAAAGGAATTTGCCAAGTATCAAACTGTCCGTCTCCATTGGGAGAGAACACATTGGGTACATTCAACTCTGTAAAGATGCGTACCCTCACAGGAATACTTACCGTACAGTTGGCATCATTGTCATTGAGGGTGAAGCCCGTAGTCATAGTTACTACATAATTGAATACATTGGGCGAGGCTGCACTTGCTGTAAAAGTAGGCGTAGGATTATTGGCGACCGCAGCAGCCCCTCCAAGCCTTGCCAAAGTTGGGTCGTCAGCAGAAGTCCAAGTATAGATAGCATCTGGTCCTCCATCTGCAAATAAATCTACGGTTTGTCCTAGTAAGACTACTATGTCCTGCTCGGCAGTAGGGTTCACAAGTGTAGGGAAGAATTGCACTGGAGCAGTGGTGGCGGCATCTTCACACTGACCGTTGCCTATTGTCCAAGTGAAGGTATAGTTCCCAGGTGAGGGTACTGTTACCGTAGTATTTTCTTCGTTAGGGTTGCTAAATACTACACCTGCTGCGGGGTTGGCAGTCCATTGTCCAAAAGTGATTTGCGCGGTTTGGTCTAGCCCGGTAAGGGTAGTAGTCAAGCCACATACTTCGGCAGGAGGTGCAACTACTGCTGCATCTACGGGGCGTATGAAAACAATCTCTACTTCGTCAGAAGATAAACAGTTAATGCCACCGCTTACTGTCCAACGTAGGGTATAGAATCCTTCTACATCTGTGGTAAAAGCAGCACTGGGGGAGTTGGCATTGTTAAAAGAAACATTGGCACCCAATGGTGAGTTGGTAACTGTCCAAGCCCCTGTAAAAGGTGCAGCGGGTGTATTGGCACTTAAGTTAGCCGTCTGCACATCATTGAAACAGATGTCGGGTTGGTCTGCCCCTGCATTGGCTTCGGGTTGGTTGATGAAGTTCAAGATAACTTCTGAACTTACCCCGCAAAAGCGTGTGCCACCTAATACCCTAAATACTGTCCATCTAAATGTGTAGTCTCCAGGTACTTCGCTAGTGATTGTAACAGTAGTAGAAGAACTATTTGGATTGGCAATACTTACCTCATCACTCGGACCACTTACAAGCGTCCATTCACCTACATCTGTACCTGCTGGCGTATTGCCTGTGATGGTGGCTTGAAACTCACATATATTTTCTTGAGGTAACCCTGCATCACTGGTGGCAGGATTCAAGAAGAATATTTCAACATTATCAGTAACTGCTGGGCAAGCTGTACCATTGGTCAAAGCCCACTGGAAGGTGTAATTACCTTCTGAATTAACTGTTACGGTGCTATTGGGGTTGGTAGCATCATCAAAAGTAGCTACACCACCAGCGGGGCCACCTACTTGTGTCCATTCTCCATTGATGTTTGTACCCGTAGGCAAATTACCATTTAAAGCATAGGGATAATCTGCTTGTCCAATACAAACTGTATCTGCTTCCCCTGCTTCGGGTACGGGGGTAGCAAAAAATCTAACATTTACAGTATCTTGGTTTGAGCAAGTGATGGTTAAATCATCAACTGTAACTGTTTTACTAAATACCCAGATAAAGCTGAGTTCTACATCTAAGTTTCCACCAAAATCTATGGGCAATACCTCTACATTTGCTGTGGGAGTATTGGCTGTGTTGAAGATTACGCTCGTGATACCAAGTTCTGCAAGGTCTATGCTTGGGTCAACTATCCATGTAGCTGTAGCATCACCTACGATGAGGGCATTACCTTCTAAGTCAGTGGTATTGCCACAGACTTCGGGTTGGTCTGCCCCAGCATTGGGTATTTGTCCTGGGCCTTCAAAATCTTCTACGAAGAAATATGTAACGTCCACTGAGGCAGGGCATGGGACACCATTGACTGTGCGCGTTACTGTCCAGCGCAGGGTATAAACCCCGGGAGTTACTACGCTGATGCCACTTTCTGGGTCGGTTGGGTCTGCAACGGTTACACCTGGTATATCAGGCCCACCTACTACTGTCCACTCACCTACATCATCTATTACGCCATCGCCCGTTACATCTTGGAAGGTATCTTCGGCATCAAGTACTCCTGATAGCCCACAATATCCCCTAGGTTCGGCAATTGCCTGAGGTGCTTCTATGAAGAAAATTTCTACATCATCTCCATCAGAACAAGTTACGCCATCATCTTCACCTGTTACAGAGAACCTGAATCTGTAAAGCCCTTGTGTATCCACAGTAACAGAGGTGCTTGCAGCAGTAGGTGTGCCAAAAGTAACTGTACTACCTGCGGGTGAGTTGGCTACTGACCACTGAACGTCTGTAATGCTACCACCTACGCCAGGCGAACCTGTAAGGTTGGTGGTAAAACCGCAGATAGTTTGGTCTGCACCTGCATTAGAGTTAGCTACATTTAAGAATCTAATTTGTACAGTGTCTGCTTGCACGCAATTCACTGAACCTTCAGAAAATCCGTAATTCCAAATAAAGCGATAAATCCCTGCGGCTGGCACTACTACCCTTGCATTGGGATTGTCAGCACGTGGGTTGAGTGGGTCAGCAGGATTGTGTACTTCACCATCAAAGCGTACGCCAGTAGTCGTTGGAGAGCTGGGATCTATTGTCCAATAAGCACTATTAGTGGGTTCTGAATTTGCTTCTAAGTCAAAATTTAAGCCGCAAAGTACTCTGTCTGTACCCGCGTTAGGTTCAAAATCTCCAAAGGCAAAGGTTACTCTCACATTGTCCACCGCACGGCAATCATCTGCTCCTATTCTGTACCTAAAAGTATAAGTACCAGGTTCAGTTACTTCTACTCTTACAGTGGTAGGATTAGGGTCTTCATTGTCGGTGATGATTGGGTCAGGTGCTCCTTCAGGGCCTGAGCCTGCTTGGTACTCCCATTCTGGATTAATATCAAAACCTCCCTCACCATCTAGTATGACACTGTTTCCACAGACACCAATGTCCGATCCTGCATCTGCTATTGGCACACCCAGAAAGGTAATCTTAACTATATCAGAGTCGATGCAGTACTCTGTTGTAGCTGCACCTGGCAATTCATCTTCGTCCGGAAGTGAACGTCTAAATATATATACTCCAGGCAACTCTACTCTTACTGTAGAGGTAGGGTCTTGGTTATCTGTGATAAAAGCAGGTCCAGGAGGTGGGAATTGAGCATTATCAGTTACTTGTGTCCATACATTGAATATGTCTGCGTCTAAGTTAAAATTACCTGTAAAACGCCACATATCATTGGGTGACCAAAATCCAATCACTCCTGTTGGGTTGAACCTAGACTCTAAATCACAAACTATTTGCTCTTCACCTGCATCAAGGGAGTTGCGCAAGTTGGTACGTAGTTGGCCATTTCTATCTGCTGTGGTTGTATTAGAGCGAGCAGGAGTGGAGTTAGTAGCGTTGAAGATTGCTGTAATAGTGTAATTATTTCCATGTCGGTAATTATCTAAGAAAATACCATTGGTGTTATTGTGTGATAAGAAGATAATGGAGTTGGTAGCATCTGTACCACTACGGTTAGCTCCTTGTGTTGATGCGGGTACTCCTGCACCATTATTGGTAGCAAGTGTGCCGCCATCTAGTGTGCCCCACACAATTCCGTGAAAGAAAGTTCCGTTAGCTGCTCTAATTTGCGCTACATCACCTGCTCCATCAAAAAATAATAAATCCCAGCTATTCACCGCATTAGTAGCTGTATAAGTGCCTTGTATGTTGGGCTGTCCATCGCCTACGGTATAGGCTTGGTAAACATTATTAGTGGCATCTTGCACAAAAAGAGGTTGCCCAGCCACTGCATCACCAAGTGCAGTGATATAGATTCCATTGGCAGGGTCTGTATCATCTGGGTCGTCAATGAAAGGGTTGTCATCAATATAGCCTCTACGATTATAAATCAAGATGATAGAACCGACAGGCACTGCCGCCCAAACAGGGCTATTAGAAAAACGAATATGCCCTTGCGAGATGCCATCATCATTGCCAAAATCTCCATTGCCGTTGTTATCGTCAATAATCCAGCCCCTCAAATCTACGGTGTGTGGGTCTGGCCCAAGGCTGTCATTTTGACTTCCTGTGAATTCACCCCTGCCAGGGCAGCCTACTACAAGGAGTTCGAGGTATTGAAGGGTATCTCCTGCTATTACTCTGGTACTCAGTTCGTTGACAATCGCACCGACATCGCCTACGGTGGACACATCAAACTGAGCTCTTGCTTGATAGCCCCACAAAGCGCATAAGCACAGTAAAACAATTTGTGTAATTTTTCTCATAAAAAAACAAAAATATGGGTTGATAAATTAAATAAATTCGGTTTTAAAATATGTACAATGAATTTGCTGGTTAAAAATGACATGAGCTGTTATTTTATTAAGTTTGCATGCTGTTATTGTATCGTGCTTCAAAACTAATAAAAATTACAAAGTAAACAATACTAAACACAGAAAAAAATAGTTATGCATAGGCGTTTTTTTATAAAACTCACTTCTTTATCAGTTTTAGGGGCTTTTGCTTGCCAAATAGATGGCAAAAAAAGAGAATTTTCTATTAATTTTCCTATTAAAGTTTACAGTAATCGTAAAAGTGGACATTTAGTACAGACTGCTCAAGATTGGCAAGTGAGTAAAAAGCTAAAAAGTGAATACTTGGTGGTAGGGGCTGGCTTGGCAGGGCTTACCGCAGCTTATTCATTGCGTAGCAAAGAAACATATATTTGTGAACTTTCGGAGGTAGCAGGCGGCAGTGCAAGTGCCGTAAAATGGCAACAAATACCGCTTTGCCAAGGAGCACATTATGATTTGAGTTACCCAGATTATTTTGGAGAGGAAGCAATTTCTGTATTAAATGAGGTAGGTATTGTGCAGTACAATACCTTGAGCAATCGTTGGGATTTTGTAGATAAGCAGTATTTGATAGACCCCTCGCAAGAGTCATACAGTATTTATCAAAACCAAGCACAAGAAGGGGTATTGCCTAATACACAAACGGTGAAAGATTTTTTTGAGCAGACGCATTCTTTTTTAGGTAAGTTAAAAATGCCTAGTCGGTTGATTGATAAAAGTTTTGAGCCGTATAATCAACAAAGTTTTTTGGCTTACCTTCAAGAGAATTTCAACCTTGACGAGGCTACCAAACAAGCTATGAACTACCAAATGATTGATGATTTTGGCGGGAGAATAGAGGAAGTTTCAGCACTGGCAGGGCTGTGCTACTATCTATCTCGCCCTTATCAGGAGGAAGAAAATCCACTTGAGTTATTTTCGCCTCCACAAGGTAATTTTTATTTTGTTGAAAAATTTTTGGGGCAGCTAAAGCCTGAGCAGGTACTCACACAGCACCTAGTCAGCCATATTCGCACTCAAAAAAAAGGCTTTGAAGTAGAGATACTTGACCTCAGGCATCAAAAAAAAGTAATTTTACAAACACAAAATGTTATCTATGCTGGGCAAAAGCATGCCTTAAAATATGTGTTTAAGCAAGATGCGCATTTATTTGCTACCAATCAATACTCGCCGTGGGTAGTGGTCAATTTTATAGTCAAAAAAGAAGTCCTGCCTGAGGGTAGTTATTGGCAAAATGAAATCTTAGATGCTGACAATTTTTTTATTGGCTTTGTAGATTCTGCTACACAGTATTTACCTTCTCCTGAATACCGTGTGCTAACGGCTTATTTTTGCTTTCCCCCTGCCCTGCGAAGCAAAATGTTAGAGATAGAAGAAAACCCTACACCCTTAGTAGAAGCTACCCTTGCGGAGATAGCCAATTATTTTGAGATGGACTTAGCTGATTTGGCATCACAAACTAAACAGGCTTTTGTAAAAATTATGGGGCATGCCATGCCTATTCCAATGCCCAACTATTTACTCAAAGACCAAAATAATACGCGAAGCCACCCTAATTTGGTATTTGCTGGCGTAGATAATCAACGCTTGCCTTTACTCTTAGAAGCCATTGACTCTGGTGTAGAAGCCGTTAAACATTTGCAGAAAATAGTTTAGAAAAATGTAAACAATAGTTTCAGTTATTTTAACTTAGAAGTTACTGATAATGATAACTTCAGAGAATCACATTTCATGACTTACAATTCATAATCTCTTTAGCTTATTACTGATTTGTCAAGTATTTTGAGTGTTTTATTATCATTTTTTTTAGATTGTGGAGGAGCTACTATCTTTGGTTGGCGTAGTTTCTGGAGTTTGGTAGTAATACGTTTTAAATTGCGGGTCTTCCTTATTGTTAGCACTTCTTTGCCGTAGGTAGTAAAATAGGTATGCTTGTTCATAAAAGATTCATTGACCTCTAACCACTCTATTTCTGTCATTTTTTTACTACCCAGGGTTTCCCATTCTTTTCTTAGGGGGCGGCATCGTGCCACAAAGTCGCGTGCAGCGAGGTGGGCAAGGTCCGCATCACAGATGATCTCTTCTAGTAAATTTTGGGGAGACTGTGGAATTTGGGTAGCGGCAATGCAGCCTAAAATGGTTTCTATTGCCCGCTCTTCAAGTGATTTTGCTTTCAGGTAAGCTTTGGCTTTGATTTGACTTGCCATTTCGTGTTCTCTTACCGTTTCTATGTATCCCACATCATGCCACCAAGCAGCTATGGCTAGTAAATCCAACGCTTCTTGATCGAGCGACATCGCTTTTCCTATTTCTTGACTTGCCTCTACTACAAAAGCAGTATGCGTCAAGTTATGATAATGCAATGATGGAGGCAATGCTGTGGTGAGCAAATCAGTAACGTCTAGCTGTATCTGAGTGAGAATATCTTGATAATTAGGCATATATTAAAAGTTTATTCTGATAATATTTTATTTGATTGTACTTATTGATAATCGCAAAGTGGGAAAAAAGTTTGTGCTTGTAAACATACACAACTTTATTTGATATAAGATTTGGTACATTTATAGAGATGAGAAAGTAGTAGTAGCTACAAACAGCTACACAAAACTTAACTTTGGTAATAATAACGAAAAAAATCCTATTAACAAGAAATTTTGTTAAAAAATATGGTACTTTTATACTATTTTTGTTAATTGGCTACTATTAAACCAAAGTTTGAGGCAATCTGAATTTTAAAATCAATCAAAAAATATATGAACGAAGTAAGCCCACTTATTCATCCTCTGCACGACATCAACAGCCCTAAAATACTACAAGTTAAAAATTTAGAAGTAGCCTTTCGCTCTGACATAGGCATGGTGAAAGCCCTAAAAAATATAAACTTTGATATTCACCAAGGCGAAACTCTGGGGATAGTAGGCGAATCAGGCTCAGGAAAATCAGTTACTTCTCTTGCCGTTATGGGGCTTATCCCCAACCCCCCAGGAAAAATCACCGCAGGTGAAATCATCTTTGAATCTAAACAGTTTGGAAGGGTAAACCTTTTAGAAATCCCCCAACGTGAGATGAGAGAAATCAGAGGAAAAGAAATTGCGATGATATTCCAAGAGCCTATGTCTTCGCTCAATCCTGTCTATACTTGTGGCAATCAAGTGATGGAAGCCATTTTACTCCACGAAAAAAATGAAAAAGGAGGTACCATTAGCCGCAAAGATGCCAAGAAACGTACCATAGAACTCTTCAAAAAAGTAAGGCTACCCGAGCCTGAGCGTAAGTTCAATACCTATCCACACGAAATATCTGGAGGGCAAAAGCAACGAGTGATGATAGCCATGGCACTCTCTTGCAACCCTTCCTTGCTCATTGCTGATGAGCCTACTACTGCACTTGATGTAACCGTACAGAAAACTATTTTAGACTTGCTCAATATCTTGCGTGAGCAAAATGATACTTCTATCATGTTCATCACCCACGACCTTGGGGTAATTGCAGAAATTGCCGAGCGTGTCATGGTAATGTACAAAGGGCAAATTATGGAATCAGGTGATGTCTGGGATATTTTTGACGACCCTAAACACCCCTATACCAAAGGACTGCTTGCCTGCCGCCCGCGCTTAGATATTAAAATGAAGATACTCCCTACGGTCAAAGATTTTATGGAAGTCAATGAACAAGGTGAAATCATAGAAAAGTCTGACCACAAGTACGCCTCCGTAGGCGAAGCACTTTTATTTAATTTCTTGACCGAAGAAGACATACAAGAACGCAATGAAGAGCTTGCCAAAAAAGAACCTATCCTGAGAATTGAACAGCTAAAAACCTATTTCCCTATCAGAAAAGGAGTATTCAACCGCTCTACTGAATATGTCAAGGCAGTTGATGGTGTGAGCTTTGAAGTCTATCCAGGAGAAACCGTAGGGCTAGTAGGCGAATCGGGCTGTGGCAAAACCACGCTCGGGCGTACTATTCTCCGCCTAGTAGAGCCTACCTCAGGAGATATTTTCTTTGAAGGTGTACGCATTAATGACCTCAACAAAAAAGAACTTCGTACGCTCAGACGTGATATGCAAATTGTTTTTCAAGACCCTTACTCTGCCCTTAACCCACGCATTAGCATTGGAGAGGCTATCTTAGAACCTATGCGGCTACATGGTGTACTTGAGAACAATAAGCAACGCAAAGAGCGAGTAGCCGAACTATTGGAAACCGTGGGACTAAGCCCTGACTATCGCAACCGCTACCCCCATGAGTTCTCGGGTGGACAGCGTCAGCGTATTGCCATTGCACGCACCCTTTCGCTCAATCCTAAGTTTATCATTGCTGATGAGTCTGTTTCGGCTCTTGATGTATCTGTTCAGGCACAGGTACTCAATCTACTCAACGATTTGAAAGAAAAATTTAACTTGACTTATATCTTTATCTCTCACGACCTCTCAGTGGTTAAGTTTATCTCTGACCGAATAGTGGTGATGAACAAGGGTAAAATAGAAGAAATAGACTATGCCGAGGACATTTATGAACATCAACAAACTGAATATACACGCCAATTGATAGAGGCTATTCCTAAAGGTACTCTGGAAGATATTAGAAAGGCACAAATAGACCGAAGAAAGAAGAGAGAAGAAAAAGAAAATAATGGAGCTGAAGATGGGAAACAAGGTGAACAAGAATAAATATCTGTTCAGATTTTCTTGTAATTTAGTTTGAAGTTTTGAGAGGGATAGCATTACTCAAAGCTAACCTCTCTATAATTGTATATGTATGTGTGCTTGGCTAATTTTAAACTTGTTTTTGGTGATTTATTACCCCTATTGGCTAAGAGCATTATAAACTACTTAGGAGCAGGTACTTATGGACTAAAACTCATAAAAAATAGGAATAAATACTGAGGCAATAATCCAAAATAAAAAATTTAGTCCAGAACCTACACGTAAGAAATCTTTGAAGCGGTAATTACCTGCACTATAGACCATTGCATTGGTTTGATAGCCTACGGGAGTCATAAAACTAGCAGAAGAGGCAAGCGTAATTGCCACCAGAAAAGGCATAGGGTCTAAGCCCATTTTTTGTGCAGTAGCAATGGCTATGGGCGCAAGCAAAGCAGCAGTAGCATTGTTAGACATAATCTCTGTAAGCAGTGAGGTCAGCAAATACAAACCAGAAATAATGGCTATCTTGCCCATTAAGCCCAAGTTATCTATCAGCAAAGAGGCAATTTGCTGGTCTAGTTGGCTATTTTGAAGTGCTGTACCCATACTCAGAGCACCTGCAAGCAAAAATATTATTTTCCAGTTGATGGCTTCGTAGGCTTCGTTCATAGTGATACATTTTAGCAATACCAACGCTACTACTGCTGCCATAGTAGCTACTAGGATAGGTAGTAGATTAAAAGTAGCAGCAATGATGACAGAAGCCATTGCTGTCATTACGATAGCAAAATTTTTTCCATTAAAATCAACCAATGTATCTTCTGAAAGCAACACAAAGGCAGCTTCTTGCTCTACTTCCATTTTTTTGAGTTCACGCACATAGTGTGTTTTGATTTCTGCCAGTATTACATCACCTGCTTTGAGCTTGGTTTCGTAAAGCTGCTCATGTTTTACTTCTTCTCGGTGCTTGATAGCAAGCGGGATAGCACGGTACTTTCGCCTAAAATCACCCTCACGTAAGGTTTTATTTTCTAGCTCTGAATTAGCAGTGATGATAAGTTCTACGAGGGTAGATTTTTCACTTTGGAGATTTTCTCCTCCAATTTTCAAACTACTGTGTGGTGCAATTTTCAGTCGGTCTTTCAATGCCTTGATTTTATCCACATTGCATCTCACTTTGAGTACATCTCCTTTTAGCAACAAAAAATCACCCGCAGGCAGTGTGTAGATATTTTTGCTACGCCTTACCTCTATGATGTCCATGTCTAATTCTCTAACGAGGGGTGCGTCCATAATTTTTTGCCCTATCCAATCAGATTTCTCTAGTAGTTCTATTTCGGTGAGGTAATCCCACATACCAAATTTTTGCTTAAGGTCTGTCTGGTCGCTCTCTTTGGGTAACAGCCCTACCCCTATCAGCATCATGTATGTAATACCTACAGCCAAAAAGCACAAACCAACGGGAGCGAGACTAAACATAGTAAAGCCTTCCAAGCCATTTTTTTCAGCAATCCCACTCACTAGAATATTGGTAGAAGTACCTATCAATGTGCAAGTGCCTCCAAAAATAGAAGCATAAGAAAGCGGAATGAGCATTTTGGCAGGCGACTGCCCTGAGGCGTGGGCTATCTGGATAACTACGGGGATAAACACTGCCACTACAGGAGTATTATTGACAAAAGCCGATACAAAGGCAATCATGCACATCATCAGGATAATGCCCACCTTGAAATTGTACCGAAACACCGGGGCAAGCCAGTGTGCTAGGTATTGCAAAGCCCCTGTTTTGAGCAAAGCCCCACTTAGAATGAACATAAACGCTACTGTTAGGGTAGCATGGTTGCTAAACCCCCCTACACTTTCTTGCGCACTAATCACCCCTGCAAGGGTGAGTAACACAGTAGCCAGCAGTGCCACCAAATCCACAGAAATAGCCTCTGTGATAAAAAGTACCAATGCTAAAGCAATGACCAAAAGTGTAATGAGGGCATTCCATTCCATATTTTGTATTTACTAAAGCTGCTGTGAGTTCGTTTTTAATTGGGCAAACAAAATTAGAGGTGAAAAGATAGTTTGCAAAAAAAACTTGCCTATTAATTCAAAGTAGTTTTGTAGTAACCATTCGGCACAATTAAATGCTATCTTTGTAGAGAAGAGAAGATAAAATCAAGCCATACAAATCAGATAAATTTCTATGAAAAATGATATTAGGGTAGAAACCTGGGCAGCCTTGCAAGAGGCACTGTTTCATGATTCTTACCGTCAAGAACTGCAACGCTATCGCTCACCCTATGTATATAGGGGCTTGGGTGATGCAAATTATGATTTGAAAACCAGCCTGATGCGCTTGGGCGGAAACTACCCCGAAGTAGAAAAGCACCTGATTCGTAATTTTCATAAATATTCTAAACGACTTACTAATTTTGGAGGGGCTGATGCCTTTTGGGATATCCTTGCTATCGGTCAGCACTTTGGTTTGCCTACTCGCTTGCTTGATTGGACTTACTCGCCCTATGTAGCCTTGCACTTTGCTACTTCTAAACTACACCAATTCCAAAATGATGGAGTGATTTGGGCTGTCAATCATGAAAAGGTGGTAGATTACTTGCCTAATAAATTAATGGCAATTCTCTTAGAAGAAGGCTCTAATAAATTCACCACTGAGTCGCTCAATCCTGTCTGTAGATCGTGGAAAGAATTTGATAGTTTGCAAGAGGAAAATTTTGTCATTTTCTTTGAGCCGCCCTCTTTTGATGAGCGCATTGTCAATCAATTTGCACTTTTTTCTGCTATGCCTAGTAGCCAAGCACTGCTCAATGAGTGGCTTGTAGCACACGAAGACCTCTATTTTAGAATCATCATTGCCAAAGAACTCAAGTGGGAAGTACGCGATAAGCTAGACCAAGCCAATATCAACGAGCGAATGCTTTTTCCGGGGCTTGAAGGGCTTTCTTCTTGGCTCAAAAGGCACTACAGCCCTAAAGTATAAAAAACCCACAGCCAACACTTTCCCTACTGAAGTGTTTATTTATTACAAACAGAATTAAGAGCTACTTTCATGAATACAAAATTTTTTTTATTTCTATTGGCATTGCTAGTCGGAGTTGTAGAGTTTTCTACTTTTTACACGCCCTTGGGCTTTTTTAATACTTCTGAACCACAAGAAAACCTTTGGAATGTTCTTAAAAATATAACTTGGGAGTATAAATTCAATAAGAAAGAAAATGCTACACTACCCTTCCCTATTTTTAGCTCTGAGATAAAAGCCCTTGAGGGCAAGCAAATCAAAATAAAAGGCTATGTGATTCCTACCAGCTTATACACAGATGAGGAGGAGGAGTTTTTTGTCATCTCGGCAAGCCCTGCAAACAGTTGCTTTTTTTGTGGAGGGGCTGGCCCTGAAACAGTAATGGAAATTTATCCTAAAAACAAAAAAATCATCAAAAATCTCTACAAAACAGCCACACTCTCGGGCAAGCTAAGGCTCAATACTGATGATATGGCGCATCTCATCTACATTTTAGAAGATGCCACCCTCTTAGGGCCATAAAAAGCCTTGCTCGAGAGCAGGGCTTTTGATTAAGTTTAAGAAATATTTAGTGAAAAGAAGCACCACTTAATTAACTAGCCTTGGTAAGTTCTGCCTCTACAAGTTGGTCTATGTGTTGCTCTATTTCACCTATGGATTGGTAAAGTTGCTCGAAAGAATCAATCACAAAATAAATCTCTTGGTAGCGGTCTTTGATGTAGGGCGTATCAATGATGCGCTGTACATTATAAGGTACACGCAGCGGCTTATCACTTTGCAAAGCATAATCAGTTTCTCCACTTGAAGACAGAATGCCTGCACCATAAATTCTGAGTCCTGCTTCTTCTTGAATCAAGCCAAACTCTACGGTGTACCAATACAAGCGTGCTACTGCTTCTATTGCTACTTCGCTATCTATGTATTTGAGAGCTATATTACTTAGATTTCTCAAAAAATCACAAAGAGGTTGGTTGGTGAGCAAAGGCACGTGTCCGAATACATCATGAAACATATCAGGCTCCTCGAGGTAGTTAAGCTGCTCCATGGTGCGCAGCCAAGTGGTTGCACAAAAGTTGCCTCCACGCATCAGCTCAAAAAAATCTTTGTTAGGCAATAGCCCAGGCACTACGTGTACCTGCCAGCCCGTGTGCTGCTTTAAAATTTGATTGACTTCCTCAAAAACGGGGATTCTGTCTGCCACAAAGTTTACGGTCTTGATGCCATCTAAGTAGTCTTGGGTGGCTTTTCCATGTAAGTTTTGTATTTGTCGTTCATAGAGAATTTTCCATACCTCGAAGTCTTCTGCGGTGTATTTGTTGTATTCTTGCTTCAGCACAAGGCTTGTATCATAAATATAGTAGCCGTTCTCGTTGCGGGTAATTTGGATTTGTTCTTGGTTTTTTTCCATAATTAATTTTCTTTAAAGGATTAAATTTTTCTGTTTGCTTATCTCAGGTAGAATAAAGAGTAAACAGTATATTTCAACTTCTTTCTGCCAATATAGTCAATTTTTCATGATATAACATAATTGGTAGTATAGGAATCTTCGTGCTATTTAAAAAATTTGCTTAAAATTTAAAATTACTCGTTTTAATATTTGGTCTTCTTTGATTTAACAAAATACAAATATAGTAATTCTGTATTAAAACTTGATTTTCAGGATAATATTTGAGTCAAATTTTTAT
>CAYZQI010000029.1:0-34921 GCA_964480455.1 uncultured Cytophagaceae bacterium
ACCTAAGCTACTGATAAACAAATACTTATGGAGTATATTAATAACTACAAATTAAGTCAAACGCTATAAGCAACACTCAACTTTTAAGATGAATCAGGGAATGATTTGCTTTCAAAAGCACATTCCCTGATTTGTTTTTTTTACAGAATATTATCAATCTTGCTTAAGGTTAGTTATGCGCCACTTCATCTTTGAGTACTTTCCTGAGTATTTTTCCTACATTAGATTTGGGAAGTTCTTCTCTGAACTCTATCTCACGAGGTACTTTGTAGCCTGTCAGGTTTTCTTTGCAATGTGCTAAAATGCCTTCTTCTGTGAGATTAGGGTCTTTTTTGACTACATACACCTTGACTCGCTCCGTAGATTTCTCATCAGGAATACCTATGGCAGCCACTTCAAGTACACCTTCTAGCCCAGCTATTACTTCTTCTATCTCATTGGGATAGACATTAAAGCCCGAAACCAAAATCATGTCTTTTTTGCGATCGACAATATAAAAATAACCGTCAGCGTCCATGTAACCCATATCACCTGTTTTGAACCAGCCATCTTCATTGAAAACTTTGGCAGTTTCTTCGGGGCGATTCCAGTAACCTGTCATTACTTGTGGACCTTTGGCACAAATCTCCCCTACTTCACCTATGGGAAGTTCTTTGCCCTCTTCGTCTAAGATGGCAAGGTCAGTATTGGGTATGGGCATTCCTATAGAACCCACTTTCACACGTCCGTCTAAGGGATTGGTAGTCAGTACAGGAGAAGTTTCGCTTAATCCATAGCCCTCGCTGATGAGTACGCCTGTGTACTTTTTCCAACGCTCCACTACGGGGTTTTGCATAGCCATACCTCCTGCATTGGTCATTTTTACACGTGAGAAATCAATTTTATCAAAACCTGGGGTATTCATCAAACCTACAAAAAGTGTATTGAGTCCAGTCATCAGTGTAAAAGGCGTTTGCTGAAGTGTCTTTACAAAGCCTGGCATATCCCGTGGGTTAGTAATGAGTACACTGTTTGCTCCTATGTGCATCATCATCAAGCAGTTAGAAGTCAGTGCAAAGATATGGTACAGTGGCAAAGCAGTTATCATCACATCTTTTCCTTCTTCAATGGCTGATTTTTCGGTAGTACCTTTAAACCACTCATTTACTTGCAAGGTATTGGCGATAATATTGCTGTGCGAAAGGGCTGCTCCCTTAGACACGCCCGTGGTGCCTCCCGTGTATTGCAGAAAGGCAAGGTCTGAAGGTTCTATTCTGGGTACACTGAGTGTTTTTGTTTTACCGATTTTGAGGGCTTTACTAAGGCTGATGCTATTAGAGATATTATAAGCAGGCACCATTTTCTTTATATTTTTGACTACAAAATTAGTAATCATACCCTTTAAGCCTCCTAGCAAGTCGCCTATACCTGTTAAGATTACGTGTTTAATGTCTGTATTAGGAAGAGCTTTCTCGAGATTATGTGCAAAGTTATCACAAATAATGACTGCTTTTACGTCTGCATCTTTGTATTGGTGCGACATTTCACGCACAGTATAAAGTGGATTGACATTTACTACCGTAAAACCTGCACGCAAAGCCCCTACAATGGCTACAGGATATTGCAAAAGATTAGGCATCTGAATACCTACTTTGTCGCCTTTTTGTAAGCCTATGCTTTGTAAGTATGCGCCAAAATAGCGTGAAAGGGTTTCTAATTCGCTGTAAGTGATAGATTTGCCCATGCAAGTAAAAGCTGGTAAATTTCCAAATTTACGAAAAGAGGTATCAAACAATTCTACCAATGAAGAATAGGTATCAGGATTGATTTCGGGACTTACATTAGAGTTGTAGTTTTTTAACCAGATTTTTTCCATTGTTGATTTCTGTTTAGTTTAATCCATAAAAAATATTATTACAAAAATAAGCCAGAATAGGATATATTTGAATAAATAGAGAGTTATTTTTAAAACCATCGTTGACGGTCGCAGACCTCAACGAGGTTGCTCATATAATATCCTCAACAACTACTTGAGAAAATGTAAATACTAATTTCGGTTATTTTAACTTCTAAGTTGCTGATAATGCTAACTTTAGAGAATCACATTTCAAAACTCATAATTTACACTTTCCTTAATGCTTCGCTTAGGGTTGTGCGCAAAAAGATTTTGTGCTTTTGGTGAGATTTGCTAATTTTGCCATAGTTTTTTTAAAACATCAAATAAATCCATGCAGCAATTAAGTGAACAAGAGTTAATCAGAAGGGAAAAATTACAAACCCTTCGCAAGATGGGCATAGCGCCTTATCCCGCAGATTTGTACCCTATCAATACTTATACACAAGAAATAAAGCGAAACTGTGAAACTCTTGAGCCTAAACAAGCTGTAGAAGAAGGCAAATATGCGAGTGCAATACTTGCTGGACGTTTGATGAGCCTACGTGTACAAGGAAAAGCCTCTTTTGCTGACCTGCAAGACAGCCAAGGGCGTATCCAACTTTACATCAACCGTGATGAAGTATGCCCCACAGAGGACAAAACACTTTATAACGAGGTTTTTAAGAAACTACTTGACATAGGTGATTTCATAGGTGTAAAAGGTTTTATATTCAGAACGGGTATGGGTGAACTTACCCTACACGTAAAAGAATTTACACTCCTGAGTAAATCACTCAAACCCCTACCTTTGCCCAAAACAGATAAAGAAGGTAATACCTATGATGCCTTTACCGACCCTGAGCAACGCTACCGCCAACGTTATGTGGATTTGGTGGTCAATCCTGAGGTACGAGATGTGTTCATAAAACGCACCAAATTGGTAAATACCATGCGCGAATACCTCAACGAAAAAGGATACCTAGAAGTAGAAACGCCTATCTTACAGCCGCTCTATGGAGGTGCTGCCGCACGCCCTTTCAAGACACACCACAATACATTGGATATGACGCTTTATTTGCGCATTGCTAATGAGCTATATCTCAAAAGGCTCATCGTGGGTGGTTTTGAAGGGGTCTATGAGTTCTCAAAAGATTTCCGCAATGAAGGCATGAGCCGTTTTCATAATCCAGAGTTTACACAAATAGAGCTTTATGTAGCCTACAAAGACTATGAATGGATGATGGACTTGGTAGAAGAAATGGTAGAAAAGATAGCCCTTAACCTGCACGGCACTACGCAAGTACAAGTAGGTGAGCATCTCATCGATTTCAAACGTCCTTGGAAGCGATTTACTATGTTTGAGGCAATTGAGCATTTTACTAAGATAGATATTTCGGCTATGGATGAGGTACAGCTTCGCCAAACCTGCGAACAGCTTGAGGTAAAAACCGATGAAACCATGGGCAAAGGCAAACTCATAGATGAAATATTTGGTGAGCATTGCGAGCACAAGCTCATTCAGCCTACTTTCATTACAGATTACCCCGTAGAGATGTCGCCCCTTGCCAAAAAACACCGTAGCAAAGAAGGCCTAGTAGAGCGTTTTGAGGCAATCTGTAACGGCAAAGAAATCTGTAATTCCTTCTCTGAACTCAACGACCCGATAGACCAACGCGCCCGCTTCCAAGAGCAACTAGAGCTAGGCAAGCGTGGTGATGATGAAGCCATGGTGCTTGACGAGGATTTCTTGCGTGCCTTAGAATATGGAATGCCCCCCACAGCAGGACTTGGCATTGGCATAGACCGCTTGTCTATGATTATGACCAATCAGCCCTCTATCCAAGAAGTGCTCTTCTTCCCACAAATGCGCCCCGAAAAGAAAATAGAACTTGCCCAAGAAGCTGATTATGTGGCAATTGGTGTACGTACAGAACTTATCCCTATTCTACAAAAACTAGGTTATACTACCATTGAAGCCATCAAGAAAGAAGAAAATATCAATAAATTCTTCAATGACATTTGTGGTACACGCAAGAAATTGAAGCTCAATGAGGTAAAAAACCCTACCAAAGAAGAGGTCGAGGCTTGGATAAATGCTTAAGTTTTTTGTACAGCGAATTACAAATGAGAAGGATATTCAAGAATTTGTCAGAATAAAGAAGGGTTTTTGGTTTCTTCACTTTCAGATGGTATAGCCAATTATCCTATTCTTACCCTCATCATCAAAATATTATCTATTTGGTTGCCATCTTCTTGCTGCATCTAATCACTCGACTTGTGGGCTATGGCATTGAACTATTTTATTCAATCCTGAATCCAATTACCAATACATCGTCTATTTGTCTGTGGTCGCCTATCCATTCTTTGAATGTTTGTGACAAGATTTCGTGTTGGGTTTGCATATCTTGCTGGTGGATTTCTAAGAATAGTTCTTTGAGTTGTTTAATCATAAACTTACGAGCATCTTCTCCTCCAAATTGGTCTTGGTAGCCATCAGTAAAAATATAAAAAGTGGTAGGGCTTGTTACTGAAATCTGATGCGTCTGAAAATTTCGTGTTTCAGCTATTTTTACGCCCCCAATGGGCAATTTGTCTCCCTTAATCTGATGAACTTCACCATTTTGAATGTAGATGAGTGGGTTTTTAGCCCCTGCAAATGTTACTATTTTATTTTCTGTATCTATTGTGCAGAGTGCCAAGTCCATGCCATCTTTGTTGTCCGTTTCATTTTGACGGAGTGCTTGCACTACGCCATTGTGGAGTTCTTTTAAGATGATGTCAGGCTGGGTTACTCCTCTTAGGTCAACAATCTCATTGAGTAAGTCATTACCAATCATACTCATAAATGCTCCTGGCACACCGTGCCCTGTGCAATCTACGGCAGTAATCACAGTTTTTTCATTTTCATATCCGATGAGTAACTTTTGTTTGTCGCCATTTTGGTCTTGGTAGATAGGGCGTGGCGGAAGCTGTGCATACCAGTAAAAATCTCCACTTACCACATCTCTTGGTTTAAAAAACACGAAAGATTGAGGTAGAATTTTTTTGATTTCTTCTATTTGTGGTAAGGTTGCTTCTTGTATTCGCTTGGCATAGTTGATGCTTGCCGTGATGTCTTGGTTCTTTTTCTCTATAATTTCTTTGGCACGTACCACATCTTCGGTACGCTTTTTAACTTTCTCCTCTAGGTTCTCATAGAGTAGTGCATTCTCCAGCGAGATGGTGATTTGTGCAGAGAGAATTTCTAAGATTTCTAATCTATCAGGCGTAAAGGCTTCTGTGGTGAGGTTGTTCTCGAGGTATAGTATGCCCGTGAGTTTACCTTGATGTATGAGTGGCATACACATCACCGACTTAGGCTTTATTTTATTGACATAGTTGATGCCAATCATCGCCTGTTCTTGCGAGGCATTGTTGATAACTACGCTTTGCCGTGTTCTGATGACATAGTAAACCAAGTCGCTAGAAAGTTTTGGGGTATCTGTCAGTCCATTCACCTCCTCTATCGGGATAGAAAGCAAGGGTTCTTCCTCGGTTTGGTTCAGATGGCAGTCTGCTTCAAGCACCCATCTACCTTCCCTTTCAAGAATGAAAAGCCCTTTTTCTGCGCCTGCATTCTCGATGACAATATGCATCATTTTTTGGAGCAAATTGCTCAGCACTACTTCACCTGAGAGTGTTTGCGAGGCTTTGATGATGCTGCGCATATCTAGGTTAGAACCACCTACGGTAGTACCCATACTTGTACTACTGCCTTGCGCATTTGCTTGTCCTTTTTGAAGATATTTAGCGTAGTTTTTTTCTAAATGTTTGAGTTTATTGCTTGCCCCCCAGAGTTGGTAGCGGTAGTAGGCATCTTGTAGATATACCTTAGCAATTTTTTCTTTTCCTATTTCAAGGTAAAACTTTCCTGCTAGTTCGTTGGCAAGGGCCTCTTCTTGAATGTATAGGTATTCCTTGGCTTTTTCTATGGCAATGTCGTAGAGTTCCATAGCTTTGAGTGTTTGCCCAGAGAGGCGCATAGTTTCGGCTTGTATGAGGGTGTATTTGTGCAGGCAGTTATCAGGCGAGAACTCAGCCCATTTTTTTAAGGTTTTTTGATTTTCGTCTATTTTGGTAAGATACTTAACTTTCTCTTCAGAATCTGCCTCAGGAAAATGCGCCAGCAGCGTCAGTGAATAGAAAAAATTATGCACGGGCATAAACAGCATGCCCATTACTCCTTCTTGGTATTCGTCGGTGAGGCGTGCCAAATAAACAGCATTTTCATAATTGCCAAAATAATAAGAAAGCATGGTCTTTGCCTGAAAAGTGATAAAAGCCAGGGTCAATTGTTGTTCTTCTATAAATTCAGGTAACATAGTTTCTTCATCAAAGAAAGTTCCTTTGAGTACAGTAGGTTGAGTGTTATTTCCTATTAGGTTTTCAATCATTTGCTGCCAAGGCGTAAGGTACTTAGCGTGAAAACCTTGCTTGAGTTGCTTGATGAGTTGTAGGTTTTGGGCGTATTTTTGGCTAAGTGATTCTAAGCTAATACCCATCAAAAAATGATAATGGCAAGACTCCACAATGTTGTAGGAAGCAAACTCTATCTCACCTGTTTCTAAGCCTACTTGGATGGCTTCAAAGTGGGGCTTGCGTGTGGCGCGGGCAGGCTCTTTCCAGTGCATCACCGTAGATACAAAAAGGTTATCTACTTTTGCCTTGAAGAACTTTGCATTGAATTTATCTAATAAGTTTACTGCTAATTTACCAAACTGATAGCCTAATTCTATATCGCCTAGTGAGCCACAAAGTAGCCCTCCATAAAAGGCATAGCCCACACAAGCAGAGGCAGAATTGCCGTATGTTACGGCTAGGTTTACCATAGTATAAGTGATTTTTCGGAACAGTTCGGGGTTGGTGGCTGATGCAGGCGAAATGATACTGTCCATAATTTCCATGGCTGCCTGAATTTCGGGGTTGTCCATATCAGGCAGTTCAGTAAGTCTATTTACATCAATATCGGTGCGCGGCGTATCAGCCAAGTTGATGTTGAGCATAGCCACTACTTCCAGCCCTACTTCTATAGCGGTTTGCAAGTCTCCTTTGGCGATATGGTATTGCATTTCAATCTCAAAAGCAGGCATTTTATCAAGGGTATTGTGGGCTTTTTCACGAATGATTTTGATGTATTGATTGCTCAGTTCTAAATCACCTTTCAAGAAAGCTACTTGCAAGATAGTAGCATAAACTTCTAGGATAAATTCATAGTCATTTTCCCAAGCATCTTCTGTGAGTAAAGCTATGGCTACTTTTAAGTAATTAAAAGCAGGTTTGTAGGCTGCAGAATCGTTTGCTTTTTGCCCTGCTTCTAGGTTGAGTGCAGCCAAAAAACGTTTTTCTTCGGGGTATGTTACCAATTCTCTACCTAGGTTGAGCTGATTGACAATATCAAAAAGATGTGCTTCTCTTTGGTCTTCGGGTATATTTTGCAAGAGTAGCCTGCCAATGCGCAGGTGAATCACATCTCGCTCTCGCTCAGGAATGAGTGAATAGACTGCTTGCTGAATACGGTCGTGGGCAAATTTAAAATCTTCTTCTAGGGGTATCACCAAGCCTTCTATTAGTGCAGGTTCAAGACTACGGCGGGTTGCTTCTATGTTTTCGGGGTCTGCGGTTTCATCTATGATGGCAAGCGTGCTGAGGTGGAAGCGGTTGCCCACACAAGCGGCTAGTTTAAGTAAATCTTGTGTAGCCATGGGAAGTTTCTGCACTTTGCCTGCCATGAGGCTTACTACATTGTCAGTAATGTTGAGTGCCTGAATTTTGGAGATGTCCCATTGCCATTCTTTTTGCTCAAAGTTAAAATACAAAACACCTTCTTCGTAGAGCGATAAAAGCATCTGTTGCACAAAAAAAGCATTGCCTTGTGTTTTTTGAAATACCAATTCAGCCAAGGGAAAAATAACCTCAGTTTCTGCTTTGAGGGCATCGGCTATTAATTGGCAAAGATTCTCCAGTGTGAGGTTGCCAAGTTCTATCTGGTCTATATTTGCATTTTCATTTCTAATTTCCTCAATGGTCAAAAAGAAAGGATGTCCTTCGGCTACTTCGTTTTTACGAAATGCACCAATAACCAGCAGGTGGTCGCCTATACAATTACTCAACAATGTTTTGAGTAAGTTCATAGAAGCGGCATCTGCCCACTGCCAATCATCTATAAAAATAACCAAAGGGTGTTCTCTTCTGGAAATGGCATTGACAAAATTTTGAAATACCAAGTTGAAGCGGTTTTGTGCTTCGGTAGCACCTAGCTCAGGTGTTTCGGGTTGCTTGCCGATGATAAGCTCTAGGGCAGGGATTACATCAGTCAATATCTTGCCGTTGTTACCTACTGCTTTGATTATTTTTTGTTTCCAACGTTCAAGCTCTCGAGTATTTTCAGTCAAAAGATGATTAACAAAACTCTTAAATGCCTGAATGAAAGCAAAATAAGGCACATTGCGTTGAAACTGGTCAAATTTACCTTCTATAAAATAGCCATTTCTATTCTGAATGGGTTGGTTAATTTCGTGTACCAAGGCAGACTTACCTACCCCTGAGTAGCCCGCCACCAGCAGCAGTGAGGCCACCCCTTGCGCCGTTCGCTCAAAAGCATCAAGCAAGTAACCAATTTCTTTTTGCCTGCCATAGAGCTTATCAGGAATTTGAAACTTTCCAGAAAAATCATGTGAAGCAAGTTCAAAAGTATTGACTTCACCTTCATTTATCCATTGATGAAGGCATTTTTCAAGGTCATATTTTAGCCCAAAAGCAGATTGATAGCGGTCTTCGGCATTTTTGCGTAGCAGCATCAAGATAATGTCTGAAAGCACCTCGGGCATGTTAGGATTTACCTTGCTGGGAGGGGTAGGGCTTTGCGCTAAGTGGCTATGAACCATCTCCATGGGGTCAGTGCTATTGAAAGGCAATTGCCCTGTGAACATCTCATACATCACTACTCCGAGCGAATACAAATCAGAGCGTGTATCCACACGGCGGTTCATACGCCCTGTTTGCTCAGGTGAGATGTAGGCAAGTGTTCCTTCTAGTTTTTCGTGGTTGGTTGTAGGGCTTGCTTTTAGATTCACACGCGAGGAAATTCCAAAATCAATGATGTAAATGCGCTCATCTTCCGTAACCAAGATATTTTTATTATCAATGTCTTTATGAATGATGCTATTTTGATGAATATCTCCCAATACTTGGCATATTTTGATTGTAATTTTCAATAGGTTATCAAAAGTGAGCGAAGGGTGGCTACTCAGAAGGGTTTTGAGAGATTGCCCAGCGATGTATTCCATAATAAGGGCTGCCCTGCCCTCGTGTTTGGTTCTGCTGAGTACCCTGCGTACACCCGCAATATTGAGTTTTTGTGTGATAGCATATTCATTGTAAAAGGCTTGAATTTGCTCCTGTGAGGCTTGGTCATCTTTGATGGTTTTGATGATAACCGGCACACCCCAATTGCTTTGCTCTTGATAATAAACAGTTGAATTTTCGCCTTCAAAAATTATTTCGGATTTTTCCGCCAACATATTACTTTTAGATTAAATGGGTTCATATTTGTCTATGGGTTAGCTTTCTAAAAAGCCATTGATTACAGTTAAAAGAATGTATTTGGTAGTAATAGCTGACTAGTACAAAAAGGGTGCAAAAAATAAAAAAACATTATTTTTTCGATTAGATTTAGCGCAGCATAGAGAAAACAAAATAACCTTTGGTTATTTTGTTCTTTTTAAAGCTATTATTGAAAAATAATTTATGGTAATTTACAATAAAACCAAATTAAACTTATGCGAATAGAATACGAAATCAAACTAGGTTTTAAAGATGTAATGATACGCCCCAAGCGTTCTACCCTCAACTCACGGGCAGAGGTTGTATTACATTGACCTTACAAATTCTTGCATGGAGGTGGCACTTGGGAGGGAATCCCAATAATGGCAGCTAATATGGACACCACGGGTACTTTCGAGATGGCAAAAGTGCTGGTAAAATATGACCTTTTTACTGCCTTGCACAAGCACTACACGCTGCAAGAGTGGGCAGATTTTATGGCACTTCAGCCAGAAAACATTGTGGATAAGATAGCCGTCAGTACAGGAACGGGTGTGCAAGATGCACAAAAACTAGCACAAATACTGGCACAACATAGCGCACTCAGGTTTATTTGCATAGATGTAGCCAATGGCTATTCAGAGCATTTTGTGGCATTTGTAAAGCGCACTCGAGCACAATACCCTGGCAAGGTCATCATAGCAGGCAATGTGGTAACAAGCGAGATGGTAGAAGATCTATTACTAGCAGGGGCAGACATCATCAAAGTAGGTATAAGCCCTGGCTCTGTCTGTACTACCCGTGTCAAAACGGGCGTAGGCTATCCGCAGCTATCTGCCATCATAGAATGTGCTGATGCAGCACACGGGCTTGGAGGGCTCATTATTTCAGACGGAGGCTGTGCTACTCCTGGTGATGTAGCCAAAGCCTTTGGTGGAGGCGCAGACTTTATGATGCTAGGTGGTATGCTGGCGGGGCATAAAGAAAGTGGCGGCGAGCTGATAGAAAAAGACGGCAGACAATGCAAAATATTTTATGGTATGAGTTCGGCAATGGCCATGTACAAACACGTAGGCGGTGTAGCAGAATACCACGCTTCTGAAGGCAAAACTGTAGAAATTCCTTACCGTGGGGCAGTTTCGGCTACTGTACAAGACATTTTGGGCGGTTTGCGTTCGGCTTGTTCTTATGTTGGGGCAGCACGCCTCAAAGAGTTGAGCAAACGCACCACTTTTATCAGAGTACAGGAGCAGCAGAATACTGTTTTTTCTTGATGCCTACCTCCACAACTTACAGCAAATCCTGTTATTTATTAGAAAAATACAACACAAACTTACTTAAAATCAGTAAACTAAGATAATTCAACAAAAGACAAAAATTTGTAAAATAAAATCATTCTAAACTAGCCAAAAAATACTATTTTACAAGTGCTTTTATTTATCTTTGTTTTAATTTATTGTTTTATTTAATTTATAAAAACTAATCAAATTATTATGGCTTTTGATATAGATATGATAAAAAATGTCTATGCGCGCATGGGAGAACGCATAGATGAAGCTCGCAAAGTAGTAAGAAGACCCCTCACATTGGCAGAAAAAATCTTGTATGCTCACCTCTTTGACGGCAAACCTAGACAGGCTTACACCCGTGGTAAAGATTATGTGGACTTTGCTCCCGACCGCGTAGCTATGCAAGATGCAACTGCACAAATGGCACTTCTGCAATTTATGCAAGCAGGAAAACCCCAAGCCGCGGTGCCTAGTACTGTTCACTGCGACCACCTCATACAAGCCAAACAAGGCGCAAAGGCTGACCTTGCCACCGCTAGCTCTTCTAACAAAGAAGTATATGATTTCCTTGCTTCGGTTTCTAACAAATATGGCATTGGCTTCTGGAAAGCGGGTGCAGGGATTATCCACCAAGTAGTACTTGAAAATTACGCCTTTCCTGGTGGTATGATGATTGGTACTGATTCACATACGCCCAATGCAGGCGGCTTAGGTATGATTGCCATTGGTGTAGGTGGGGCAGATGCTTGTGATGTAATGGCTGGCTTAGCTTGGGAGTTGAAATTTCCTAAACTGATAGGTGTAAAACTGACAGGAAAGCTCAGCGGTTGGACTTCTGCCAAAGATGTTATCTTGAAGGTGGCCGGTATCCTTACTGTATCGGGCGGCACTGATGCCATTGTAGAATACTTCGGCGAAGGAGCTGATGCCCTCTCTGCCACTGGCAAAGGCACTATCTGCAATATGGGTGCCGAAATAGGCGCAACTACCTCTATCTTTGCCTATGGTGAAGCCATGAAAGATTACCTCATTTCTACCAACCGCCAAGATGTGGCAGATTTGGCTGACCAGTACATAGATAACCTCCGTGCCGATGATGATGTCTATGCCAACCCCGAAAAATACTATGACCAAGTGATTGAGATTCATCTCTCTGAACTAGAACCACACGTAAACGGGCCTTTTACGCCTGATTTGGCTTGGCCTATCTCTAAGTTTGCCCAAGCTGTCAAAGAAAATAATTATCCTCCCGTATTAGAAGTAGGTTTGATAGGCTCTTGTACTAACTCAAGCTACGAAGACCTTACCCGCGCTGCTTCGCTGGCACAACAAGCCATAGATAAAAAATTGAAAGCCAAAGCAGAGTTTACCATCACACCAGGCTCAGAAATGGTGCGCTTTACAGCAGAAAGAGATGGTATCTTGAATACTTTTGACCAAATGGGCGGCGTAGTGCTTGCCAATGCCTGTGGTCCTTGTATCGGTCAGTGGGCTAGACATATGGACGACCCCACGCGTCCTAACTCTATCATCACTTCTTTTAACCGTAACTTTGCCAAGCGCAATGATGGCAATTCTTCTACACACGCTTTCGTGGCCTCTCCCGAAATCGTTACAGCTTTTGCCATTGCAGGTGATTTGACTTTTAACCCTCTTACAGATACACTAACCAACGAAAATGGTGAGCAAGTAAAACTAGACGAACCCGAAGGCTTAATGGCACCCCCCAAAGGATATGCCGTAGAAGATGCTGGCTACCAAGCCCCCGCCGAAGATGGCAGCAAAGTACAAGTATTGGTAAGCCCCGACTCTGAGCGTCTGCAGCTGCTAGATCCTTTTAAACCTTGGGAAGGTACAGACCTCACTGGGCTAAAACTACTCATCAAAGCAAAGGGAAAATGTACAACCGACCATATCTCTATGGCAGGTCCTTGGTTGCGCTTTAGAGGGCATTTGGACAATATCTCTAACAATATGCTCATTGGTGCAGTCAATTACTTCAATGACAACAAAACCAACTCGGTCAAAAACCAACTCACAAGTGAATATGGTGAAGTTCCTTCCGTACAACGTGCTTATAAAGCAGCAGGCGTAGGTTCTATCGTGGTAGGTGATAATAACTATGGCGAAGGTTCATCACGTGAGCATGCTGCCATGGAGCCTCGTTTCTTAGGCGTTCGTGTAATTTTGGTGAAGTCTTTTGCCCGTATCCACGAAACCAACCTCAAAAAACAAGGTATGCTTGCGATTACTTTCGTAAACCCCGCTGACTATGACAAAATCCAAGAAGATGACAGCATAGACATCATTGGCTTGACAGCGTTTGCACCTGGCAAAAACCTGAAAGTAGCCCTTACGCACGCCGATGGTTCAAAAGAGGAATTTGAAGTAAAACATACTTATAATACGCAGCAAATTGAGTGGTTTAAGGCAGGTTCAGCTTTGAATATGATCGCTACAAAGGACTAATACTTCATAAGGAATGAATTTTATGTGTTTCAATAAAAACCGGCACGAGCTGAGGCTAGTGTCGGTTTTTTGCATAAGAGGTTTCAATCATAGAAATAAGCAATGAAAGATTTTTTGTATCTTTGCTTTGTAACAAAATAGTTTGACGTGATTTTGAGGTGAGGAGCAAATATGATTACTACTAACTTTTGCAAACTGCTCAATAATGCCTTAGAGGAGATTTTAGTCAAGTATCCTGATGATAAAGATTTACAAAATGCTAGTAGATATATTTTCGGAAAGTAGCGCATTTAAGAACTCGTAAAATGGTACTTACACTTGAAATAATATCCAATAATTAGCAAAAACCTCAAAGCCTACTTATTTTTGTGTAGCTTTAACAAAAATGAATATTTATCTAATACAAAAAATTAAAGACTATGACCACACAACTCTCAAGCGAAGTAAACCAAAAAATAAACCAATGGCTCAATGGCAATTATGATACTGACACCAAAGCCCATATCCAAGCCCAGCTAGATGCCGAGCAGTATGCAGATTTGACAGATGCCTTTTATCAAGACCTAGAGTTTGGTACTGGAGGTCTCAGAGGTCTGCTTGGTGTAGGTTCTAACCGTGTAAACCGTTATACCATCGGGGCAGCTACACAAGGACTGGCGAATTATCTCAAAAAATCTTTTCCTGATACACCCATCAAAGTAGCGATTGCGTATGATAACCGCAACCAAAGCACAGAACTTGCCCAAGTAGTGGCTGATGTTTTTTCTGCCAATGGTATTTATGTGTATCTCTATGAAGCCTTGCGTCCTACGCCTGCCCTTTCTTTTGCGGTACGTGAGCTAGGTTGCCAAAGTGGTGTGATGCTTACAGCCTCTCACAACCCCAAAGAATACAATGGCTACAAAGCCTACTGGAATGACGGCGGACAAGTAGTAGCTCCTCACGATAAAAATATTATTGCAGAAGTGCAAAAAGTAACAGTTGATGACATTAAGTTTGAAGGAAAACCTCAAAATATAGAAAAAATAGGTAAAGCCATTGATGAAATCTACCTTGCCAGAGTGCAGTCGCTTTCGCTTGCTCCTGAGGTAATCCAAAGACAAAAAGACCTTAAAATCGTATTTACGCCCATTCACGGCACTGCTATTACCTTAGTACCTCAGATTTTGAAGCAAATTGGCTTTGAAAATGTACATATTGTAGAAGAACAAGCCACACCCGATGGCAATTTCTCCACTGTTATTTATCCTAACCCCGAAGAAGCCGAAGCACTGAGCATGGGTCTGGCAAAAGCCAAGACCTTAGATGCTGACCTGCTTATGGGCACTGACCCCGATGGCGACCGTGTGGGCATTGCCCTCAAAAACCACAAAGGCGAATGGCAACTCCTCAATGGCAATCAAACCGCTACTTTGCTCATCAGCCACCTCATCAAAGCGCGCAAAGATTCGTGCAAGATGCAAGGCAACGAATACATAGCCAAAACCATCGTAACGACTGATTTGCTTGATGCCATTGCTATAAAGAATGGGCTAGAAGTATTCAATACCCTGACGGGCTTTAAGTACATTGCCGAAGTAATCCGTACCAATGAAGGCAAAAAATATTTTGTGGGCGGTGGCGAAGAAAGCTATGGCTACTTAGCCGGAGAGTTTGTACGCGACAAAGATGCCATTCTCGCTTGCGCTTTGATTGCCGAAATGGTCGCCTTTGCCAAAGACCAAGGCAAAAGCCCTTTTGAACAGTTGATTGATATTTATATAGAATATGGCTTTTATCTCGAGTCGTTGGTTTCGCTCACCAAAAAAGGCAAAGCAGGTGCAGAAGAAATCAAAGCCATGATGCAAGACTTTCGAGACAATCCGCCAGCAACCTTAGGAGGCTATGCCGTAGCCAAAGTGGCTGATTACCAAGCCCAAACAAGCACTGACCTAAAAACAGGTGAAAAAATAGGCATTACATTGGACAAATCCAATGTATTGCAGTTTATCCTCGAGGACGGCAGCAAAGTATCGGCTCGACCCTCTGGCACAGAACCCAAAATCAAGTTTTATGTCAGTGTGCGTGAAGAACTCCCCAAACGTGAAGATTTTGAGGCTGTAGAAGCCAAACTCAAAGACAAAATACAATTTATCTTGAAAGATTTAGGTGTGTAGTGTGAGTTTGTTTGGAATAATAATTCAAACTATTACTTATTGATTATCAGTACTTTATATGTTTTTTTGGAGATAAGTCAGCCAACAGACGTTCCGTTTTTAAAAAAAATGGAACGTCTTAACTAAATCTTAAATCTCATCACCAACTACGATAATTCATCCCTTCATACGGAAGTAAAATAGGTAGTTAAGTGCATTTTCAGCTTTTATTTTTAAATGAAAGTTAAATTCTTTAACTTCGCTAAGATAATCAATACAACCCATGAGCGATTTTTCTGAAAATAAAATAGAGTTCCTAAAAGGTGTGGGCGCACAACGTGCCAAACTGCTTAATACAGAACTCAATATCTTTACTTATAATGACCTACTGCGCTACTTTCCATTTAGGCACGAAGACCGCACACAGATTCATTTTATTGCCGAACTAGAAGAAGATATGCCTTACCTACAAGTGAAAGGGCAAATCACTAACTGGGAAACCATAGGCGAAGGCTTCAAAAAACGCTTGGTTGCCATTTTTACTGATGGCACAGAAACTATGGAACTGCTTTGGTTTCAGGGCATACAGTGGCAGCTCAAAAATCTACAAATGGGTGTAGAGTACCTTGTATTTGGCAAACCGCAATACTTTAATGGCAAATTTAGCCTTGTGCATCCTGAAATAGAACCCGTTACCAATCTCCAACTCCAAACAGGCTACCTTCAGCCCGTTTACAATGTTACTGAAAAGCTCAAAAAGAAATTTATCACTAGCAAAGTAATTGGCAAAACGATACAAACACTTCTGCCCCTTGCCTACCCACACATAGAAGAAAATCTTTCTGAAAATCTCTTGGCAACGCACCAACTGATAGCACGCAAAGATGCACTTTTTCATATTCATTTTCCTAAAAATGCCGCTTGGCTCAAACAGGCAAAAGAAAGGCTAAAATTTGAAGAGTTATTTTTCTTGCAGCTCAAACTGCTTCACCAGCAACAAAATAAAAAAATCAAATACAGAGGACAACTTCTTAGCAAAACAGATTTATTGACGCTGTTCTACAAAGAACACCTCCCCTTTGAACTCACCAACGCCCAAAAACGAGTAGTAAAAGAGATTTGCAAAGACATGATTTCGGGGCAACAAATGAACCGACTCCTGCAAGGTGATGTGGGCAGTGGCAAAACCATTGTGGCTTTTTTGGCTATGCTGATGGCAGTTGATAATGGTGCGCAAGCCTGCTTAGTAGCCCCTACTGAGATTTTGGCAGAGCAACACTTTCAGGGTTTGAAAGAATTTACCGACAAAATGGGGATTACCATTGACCTGCTTACAGGCTCTACACGTACCAAAGACCGCCGTGTGCTGCATGGCAGGCTCGAGAATGGCAATCTTAAAATTTTGGTAGGTACGCACGCCCTCTTTGAAGACAAAGTACAGTTTGAAAATCTAGGGCTTTGTATCATAGATGAACAGCACCGCTTCGGGGTAGCACAGCGCAGCAAACTTTGGAGCAAAAATCCTGAGATGCCTCCGCATATTCTCGTGATGACTGCCACACCCATACCTCGCACACTGGCTATGACACTCTACGGCGATTTAGATGTATCTGTAATAGATGAACTCCCTCAAGGACGTAAGCCCATCAAAACTGCCCATCGCTATGATGCGCACCGCTTGCGTGTGTTTGGATTTATCAAAGAGGAAATCGCCAAAGGCAGACAAATTTACATTGTCTATCCACTTATAGAAGAATCTGAAAAACTAAGCTACAAAAACCTAATGGACGGCTACGAAAGCATTGCAAGGGCTTTTCCTGAGGCGCAAATTAGTATCTTGCACGGGCAGATGAGTTCAGTGGATAAAGACTACGAAATGCAACGCTTTATCAAAAAAGAAACACAAATTATGGTGGCTACCACAGTGATTGAGGTGGGCGTAAATGTACCCAATGCCTCAGTCATGGTGATAGAAAATGCCGAAAAATTTGGCTTGGCACAGCTACACCAGCTTAGAGGGCGTGTAGGGCGTGGCGCAGAGCAATCTTACTGCATCTTGATGACCGATGTAAAACTAAGCAAAGAGGCAAAAGTTCGCTTAGAAACCATGGTGCGCACTACTAATGGCTTTGAGATAGCCGAAGTAGATTTGAAGCTCAGAGGCCCAGGCAATCTCATGGGAACACAGCAGAGTGGTGTGTTAGATTTGGTCATTGCAGACCTCGCCAAAGATGGGCAAATTCTGCAAACTGCTCGCGAAGCAGCCAAAGCAGTCTTAAAAGATGACCTCAACCTGCAAAAATCTGAGAATCAACCACTAAAAAAATATCTCCAAAAATCTGCCAAACAAGAAAATTATTGGAGTAGGATTAGTTAGGATAGCAATGTTTTTTCGAGAAAACATCACCATTAAAGATATTCGCCTAAATAACAGTATGAGAAGTATCTTCCTCACAAATCAGTGCTTTTCAAACACCTCAAAAATACAGGCATTGACATCAACCACGAAAAACTAAGCACTTTTATAAATTGACTAAGAAGCTGAAACTGCAATAACCAAACTTCATTCTTAGAAGTCGGATGCCCCCATACCCAGCTAATTGTGCAAAACAAAAATCTTGAATTTTTATTTTTCTAACCAATATTAATAACCAAAATGAAAAGATGAACCCATTCATTGAAAAAATTAATCAATCTGTAGCACCTTATAGAGCAGAGCTTCTTGAGCACCCTCTCTACCAACAGATGAACAGTCTGGAAGACTTACAAACTTTCATGGAATACCATATCTTTGCAGTATGGGACTTTATGTCGCTTGCAAAAGCATTGCAAAATCAATTAACCTGTGTAGAAGTCCCTTGGACACCCGTAGGCAACCCTAAAGTGCGCCGTTTTATCAACGAAATCATCTTGGGCGAAGAAAGCGACAAAGATGAAGACGGTACATTTATGAGCCACTTTGAAATGTACCTAGAAGCAATGCAAGCCCTCGGTGCAAATACTAGCAAAATAGAACTTCTGGTCAGGTACATTGAAACAGGCAAATATTATACAGAAGCTATCCAAAAAATGCGCTTGCCCCTCGCTATCAAAAGTTTCCTCAATTTTACTTTTAATACCATAGAAAAAGGCAACTTGGCTGAAATTGCTGCTGCATTTGCTTTTGGGCGCGAAGACTTAATCCCTGCACTGTTTACCCAAATCGTTCATCAAGTAAGCCAAGCACACCCCGAGCAATTGCATAAATTCAAATATTATTTAGTGCGACATATAGAGCTAGACGGTGATTCACACGGGGAGCTGGCTATGCTTATGCTGGAAGAAATCTGTGGTAATGATGAAGAAAAATGGGCAAAAGCAGAAGAAAGTGCCTTAGAAGCACTTAAATTTAGGGTAGCACTTTGGGATAGCATCTTGTTAAGTTTGCCACAAGGTATGGTGCATTCATAAAATTCATAACATTTATTTTGCATACAATAAAAACTTATCTATATTTGCACTCCAAATCAGTTCGGGGTGTAGCGCAGCCCGGTAGCGCACTTGCATGGGGTGCAAGGGGTCGTGAGTTCGAATCTCGCCACCCCGACTCTACTTTTTTCATGATAAATAAGGTTTGGAATACCCTTTTGTCTTAGGCAAAAGGGTTTTTTTATGCCTATGTTGCTTATAGATGGCTTTATTTTTGAAGATTTTTTTATTAGCTTTACGCCTGTAAACCATACCAAGATGAACAAAAATAAACTATACCTAGCGCAGATTGGTGCGCTACTTCCGCTATGTGGGTTCATTCTCTCAGGCTGGTTATTGATTGCCCTCAACCTTACTTCTACTCTGTTACTGCTATTGGCGCATGCTTATTTTGCAAAATTTTTCAAGAGAAAAAGTATTTTTACACTGTACTTATTCAATTACATTATACTTTACACAAGTTTTGCTGTGGGTGTTTATGGTATTATAGGCGTATTTCAAGAAACGATTATTCCTGAAATACTCAAACTAGATGAAGATTTGGCAGCTACCTTTGCCAAAGATGTACAGCTATTTTTACAGAAGTTGCAATTGCGTATGAACAATGAGCCTGATTTTGCGCAGCAAATTGCCGCCCTCATTATGACACATACAGGTAAAATGACAGGTTATGCCTTCCTAATCATCACTGGTTTTGCCATTTCATTAATACTTGCGCGCACTGCCTTAGTACAGTTGGGCAATGCTAGCCGTATTTCAGAATTTAAAACCGCAGGGTTACTCTACCTCATTGCAGTATTCAGTTTTATTTTTTTAATTGGATTTATAGTGCTTTTTGTAGGTTATATTTTTCTAATTGTAGGTTATTTTAATCTAAAGCAAGTTACCCCAGCAGAGGATTTGGAAGAGATGTACTAACCCTATCAGCGTTATAGGTAAATATTAAAACCGCTAATCTGGGCTTGTCTCCCCTACTCTACTCTCTGTTGCATTTGATTTCTGAAAGAACACTCAACACCACAAGATGAAAAGCAAAAGCTGGTCCTTATACAGCAGAGGCGATTGTTTCTACATCAATGTCAAAAAAACGGGGTGCACCTACCGTGCTCAAAAAGTCTTGTAAAGACGTTCGGTTAGTAGTAGCATTAAAAAGCGTTTAGCCATTAGCCCCAGCGGAGCGCACCCTTGTTCATCTTCTTTCGAGGACTAAAATGCGCCACTGGGCAGGTATTTGTCTATTTTTGTACTGTGTGAGCAGGTTAATAGTTTTTGTCTTTATCCGATATAAATTAAAAGGCTTGCAGAAAAACTGTATTTAGTTGCTGGTTTGCTCAAACGAAGCATAACTGAGGAGATTATTCTAATAAATCTTTACTTCTGATTGCAGTTTGCTATGATAATCTCTGGCTCTACAATAAATTTGCCTACCTGTACTTCTTCAGAAATTATTTGGAATTGAGTAGTGCTGATTTCATAAAATTGAACTTTATCGCCTGCTTGCAAGAGAAAAGGCATAGGCAGTTGGGCATTGAATACAGGCACTGGTGTCTGCCCAATGATGTGCCAACCACCTGGTGAATTGATAGGATAAATCCCCGTCTGTTGCGCTGCTATACCCACAGCACCTGCGGCTATGTGCGGTGTGGGTGTGTTTTTGCGAGGAAGTTGTAAAGGCAAAGGGAGTTGACCCATATACGGAAACCCCAATAAGAAACCAAGCATAAAAACGTGGTAAATTGTTTTGTTGTGTAGTGAGATAACTTCTCGAGTACCTAGCTGTGTGAGTTGGCAGACTGTCTCGAGGTCGGGTGCATGTTGGGGGGCATAGCAAATTGGAATTTTAAAAAGACGTGTAGTTTTATTGGCTAATTCTTGTGAAACTTTTACAGTTTTAAATGAATCAATTATTTTTTTAATGGTTTGAAAATCAGTCTGCTCAGGTTCGTAGCCCACAGTAAGAGAACAATAAGCAGGTACAGTATGAGTGATTCCCTTTATGCTTTGTTGCTCAATCCATTGCCTTAATACTATTACTTGCTGATGTATTTCTTCTGAAATAACTTGCTCAAAAACTACCAATAATGCTTTTGTACCATAAGGTTTAATTTCTTTAATCATAGATTTTTTTGGTAATTTGGTAAGTACTCAATTCTTTTTCAAGGTGCATCAAGATAGACAAAGCGGCTGGATTGTCCCCATGAATACAAAAACTTTGTGCTTTGAGCGGAATTTCCTCTCCTATATAAGTACTTACTTTTTGATGTTGTAAAATTGAAAGTACTTGTGCGGTAGCTATTTCAGGAGTGTGAATGACTGCCCCAACCTTTGAGCGTGAACGCAGACTACCATCTGCTTCATACACTCTATCTATGAATGCCTCTGCTATGAACTCAATCTGCATTTCTTTTGCCCACTTTTCTAGTTTGCTACCTGCCAAACCCATCAGCGCCAACTGACTATCTATGCTTTGTAAGGCATTGATGACCGCTTTTGCTTCTTCTTTTTGGATGGCTATGGTGTTGTAAAGTGCACCATGCGGCTTTACATAGCTTATTTTACCCCCTAGACTTTCGGTCATTCCTTTAAGGGCAGCCACCTGGTATTTTACCGTAGCCGTTAGCTCTTCTGTGGAGAGTTGCATATACCGCCTTCCAAATCCTTGTAAGTCAGGATAAGCAGGGTGCGCCCCGATGCTGACAGGATATTGCAAAGCACTTTTTAAGGTTTTTTCTATGTGTAAAGGGTCTCCTCCGTGAAAACCACAGGCTATACTACAAGTGCTAATGTAAGGTAGCAAAGCAGCATCATTGCCTACCTCAAAGTTGCCGTAGCTTTCTCCCATATCGCAGTTGATATCTATGCTTGTATTAGGCATTTTTCTGATGTATGATGAAGTGTTTTTAAATCATTTCGTAGTAGCCTATTTTGTAATCTTCCCAAAGTTGGCGTAAAGCCTCCCGTTTTTGTTCTTCGCGCTTATCTTCTTCGCTCATAATGTTATCATAAGAAGCCATAAAGTGGTGGTAGATAAACTGATAGCGTGGGAAAAAATGTACTTTGAGGGCATTGAGGCTATCAAAACCTATCACACACAGGCTGAGGCTTACATCATCGGCAGCCACTAGCCCAAGTTGTTCGCTGAGTTTTTCCTGCCAATCTTCAATATCAAAAAAACTACTCATCAAAGTATGTAACAAAATGTACTCAAAGTGCATAGGAGTAGGTAGATAACCAAAACAGCCATCAGTGGCACTTAATAAGATACAAGGCGAAGCTACCTCGAGAACAAGTTGATGAATTGTAAAATTTCCACTAGCATCAATGCAGTTGGAGAGGGTAGCATCTTGCCAGATATTTTCCATAGCATCGGGCTGTCGGTTGAGGTCATCTTTTGAAATTTGCTGCAGACCCTGAGCGTCAGTTAGGAGGTAATTGCGAGAGTCGCCTGCCCAGAAGCTATTGACAATCAGTAATTTACTTTCATCATTAGATGGATAAAAGGCCAATCCTGCCAGTGTAGTGGGCAAAGGCTTGATGAGTTTACTTTTAAGCCGTGAGGGAGGGCCTTCTAAGGATTGCGCAAAATCTTGGAAATTGTGTTTAATGTATGCTGTCAATTGCTCAATAAGTGTAGTTTCTTGTATTGCTATTTTTTTGAAAAAGTGTTCGAGACATTGTTTGGCATATCTTGAGGCAAGGTATGCCCCACTGAGCGGTTCATTGCTCCAATCTTGCAATAAGTAAGTTTTACTACCTGCCCCCCCCAGCCCATCATAGACTGCCAATACGCCTGTACTCGGTGGTTGTAACAATAAAGTAGGAAGTGCGTCTTCGCCATGGTTTTCTATTTTTTCAATCCAGATAGTAAAGTACATGGTATGCCTTGTTGTCAGTTATGGGTTATTTTATTTTTATCAGCAAGCAAAGATAATTGCGCGCCTGACTTTTATTTAAAAGCACTTGGCGGAGCGGCTGATTTATTACGGACAAAATTGATTTTGCTATTAGCAAAGATAAAATTAAATTTGTGTATTGAAGTATTTTGAGTGAAGATATGTTTTCTCTCTTTTTTGGTTGATAAATTTTAATAAATTATGAAAAAGCTATTATTTGCTGCTATTTTTTTGGGTTGGTTGTGCTTGTCTGCTTGTTCTTCTGGAAAAAAAGACAAAGATTGCAAAACTTGCAAAGATTTTAAGACCCAAACCGAAGCAAAAACCTATGCCAAGGCAAACAAAAAATGTAAAAAACAACTCGATAGCGATGCTGACGGTATTTACTGCGAAAGTCTGCCTAGATAGCTTCTGTTGATTGTTTTTATTTGCTCAACTACTTGATGTAAGTCCAATTTTTATGAAAATACAATTAAAGCCGTATTTTTTTTGTTTTTTGTAAATATTTTCTTAATTTAGAGTGTTAAAAACAAAAGCAGCTAATGTAGTATTGTATTAACATAACAAAACCATGATAAACAACTTATACCCCTATTTAGCAGTAGGGCTTTCCCTCTCAATTCTTTGGTTATTTTATCGAATCTATAAAGATAAGAGCACCCTTCTTCCCAATATTAGTTTTTGGGGGGCATCTATTTTTTATGCTATTGTAGTTTTTTTGACTGACTTTAGCTTCTACCACAAATTACTCCTGATGCTACCACGCGATTTGATGGTATTTGTCATGGTATTTTTGCTTGCCAATAACCTCAAAAGCACACGTGGATTTTTCATAGCAGCCATGGGTATTGGTTTTGCGGGCTACATTATGTATTCTAACATTGTGCCTAATACCTTTGCAAAACTGACAAACAACGAGGCGCAAACCCAAGTTGAAAAAAATTATCAACCACAACACGACCTTGCAAAAGATGGTGAATTGCTCATAGACCTTAAAGATGTAACACAGCTACAATTGCTTTCAGAAGTACTTGCACCCTACAAGGTTACCTTTGAGCCTGCATTCCCTGACATCAAGCACCCTGAATGGACAAGCCTAGATGATTATTATGTACTAGATATTCCCGAAGAATATTTGGGTCAAATCAAAGAAATTCAAAAGACTCTTCAGCAAAATAACCTCACAGATTGGATTGAATACAATGAAGTGATACATGTAAGTCCACTCAATATCTTACCTGCCAAGCCTAGCCCCTCCCCTATTGATTATGGCATCAATGACCCTAGCCTTCAAGAAATGTGGGGCTTTGAGAAAATGAAAGTCAATGAATATTTCGACTACCTCCGAAAGGAAAATATAAAACCTATCAAAAAATCAAAAATAGCTATCTTAGATACAGGTGTGGAAGGTTCACACGAGGATTTAAAGGGTAATTATATTTCTACACAGAAAAAATACGACCAAGATAAGCAAACGCACGGCACACATTGTGCTGGCATTGCCGCAGCTGTTTCAAACAATGGCTTAGGAGTTGCTTCACTTTCTCTAGATAATAAGTTTGTGCAAGTAACTAGTATTAAAGTACTTAGCGACTATGGCTGGGGTACACAGCGCGACATCATCAATGGCATGCTCGAGGCAGCCGACAAAGGTGCTGATGTGATTTCAATGTCCTTGGGTGGCCCTTCTAGCGATGCAGCCCAGCGTGCTTATGAAGAAGCCATCAAATATGCACAAAAATCTAAGGCAATTGTAGTAGTAGCTGCTGGAAATAGCAATAAAAACGCAAAGACCTCTGTACCTGCAAGTTGCAAAGGGGTGATTACAGTATCGGCCGTTAATGACGAAATGAAGAAAGCCAATTTTTCTAACTTCGTAACAGATATGAAGATGGGCATTGCTGCCCCCGGGCAAAATATTCTCTCAACTGTGCCAGGCAACAAGTATGCTGTTTACAGCGGAACGTCTATGGCAACGCCCTATGTGGCGGGGCTGTTAGGTATATTGAAAGCACTCAATCCTGACTTAGATACTCAAAAAGCACATACTATCTTAAAAAATACTGGATTTACGACAAAAGATGATGTCCTTACAGGAAAACTTATCAACCCTCTTGGAGCAGTAAAAGCACTTAAACCTGTAAAATAAGTACTTTTCACTTAGTTCATCAAAACACCAAAGCAAAAGGCGACACTTGGAAGTGTGGTCTTTTTTTATTGCTAAATGTTCGCTGTGATTTTCAACTCCGAAAAGAATTAAGGAAAAAGCTAAGTTAAGAATGTAATCGAAAAAAACGAGGAGGTGTGAACGGGGATGAACACTTAACCTCCTCTATCCTTCAACCAGCTATGTAACACAAATGTAGAGCATCTCTTTAAGATACGCAAATCTTTTTAAGATTTTTTTTAAAAACTTATGATTGTCTGACAATTTCTGTGAAAATCTGCAGCAGCAGACTTTCAGTCCACTGGCATTTATGTTCTGAACAGCATTCAGCTCATCTTATCACACACCATCACAAAAATTATCAGAGAACTAAATTTGCTAATTGAGTTTTTTGCTATTTACACACTCCAGCCAGTGACTACTACTTGATAACAAATAACCAATCTCTTAGTCAGAGTGAAATTCTGAAGCCCATTACCAATATGTCATCTATTTGCGGTGTGCCTCCCATCCATTGAAGCAGTGTTTTTTCAAGTTGCCGTTTTTGTTGTTCTAGTGGAAGATGGTGAATCTCCAATAAAAGTGAGCGAAACCGGCTTACCATAAATTTTTTCTTGTCTTCTCCTCCAAACTGGTCAGCATAACCATCAGAATACATATAAAAAGTAGTTTCTCCTTTGAGCGGTATGGTATGTGTGGTAAAATTGTAATCATCTTTGAAGAGATAACCTCCTATTGGTACTTTGTCGCCTTTTACTACGTGCATTTGTTTGTCTTGTATATAAATCAAGCTGTTTTTTGCTCCTGCAAATTCAAGGCGAGGCTGTCCGAAAAGTTCTTCACGTTCGGGCGGAACGAGGTGCAGTGTACAGATGCCAATGTCCATGCCATCTTCATTGCCATTCTCTTTTTGTTTGAGGGTATTCCTCATTTCTAATTGAAGTTGCGCCAATATTTTGTGTGGCTCTGTAATTCCTTTGAAAATCACAATTTTATTCAGCAGTTCATTGCCAATCATACTTAAAAATGCACCTGGTACGCCATGCCCTGTGCAATCTATTGCGCTTATCACGGAGCGGTGGCTTTTGCTATTGAACCAGTAGAAATCGCCACTCACGGTATCGCGTGGCCTAAAAAGTACAAAAGATTCGGGAATTACAGCTTTAAAAGTTTCTAATTTAGGAAGCATCGCCTGCTGAATTTGCCTTGCATACATAATACTCTCTAGGGTATCTCGTGTTTTTCGTGCTGCAATGTTGTCCATCACCTCGGGAGGAGTACGGTAGCCTACTTCGTCCACTTCTTCGCTAGCCACTAAGTCTGCTGCACGTAGCTGTGCATCATTCAAGTAAAGTAACTCGTCTTTGAATCGGAGGTCATTCCTAAAACTGTCAAGGGTTTCATTTAGGTTTTGTATTTCTTTTTCTTGTTGTAAAAGTCTTTTGTGAAACTCACTCTTTTGTGCTAGTTGTTGAGCAATAATTTTTCTAAGGCGGTGAATCTGTTGCTTGTGTAGCCAAATAATATAACTAAGTGCCAGTAGCAACCCCAAAAGCACCACTACCAAGCTAAATACATCAAATCCAATGAATGTTTGGGTACTGTTTGTATGCCTGATGTCTTGAGCCAACGTGTGCTGTTTACTGATTACCATTAAAAACACCCAAAATGCAGTATTGTATTTATTCATTTCTTTTGATAAAAATCATCTTCTTCTTAGCATTACTTTCGCTAATTTATTTGTTTCAAATTAAACAAAAAACAGACAAAAACAATGATTTTCAGGTTTTTTGAGAAGAAATTTTTGCTTTACTTAGGCATAACCCACTATTTTGTAAATAAGGTAGCCACTCACCTCGTGTATAAGCAACGACCACAGCTGTAGGGCACGCCCCGTAGGAATGAGCCAAGCTGTTTTCCATTTTAGGTCTTGTGTATGAAAGCCCGCACTGAAGGGTACAACTTCTAAGCCTACTTTTTTGAAACAGGCTTCTGCCCGCCGCATATGAAAAGCCGAAGTAATAAGCAATAATCGATTTTGTGGGTACTTTTTAACCAATAACTGTTTTGTATTTTTGGCATTTTCATGGGTATTGCGTGCTGAAGTTTCCAACAGAATGTCGTCCTTGGATACTTTTGCGTGTGCTAAAATCTGTGCTAATAAGATTGCTTCGCTCGTATGTTTTTTACCCATAACTTCTACTGTTCCACCTGTAATCAGAATTTTCTTAACTTTGCCCTTTCTGTATAGCATCAATGCGTGCAAAATACGGTCTGCCCCTTCTTGCATATATACCCTATCTGAGGGAGTTTTATGTGCGTTTTGGGTGATTCCTGTCAACACAATGGCAAAGTCATAATTTTTATTGATAGATGTAAGTGGTGTAGGAGGAATTTCCCAAGTGAGTAGTGCAAGATTGATAAGCAAAGGGTTACTCAATAGCAGAAAAAGCCCTACCCCAAGACGAAATAACCTCTTTTTGAGTAAAGGTTTTTTAGTGAGCAACGCCCATAAAAAAATAATACTCAGCCAAATAAGTGGCGACAAGAGAAAATCAAGCGTTTTAGATAGAATAAAAAACATAATAAAAAAATAAAAAACATGAATGATTTGAGCCTTGAACAGATACAGCTTCCCGAATATGATTGCCAAATTAAAAAAATAAATGAACAACTTTACATTTATGACCTTGTCAGGCAAAAACACCTTGTACTCACCCCCGAAGAATGGGTCAGGCAACATTTCTTAAGGTATCTTATTCAACAATTTGATTACCCCAAAGGGCTTATTAGAACCGAAAGTGGACTCAAGTATGCGCTAAGACAAAAACGCAGTGATATTCTAGTGTATGACCGTGAAGCCCTCCCCTTCTTTTTAATAGAATGCAAAGCTACTTTTGTACCGCTCAGTACAGCTACTCTTGAGCAAGTTTGTCAGTACAATTATAGTCTAAAAGCACAGTACATTGCTATAACAAATGGTACTGAATATGCTGCTTATCGTTTTTTGAAAGAAGAAAGCAAATATGAACAGCATCGGGGTGTTCCGCAATATCTTCCTGAATGAAAAAATAAGTTCAAGAATTTAAAATGTTATTATAAAAGTTATTTTAATAATAACATTAAAAGAACATCAAATTTTTAACTTCCCCACCACGAAAATTAACCCAAACACTATTTAGTTTACTGAATTAAGAAAAAACAATTTTAAAAACCTGAAATATTAGATTATCTTACAATTTATGTGAAAATCCGTGGCAGCGGACTTTCAGTCCGCTGGCATCTATGTTTTGAACAGTATTCAGCTCGTCTTATCACACACCATCAAATAAATTGTTAGAAAGCTAAATGTTATTATAAAAGTTATTTTAACAATAACAAAATTTCATTTTAAAACAATAAATTTGATTATCTTACAATTTATGTGAAAATCCGTAGCAGCGGACTTTCAGTCCGCTGGCATTTATGTTCTGAACAGCATTCAACTCACCTTATCACACACCATCAAATAAATTGTTAGAGAACCATAAATTTTTTATTCAACTAGAACATCACCTCCATTAATTGCTTATAATTCTCTTGAAAAGCTTTGAAATGATGGTTGAGTTGTGTGAAATCTTGCTCAATCTTAGGATATGTACCTAACTTGAGCAGTTTCTCGATATGTGTTGCAGTCTCTGCAACTTGCTTCACCCCTAGCGTACTGGCATTGCCTTTGAGTGTGTGCAAATGCTGTTTAAGCATCTGCCAGTCTTGTGCATTGAGTGCTTGCTGGGCTTGCTGCATTAGTGTTAGGGTATCAAGTTCAAATTCTGTAAGAGATTCTGCAATTAGTGGCTTTCCACCATATTTAGCAAGTTGCATTAATACAGCTTCTTCCAAGATACAATTTTCAGGAGTTTGAGTAGTGCTATCTTGAATAATACCTGAGCTATTGGTGCGTTTGGTAGTTTTTGTCTGATTTTCTTGGAGGTATTCTTGCACCTTGCTGATGAGTGTTTGGGCTTTGATAGGCTTTGAGACATAGTCATCAAGTCCTTTGGAGATAAATTTTTCTTTGTCTTCCTGCATGGAGTAAGCAGTCATTGCCACAATGGGTGGCAGCGCAATGTCGGGGAGTGTTTTGAGTTGCCAGGTGGTTTCTACGCCATCCATGTCAGGCATTTGTATATCCATAAAAATAAGGTCGTAATAGCTGTGAAAACCTTGTTTTTTCACCTTTTCGATGCACTCCCTTCCGCTAGAAGCCAATTCTACATTGCAGCCTGCTTTTCGCAAGATTTCACCTGCTACTTTTCTGTTTACGGCGTTATCATCTACAATCAAGACATTGGGCACTACTCCCTTAAAGTGGTTGCCTGAGCTAAAATCAGGTAAAAATATTTCTTGGCTAATGGCAGATTGGTCAGAAATTTTGGTTTCTATGGTAAACCAGAAAGTGCTACCCTGTCCTAGTTTTGACTTAATGCCTATTTTTCCTTTCATCAGTTGTGTGAGTTCTTTTGAGATAGCCAAGCCTAAGCCTGTACCCGCATAAGATTTTGAGGAGGAGTTATCTAATTGGCTAAAAGTATTAAAAAGTAATTTTTCATTTTCAGGGTCGATGCCTATGCCTGTATCTTGTACTTCTATTTTGAGTTTTATTTTATCCTTGCGTTGTTTTAGTACAAAAAGTCTTATTAAGATATAGCCATTTTCTGTAAATTTAATAGCATTAGAAGTAAGATTGGCAATGATTTGTAGCAAGCGTGTTTCATCTATCTCTAAGCTGGGGGGTATAGATTCATCTATAAAATAATGGAGGCGGTTATCTTTGCGGTTTGCCTGCGACATAAAGAGTGTATAAACTTTGTCGAGTGTGTTGCGAAGGTTTATGGGGCGTGTGTATAGTTTCATCTTGCCTGCTTCCATTTTAGAGAGGTCTAAGATGTCATTTAAGATATGCAGCAAGGTTTCAGATGACTTCTTGATGGTCTGCATGTATTCATACTGCTCTTCGCTCAGTTGTGTATCCATCATCAGGTCTATCATACCTATTACGCCATTCATAGGTGTTCTGATTTCGTGGCTCATATTTGCCAAGAAACTTTCTTTGACAGCTAGTGAGTGTTCTGCGATTTCTTTGGCACGGAGTACTTCTTCGGCAGCTTTTTTGAGCTCAGTAATGTCGCGCACTACCCCTTCAATACCAAAGGGCTTACCCGTTTCATCATAGACTAGCCTGATATTGGAGATAGATTGAATTATTTTACCTTCTTTTGTTTTGAGTGCAATTTCAAAATTTTTGATGCGTTTTTGGCGGTGTAGGTCTGCTAGTAAAGTACGGAGGTGCGTTTTGTCCACTACAAGGTTAGCAATACTTTTACCTATAATCTCTTCGGGGTGGTAGCCCGTTATTTCTAAGATAGAAGGGCTAATGAGCGTAATAAGCCCTTCTAAATCAGTATGATAGTAAATGTCTTGGAATGACTCGAAGATATTTCTAAATTTATTTTCACTCTCTATGAGTGCGATTTCAGAGAGTTTTTTTTCTGTGATGTCGTGCGAAATAGCAGATACTTCTTCAATAGAGCCATCTTCTAAGCGGATTGGGTTGAGATAGACCTCACGCCAGCGATAGGTTTGGTCTTTGAGGTAATCTTTCAGCTCAAAGTGCTGTATTTCTCCTTGAAAAGCCAAGCGATATTTTTCTTGCCAGAAGTCGTACAAGTCACTTTTAAGTAATTCTTGTTTGAGGTCAAGTAGGCTTGCGCGAGGTTCTGCTTGCAAGTCGTATTGTTTTTCTAATGAATTGAGGTAATTAGTATTATAAGAGGTAAGCTGATATTTTCTATCAATAGACCACATCATATGAGAGCTACTCTCAAAGATTGCCTCTAGCCTTGCCGTTTGGTTGCTGAGTTTTTCTTCATTACGTTTGCGTTGAATTGCAAGCGCAATTTGCCCTGAGATGAAATCAAGTAGTTCGAGGTCGTTGCTGTTATAGGTACTACGGCTGCGGTAGCATTTTACGGAGATAAGCCCAATGACTTCATTTTCAAATTTGAGAGGTACGCCTATCCATACCTTTGGCATAGGGCCAAAAAGTTTGATTTTGCCCTGATACAGTAGACCATTTATCTCTTCTTCGTAAAGAAAGAGGGCCTTTTCTCGCTTCATCACATAATCGGTCAGCCCCATACCTGCTCTGCGTCTTTGTATCCTGACCTCATTGTCGCGGGCTTCGTCTGTATAATACGGAAATAAAATTTCAGTTTTGGTGTCGTTATAAAGTTTGATATAAAAATTTCGTACATCAATGACCTTCCCAAGCTCGTGATGAATGGTTTGATAGAGTTGGTCTAAGTTTTTGCTTTTGACGGTTAGGTTTCCAATGCTGTAGTAAAGTGTTTGTGCTTTTTCGGCACGTATGCGGTCGGTGATGTCATACATAATTCCCCTTACGGCCGCGGGGCTTCCGTTCTCGAAGCGAATATTTACATTGCCTTCAAGATGTATAAGTTTACCTTTGTTATTGATAAGTATAGCATCAAACTTAGGGAGCTTTTCGCCACGGAGTATGCTCAGAATTTTTCGGTAAGTAGATTTTTTTGATTGTTCATAGAGAATATCTCTTACATTAGTTTGGGCTAGTTCTTCATTGCTGTAGCCTATTTTTTCTTTGAAGGCTCGGTTGGCAAAAAGTAAATTACCTTCCATAGAACAAATGAAGATAAGGTCGTTGCTATTGTCAAAGAGGTCTTGCAATGCTTCATTGCTTCGCTGAAGTGCAAGAGATACTTCTCTTTCGTGGGTTACATCTTCCCCAATCTTGGTAAGCCCCGTAATTTCTCCTTGGTAATAGTTAAGCACTACAGAGTTGAAATTGATATACCTAATTTCACCTGATTTCATTTTAAAACTACGTGCGCCACTCTCCCAGAAGCCCTGCCTTGCCATAGCTCTCTGGTATTCTTTTCTTCTATCTTCTTGCTCTGGAAGGGGTACAAATACTTCAAAGTAATCTTTTCCAATGAGTTCTTCTGAAGTATAGCCAGTAACACGCAAAAGGTATTGATTGCAATATACAATCTGTCCTGTTTTGCTTACTTCTATGCCATAAAGGTTAAGATTATCTACTGCACGTTGAAAACGTTGCTGGTTTTCTTGAGGTAAAGACTGTAAGTTCTCATCTTTGGGCTTAGCTTGTTGATTTTTTTGCTCTAGCAGCCGTATTTTTTGCTTAAGTTTCTCATTTTCGGAGGCTAGTAAATCCCAATCTCTTACTGTGGGCATACTCTATACTATTTATAATATAAGACCATTTGTTTTCAACACCATTAAATTAGTGATAAATGTTGTTATTAGCCAACAATTTCCAATAAATGCCTAAAAATTAATTCAGTAACAAGAAAATCACTGGCCCTTAGCACTACCTTTCAAGATGAATATATCCGCACCAAAAACTCCTTTTTAACAAAAGTACTTTCTGATAAGAATTATTGAGTATGGCTAATTCAGGAAATTCACAAAAAAAGGTCATCAAAAACAATGACCTTTTTTTAACATAAACAAAAAAATGAAAAAATCAACGAATCATCAACATCTCACGGTATTTGGCAAGTGGCCAATCTTCATCATCAATGATGGTTTCTAACTTATCCACATGATAACGGATTTTATCAAAGAATATCTTTACTTGCTCATCATAAGCAATAGCACGTTCACGGGTGTCTTCTATTTTATTGACCTCACGGCGGGTTACACGCATTTCTTCACTCATAGTCTGTATCTGGCTAATATGATGCGAAACCATCTTAATTGCTTCAATCATGGTATTGATACTTTCGGTTTCAATACCCAAGTCTTTTAGCCCTTTCACATTACTAATGAGTTGATTTTGGTATTTTACAGCTGTAGGAATCACATGGTTCAAGGCGAGGTCGCCTACCATTCTTGACTCGATTTGTACTTTTTTGATGAAGTTCTCCAGCATGATTTCGTGTCTGCCGTGCACTTCTTGGTGGTTGAGTACACCCGTTTTCTCAAACAATGCAATGACTTTTTCTGAGATAAAGGCATCTAAAGCGTGTGGAGTAGATTTGATATTTTCTAAGCCACGCTTTTCGGCTTCTTGCGCCCAATCCTCAGAGTAGTTATCGCCCTCAAACAAGATATTTTTAGACTCTTTTACATATTTACGCAATACATTGACAATGGCTACTTCACGCTTAGGCTCTTTTTGGAGTTCTGCTTCTACATCATCTTTAAAAATCATTAACTGATTTGCCATAATGGTATTGAGGATGGTCATAGGAGAAGAACAGTTGGCAGATGAACCTACAGCCCTGAACTCAAACTTATTACCTGTAAAAGCAAAAGGTGAGGTACGGTTACGGTCAGTATTGTCAAGCAATACTGGCGGAACTTTGTCTATACCTAATTTGATATAAAGATTTTCTCCTTTACCCACTTGCACAGAGGCATTGGTTTCTAACTCTTCCAATACTTTCATGAGTTGAGTACCAATAAATACCGAGATGATAGCAGGAGGAGCTTCATTAGCACCTAAGCGAAAATCATTACCCGCAGAGGCAATACTTGCTCGTAAGAGTGGTGAGTAATCGTGTACAGCTTTGATGGTATTGATGAAGAAAGTAAGAAACTGTAGGTTTTCTTTTGCCTTGGTGCTTGGCCCGAGTAGGTTTACACCTGTATCTGTGCCCAAAGACCAGTTGTTGTGCTTACCGCTACCATTCAAGCCTGCAAAAGGTTTTTCGTGGAAGAGTACCTCAAAGTGATGCTTTTTGGCTACTTGCTGCATTAAGTCCATCAAGAGCAAGTTATGGTCCACGGCGAGGTTTGCTTCTTCAAAAGTTGGCGCACATTCAAACTGTGCAGGAGCTACTTCATTATGTCTTGTACGGACAGGGATACCGAGCTTAGTGGCTTCGTGTTCAAAGTCCACCATAAAATCACGCACACGCACGGGGATAGACCCAAAATAATGGTCTTCTAACTGCTGTCCCTTGGCAGGCTGATGCCCAAATACTGAGCGGCCACTCATTACTAGGTCGGGGCGTGAGTTATAAAGTGCTTTATCTACTAAGAAATACTCCTGCTCGGGTCCAAGTGTAGCCTGTACTTGCTTCACATCTTTGTCAAAAAAATGACAAACTGCTGTAGCTGCCTTGTCCACGGCGTGCAGTGCACGAAGTAGAGGCGTTTTGTAATCAAGGGCTTCACCAGTGTATGAAATAAAAATGGTAGGGATACAAAGTGTTTTGCTCTGCCCGCTTTCCATGATAAAAGCAGGTGAGCTAGGGTCCCAAGCAGTGTAGCCACGGGCTTCAAAGGTGCTTCTCAATCCACCATTTGGGAAAGAACTTGCGTCAGGTTCTTGCTGCACGAGTGCAGTACCTTTAAATTTTTCTATCACAGAACCGTTTCCATCTAGGTCAAAAAAAGCATCATGCTTTTCGGCGGTTGCGCCAGTGAGCGGCTGAAACCAGTGTGTGTAGTGGGTTACACCCCTACTGATAGCCCAAGATTTCATTGCAGCAGCCACTGCGTCAGCCACTTCATCAGAAATAGTAGTACCCTGACGGATGGCTTGGCTCAATTGCTTATAGACATCAGAACTGAGCGTACTCCGCATCACCTTGTCATTAAATGTATTAATGCCAAAATATTCAGAAACTTTGTCAGATTCAGTCTGCACAAGTACATTGGGGCGACTTTGTGCAGATTCTATTGCTTTGAAGCGTAAAACAGCCATATTCTATTGTTTTTAAGTAAATGATTAGATTATAAATAAGCCTGCAAGTTAGTATTAAAAAAAGGCAAAAAATAAATAAAAACAATATTTTTTTTGAGAAAGAGGTAATTAATTAACCCTACTTTCTGGTATTTTAATCTTTTTAAGAGCGTTTGATACTATTTTAAGATAAATCAGTGTAATACAAGAAATTCTGAAAAAAGTTGGTTTCCTTGTTGGCTTGTTTCATTGTTGGCTGGTTGGCTGGTTAGCTTGTTTCCTTGTTGGCTGGTTACTCGATTTTACTGCGTAGCCCAACAAGCTAACC
>CAYZQI010000029.1:35021-40597 GCA_964480455.1 uncultured Cytophagaceae bacterium
ATTTAACAAGGAAACCATAAAAAAACAACCATTTAACAAGGAAACCATAAAAAAACAACCATTTAACAAGGAAACCATAAAAAAATTACACAAGCTTTAAACCTTCCCCTCAACGTGAAGTCTATGAACACGTAAAACAAATTAATCTTTTCATTTAATTAAATTATCAATAACAATGAATGTATTAGCCCAATTCAAAAATGCCTTATTAATCAGTTTACTTATCCTATTTTTTACTGCTTGTCAAAATGATGAAGAAGAAACTATTGCTTTCACTACCAACGACGAAACCGTAATAGTGGATAATACTACCGCTGAAACAATTTTTGATGATGCGTTTAGCTTAGGCGTTGCCCTCGGAGATGCTCGTTCTACTGAAATAGACAGCGGTCGCCCTGGTGAGTTTACAACCAAAGATGGCGATGAAGAAACTTTCGGCCCTTGTGCTACTATCACATTTCAAAATGTAGAAGGCGTTAAGACAGTTAGCATTGACTATGGCACAGAAGGGTGTATCGGCTTTGGAGGCAAAAAACGCACAGGTAAAGTGATTGTAACTTTTACAGCTCGTCATTTTGTACCTGGCAGCGTAATTACTACTACTTTTGAAAACTACACTGTCAATGATATTGCCGTAGAAGGCACTAAAACTGTTAGCAATATCACCGAAGTAGAAGGTCCTATCAGACACCGCATCGAGGTAGAAGGTGCTAAGCTTACCTTCCCCGATGGTACTACTGCTGAGTGGGAAAGCGACCGTACACGTACCTGGGCAGTTGGTGCAAATACTCCCCGAAACCCAACTGATGATGTTTATACCGTAGGAGGTACACACAGCGGAAAAACACGCAATAACGTAACCTACTCAATGTCCACAGCAGCTGCATCTCCATTAGAATATAAATTTAACTGTCGGGTACAGGGTTTTGAGATTCCCTCTTCTGGAATAGTAGAAGTAGAAACTTCTAACCGCCCCGATTATACTGTAAATTATGGTGAAGGAACTTGCGATGATACTTATACCGTAACCATCAATGGTGTTGTGATAATAATTAATGGCTAAATATAGCCACTCATTGCTAAAAAAGCCTTATACACAAAATGTACAAGGCTTTTTTTATGTTTGTAATCTTGCAAAAAAATAGAATTTCAATCCACTTCTCCAAAAGTTTCAAAATTTTATACAAAAGAAAATCCTTTTTGTATCTTTGCAAATCAAAAAGAGGGCTATACTAAAACCCTCTCGAACATAAACCACAACACATGATTTATCCAAAAAATCTGGAAGAAAAATTAGGATTCGACCGCATCAGAGAGCTACTCAAAGAAGAATGTATAAGCATATTAGGACAAAGATGGGTAGAAGAGATTAACTTCTTAATTGATTTTGACCACATCGACACACTTACTAAACAAACCCACGAGTTTTATCAAATTTTGCAAACACAAGGAGAAAATGAAACTTTCCCTAATCAGCATTATTTTGATGTAAGTAGCTCACTCTCAAAAGCACAAATTGAAGGGGCTTTCCTCTCAGAACAAGAATTTTATGATCTAAAACTTTCGCTCACTACTATCAAAGGTTGCTTACGCTTTTTTAAGAAGCAGTCTTTTGAAGACTATCCACAACTCAAAACCCTCAGCGAAGCCATTATTTTTGATGAGCATATCGTTGCACACATAGAACTGGTGATAGACGAGCGTGGCAATATGCGCGATAATGCTTCTTTTGAGCTTCGTCGTATTCGTGGACTTATCATTGAGGAGCAAAACCGCCTACGCAAGCGCATGGAACACTTCCTCAAGATAGCCAAGACAGATGGATTCACACAAGATGATGCCAACCCCACTATTAGAGAAGGAAGGCTTGTACTACCCGTATTTGCAGAACACAAACGCCGCATCAAAGGGGTTATCCATGACGAATCTGCCACTGGGCAAACAGTTTATCTTGAGCCTACTGAAATCATAGAACTCAACAATAATATCAGAGAGCTACAATACCAAGAGCGTAGAGAAATGCTCCGCATTTTGACTGATTTGACCACTAAAATCCGTCCTGAAGTAGCCAATCTCAGGAATGCTTATCACTATCTTGGGCAAATGGACTTCATCAGGGCAAAAGCAAAGTTTGCACTCAAAACCGAAGCAGTATTGCCCAAATTTACAAATAAAAGACTGCTCCATTGGGAAAAAGCCAGACATCCCCTCTTGCTCATTACTTTCAAGACTCAGGTCAAACAAGTAGTGCCTCTCAGCATAGAACTCAACCACGAGCAGCGTATTTTGCTTATCTCAGGGCCTAATGCAGGTGGAAAATCGGTTACACTCAAAACCGTAGGATTGCTACAATATATGTTTCAGTGCGGATTGCTAGTGCCTATGCAAGAAAACTCAAGTATGGGGCTTTTCAAAGATATTTTTGTGGACATTGGTGATGAACAATCACTTGAAAATGATTTGAGTACCTACAGTTCTCATCTTACCAATATGAAGTATTTTCTGAATTTTTCAGATAAAAGTACTTTGTTTCTGATAGATGAATTTGGTACAGGTACAGAACCCGCCATTGGGGGTGCTATTGCAGAGGCAATCCTAGAAGAACTCACTGCCAAAAAAGCCTATGGAGTCATTACTACGCACTATCGTAATCTGAAAGTTTTTGCCGACAAACACCAAGGTCTCAGCAATGGCGCAATGCAGTTTGATGCTAAAAATTTAGAGCCACTTTATCAGTTAGAGATGGGTAAACCTGGTAGTTCTTTTGCTTTCGAGATTGCCAGAAAAATAGGTTTGCCACAAAATGTAATCCTCAAAGCCAAAGAATTTGCCGGAGATAGTCAAGTAAACTTTGACCAAATGCTGCGCGAACTAGAAGTAGAGAAAAAACATTTTGAAACCCAAAATAAAATCTTGCAAGCAAAAGATAATAAACTCAAAGAGGTAACTGATGAATACCAAAAATTGCGTGATTACCTTGACAAAGAGAAAAAAATCATTCTTAATCAAGCCAAAAAAGAAGCCGAGCAGCTCATCAAAGATACCAATCAGAAAATAGAGCAAACCATTAGGGAGATTAAAGAAAATAAAGCCGAGAAGGAAAGCACGCAAAAAGTAAGGCAGGAACTTGAAAAATTCAAAGAAAAAATAAAACCTGAGCCTCTTCCCGAACTTGTCAATGAAACCTTGCCCGAGCAAGAAGAAGAAATAGAAGTAATAGGTGGCGAAATACAAGTGGGTGATAGAGTACGTATCAAAGGACAAATAGCTTTGGGAGAGGTCATCAACCTAAGGGGCAAAGATGCAGAAATCTTAATTGGTGATTTGAAGTCTAACATCAAACTCAACCGCTTAGAAAAACTAAAACCTGCCTCCAAGCGTGCAGAAAAAAAAGCCAAACAAGCCACCAAAGGCATTGACCTGAATAGCAAAATGGCAAATTTCAGTACCAAACTTGATGTGAGAGGCAAAAGAAGTGAGGAAGCACTTACGGTGCTGCAAGATTTTATAGATGATGCCGTTCTACTGGGGCAACGCGAGCTACGCATCATTCACGGCAAAGGTGATGGAATTTTGAGAAAAGTGCTTCGTGAGCATCTTCGCCAATACAAACAAGTTGCCTCGCTTGCTGATGAACACATAGACCAAGGAGGAGCAGGTATCACGGTGATAACACTTAAATAATGCACTCAAAATAAATAAACCTGTCAGATTTGGATCACTTAATTGCTTTTCATTCATTCAAATCTGACAGGTTTTTAGAAAAATGTAAAATGTTTTCAGACAATAGACAGATTTAAGCATGAAAAAATCATTCTACTTCTTTTGTGTGAGCTGTGTACTGCTCAGTGCTTGTGGGGGTGGAGGTAACTTTGTACCCAAACCTGTGGGCTTTAATCGTATAGACCTGCCCGAAGTTGCCTATCAAAGTTTAGAAAAAACGCACCCTTACGGCTTTGAATATTCTAAGCACGCATTCATTCGCCCTGATTCTTCGGGTATTGCAGAGCCACATTGGATTCATATTATTTACCCGCAGTTCAAGGCAGATGTTCAGATTACCTATAAATCCCTTGAAAAAGACCCACAATTTCTGGCAGAGTTTATTGATGATGCACACAGACTTATCAGCAAGCACATGATAAAGGCCTCAAGCGTTGATGAAACTGTCATCAAAACGCCCTCAGGCAAAACCGCCGCCGTATTTGAGCTAGAAGGAGAAGTGCCTAGCCAATTTCAATTTTATGTGAGTGATTCAAGCAAGCATTTTCTACGGGGTGCTTTGTACTTCCGAACAGCTACTAAAAACGACTCGCTCGCACCTGTGATAGAATATATCAAAAAAGATATGATTCATTTACTCAATACTACTGAGTGGGCTGAAGAACGCACCGAGCAATTGTAAGTAAAGGACATGTTTTTTCATTTTGTTTATATCTCGTTTTGGTCGAACCATCTTATGCAAGTGCCCTCGCTTACAGGGTGAGTCCAAAGCCTGCTAGAGATTAAGCTCAAAGGCTTGAACCAATGTGCTAGTCACGGGCAAATGAAGGTGTACTAAAAACAGAGGGAAACTAAGTATGCTAATAACTAAATAAAATCTAAAACTGCATTTTGTTTATATTCACTATTATGAGGCTTTATGGATACTCCTACACTTGTAAACTTTGGACTAAAACAAAGTTCTCTATGCCCGAGAGAAGGAACGTCATGGTCTATCAATAAGCTTAAAACAACTGCTAAAGCCTCATTTTCTCCATAATCACAGCACTCTCCAAAATTTCCTTTGGGGCAGCCACTTAAGTTTCTGTCATGTCCTAAAATACCTTTTTTTCCTGAGTTGACTGCATGACATAAGGCTAATTCCCACATAGCACGGTTAGGTTTCAGAGGGTTTCTTGGGCTAAGATTCTTCATTTCTCTTAATAAAGAAGCTTTGTAAGGAGAACCTACCATTTTATTTCCAAATTTCTTACCTTGATAAGGCTCTACAAAGGTTTTGGCAAACAGTGGTGGATTCATTCTTGCCAGATTGAGGTAATAAATCACGTCTTTTTCTTCTTTAGTCATATAGTCTGCATATTGAGCAGTATTGGCTTCCTGATATTTTATGTCTTCCCATTCAGGTTGAGCCTTCCTAATGATTTCCTCTATTTCATTTCCTTGTGGACTCAAATCAAAAACTGAGGGGTTATCGTCCACTTGATTCACAATAAACCATCTTCCCAAATAACTTAACAGTGAAGTATTTTGGATAATGTATAAAAGCCCTAAAAAAATTAAAGCTAACCTTGCGTAATTGATTATTTTCTTCATTATAAGCAATTAAATTCTTATGTTTGTAAAAACAAACCTAATGTTATGAATAATAAAGTGATTTATTTGATTTTTGTTACATTTCTTTTGTGGAGTTGTGATGCAATAAAAGAAAAGTCAAGCAGCGAAAATGCTGTGGCTACGGTAACTAATAATGTAGGAACTACTATCTTTGATAGTCCAGAAGAGCACGCAAGGAGTATCCTTAAAATTGGTTATAATGAGCAAGTAGAAATTTTGGCAAACACTAAAATCCTAGG
>CAYZQI010000030.1:0-39510 GCA_964480455.1 uncultured Cytophagaceae bacterium
AATATTATTCCGATAAATCAATTATTTTAAAATAAAATTTCCCGACATATTCTAAACATAAGTTTTCACACTACTTTCTATAAGCATAGTAATTTTTTTGGCTTCCTTGATAAGCAACTCGACCTCATCAACCTGATGCAGCAATATGCTCTTGTGCAAGAGTAAATCCTTTCCGTTGCTCACCAAAAGACATTCCTCACAATCTTCTAAGAATGTCAGCAGGTCAGGATTGAAGATTTGCCTGACGACCTCCTCATTGCCTTCTGCCCTGAGGATAAAATGCTTGGAGAAATTAGGGTGTGTTTCGAAATCAATATCACGCTCACCAAAATACGCCAAGGCATTGTCAATAGCACTTGTTTTTTGCATATAAAACTTAGGCAACTCCTTGAAGCCCCTTATCCTTACTACAGTGCTAGTGTGTTTGTGGGCGGTTATCATACTGCCTTCCTCAGAAGTGAGGTCAGCAAGTGTGAGCTCAAAAGTATTGTGTGTGAGCTTGATGAGATTCTCTACTGCCAAGATTTTCTTACGAATAGAAAGCGTGTAAAAAGCCCAATCCTCCCAGTTTTTGGTTTGGTTAATGTAGGTGTATTGATTCTGACAGGCATAGTCAAACCACCTAATCTGTCGCTCGCTGAGGTGATGAAAGTTTCTGACTTTTTTGCTATTTCTATCACGCTCTGCTAGGGGGTGAGCCGAAACGGGGTTTAGGTTATCAATATTCACGAGGTGCAGTTCTTTGCCTTGCAGCTTCAGCGCCTGGGCATATTCTTCTAAGTGTTCCATCACGGTATGGTCCACGGTGCTTACTTCGGTGAAGTCAAGCTCAAGGATTCTTGAATTTTTGAGGGCATTATCCATTTTCTTTTTCAAAGAAAGATAGTTAGAAAATATTTGAGCGTGGCGCAGTTGAAGCATCGCTATATCACCTTGTTGTGTGAGTGCGGCATGGGCTTTGAAAAGATACTGAGGCTTCACGCCCTTTGTAAGTAATAGAATATACTTGAAAATAATCCCAAGCGCAATCCCCACCACTAAATCTGTAGCCAAAACTGCCAGTAGCGTAACTACAAAAATCTCAAACTCCATCAGCCCAATCTGAAACATTTTTCTAAACTCTTGGGGTGAAGCAAGCTTAAAGCCCGTAAAAACCAGCATTGCCGCCAAGGCAGCCACAGGAATTAACTCTATCACCGCAACTGCCAAAAGCAAATACACCAAGATAAAAGCACTGTGAAAAAAATTAGACCAAGCCGTTTTTGCACCGCTGTTGATATTGGCAGAGGAGCGCACAATCTCCGAAATCATGGGCAAACCACCCAATAGGGCAGCCAAAGAGGAAGCCCCACCCATCGCAATTAAGTTTTTGTCTAGGTTTGATTTACGCTGATAAGGGTCTAGCCCCTCTACTGCTTTGGCACTCAGCAAACTTTCAATGGCAGATACCAAGGCAATCCCTACTACTGCTGACCAAAATACGCCTTCGCCTATTTTCTCAAAACTAGGAAAGGTAATGCCGCCCTCACCCAAAAGACTGTGAGGCAGTTTGACCAAGTCCAGATGGCCTGTTCCCATCACTTGTGCCAATGGAATGGTTAGCAAAAGCACCCACATAGGTGCAGGAAGGGCTTTGAGAGTTTTGGAAGGCAAATACGGAAACCCAATCAGCACTCCCAAAGCCACCAATGCTATAGTTGCCGCATAGCTATTCAATACCAAAAAAGCATGCGGGATTTCAGTCATGATTTCTAAAATCTCTCCCTTGGGTGAGGCTACGCCTAGGGCAGGAAATAGCTGCTTGGTGATGATGATAATCCCGATGGCTGCCAGCATGCCGTGCACAGCTGCCGAGGGAAAGAAATCACCAATTTTGCCTGACTTCAAAAATCCAAAAGCAACCACAATTAGCCCAGCTATCACAATAGCTCCTAATGCGTGCGGATAGCCTGCATAGCCTGCCTCCGCTCCCGCGCCACCCATGCTTTCGGCTGCACCCAAACTGAGTACTATCAAGCCTGCCGCAGGACCACTAATGGTTACGAAAGTGCCCGAAAAATGTGAGAAAAATAGCCCGCCCACAATGGCAGCTATCAGCCCAGCCAAAGGCGGAAAACCTGAGGCAATGGCTATGCCTAAGCTCAAAGGCAAGGCAATCAATGATACACTAAAACCTGCCATGAGGTCTTCTTTGTAATGGGCTTTCAATCCTGAAAAGCCTGTTTTGGGTAAAGTATTCATATTGAATGTTGTTATTTTTTTAATTTAGTATTTCTTGTCAATGCCTACCGCTTACGCCGAGCGATAAGCAATTTCGTGGTTCGTCTTGATGTGAGGGCCCAAGAATACACGCACATAAATCCGAACCGTAGCCAAGCCATTCACTATGTAGCTCAGGGCTACCAAAGCCGCCAAGAAAAGTTGGTCTTCGTGAATATGGCTAAAGAGTAAATCTTGCCCTAAAAAAGTACTCGTAATCGGAAACCCAGCCACTCCCAAACAAGCCAAAAGAAATGTGCCTGATAAAATCGGATACTGATACGCATGCCCCTGAAAAAGATTCAAACTTAGGCTAGGCTCTCTTGCCCTAAGCACCTCTAGCAGCACAAAGCCAAGCAAACTTGCCAGAGTAGCCCCACTGAGGTAAAAAATGGTATGCCAAGCCGTGAAACTTTCATTAAACGAAACGGCTAGTGCCACCCAAAAGTGATGGAGCAAAATCAAACCCCAGCTCCAGCGTACATGGTGCCGCTCCACAAAAGCCCGCACTACCATCAGCAAGCCTACCAATGCAAAAATAACGGGTAAATAAGCCCCTATTTCAGCAGGTATTTTTTCTACATACAGCCTCAGTAAAATCAAGCCTATCAGCAGTGGAAGGAAAATACCCAGAGAAATCCACTTATTCAAAAAGTAAAATGACTTGCCTATTTTTTTGAGTGGATTCCATAAATAGCGAAACTGAAGGCTGTCCAAATTCCACTCACGCACACTCGATACATACAAAGTCAGCCTTAGCCTATCCCACCAAGCGTGAGTTTGCTGAGTCGGTGAAGGTATAAAATTAAAAAATTGCTCTCTAATCAGGTAAGTAACCACTGAGGGCGATACCAAAAGCTGATAAGTACGCAAAAAAGCATTACTGGCAAAATGTATCAATGCCAAAATCTCAAGCCCGAGTGCAATTTCAATGAAAATAATCCCGATTTGGGCAATGGCTGAGTAGGCAATCTGTGATTTGATAGAAGATTGCACACTTGCCGAAAGCGTAGCCAATACAGCCGTGCTAAGCCCCAACGCAATGATAAAACCCCTAATAAGGTACTGATGCTCCCAAAAAGGAAAGGTTCGCATCAGCAAAAAGACTCCAATATGCACCGAAAGCGAACTGTAAAAAATAGCACTTGAGGGCGTAGGCCCTTCCATTGCACGGGGCAGCCATGATGAAAAAGGCAGCTGTGCCGACTTGACTGAGGCCGAAAGAACAATCAACAACGCAATCATAGTGGCTACTGTACCGTGATGTCCCACAGAATTATCTACCAATGCACTATTGTTGAGCTCCAAGAAAGTGATGTTGTGATGCCAAAGATGATGACTTAGCCACATTGCCAGTAGCATCGCCGCATCACCCAAGCGATAAATAGAATAAACTTTAAAGGCATTGCGCACGGGCAAATAACGCTCACGATAATAAGCTATCAGCAAAAAAGAAGAAATCCCCAAAATCTCCCAGCCTACAAACAGCATCTCAAAATTGCCCGCCAAAATAGTGAGATTATAGCCCAGATAAAAAAACAACATCGTATTGAAAAAGCGTTTGTAGCCTTTTTCTCTGTGCAAATAATGCCTACTGTAAGAAGCAATCAGCAAAGTCAGAAATGAGCCAACAAGCAAATACACCGCACTGATGTTGTCAAAATATAAATCAATAAAAAATTCATAATCGTCTGATTTATAAATCGTAAATTCCTTGATATTGACAGCCTCCGCACCTTGTATGAGCCAGTAAAGCGTAAAAACAAGGGTCAAGACCCACTGCAAACTTGCTGTATAAAAGCCTACACTCGAGAGGGTTTTTTCTTTGCTGCGAGGAATCAGCAGACTGACCAGAAAACCCACAAAAGGCAAAATAATGAAAGTGGCTAAAAATGTTTTCATAAATGTATGACTAAGTAAACTATGAATTTTTAATTAAGAATTGTGAGTCGCTGGTGTACTCACCCAAAGGAGGAGTTCGTAAATTTTCCTTAGGGGAGTTGAGAGCACTGCCCCTAAAAGATTTGCCCCATTGCCCTACGTTGATTCCCTCGTGCCTGATTTTAAGAAACTGCTCAATGTCTTCTATTTTGAAGATATTTTTTTGCAAAGGCACATAAGGCTCAAAAGCCTCCTCACGGAAGACGAATAGCTCTTGGGTTTCGGGGTGTATCGCCACAAGCCTCACCCATTGATTAGCAAACCACTCATAAGTAGCAGGATTTTGCTGAATCACTTTGAGCAAGACTTCAGGAAAATGCTCCACAATCATCAGCAAGCGTAGCGGCTCGTGTACTTCTACCATCTGCAAAGGCAAGCCAGGGCGCAAATCACCCTCAAAGCCATTAGAAACCCCTATCAAGCCCATCACATTGTGAGGCAGCTTTGAGCCTGCTCCCAGTTTTTCATTATCCACTCTAGAGAAATAGTACTCAAGGTTAATCCCTCCACAGACGGGGGCAGCCGCATTCAAAATGCCCAAAAGTTGCTCGCCTTTGGGGTCTATCGCATAGTTGTATGAGTTAAGGAAGGCTCTTCTATCCAAAAACAAACCATGATGCAGGGCATCTCTGCCCACAATACACAAAGAATTGGTGGCATGGTTTAGCTCAGGGCGTGGCTCAAAAATAGACACTGCCCTTGCCCTTACCTCCTCATGGATTTGTGCCGTGCTGTGCTTCATACTGATAGCATAAAACTTATGGGCTCGTTCTTGGGCATTTTTATCCAGTGCCTGTATGAAGATTGCTTGGTTTTTTCGGTGCAAGTCAAGGTTTTTGTCTGATAAAAAACCCTCATCATAAAATACAAACTCATCTTGAGTGGTGTCGTGCAAGCCTCCCAGAAATTCGGTTTCGGCTGGAATGATGATGCCCCGCTCGGCAAGCTGCTTTCTGACTTCTTGGTGGTTTGCCATATAGCTGAAGGCACGTGCATTCACCGAACCAGGTCTGCCTGAGCAAGCCCCACAGTCATAGCCTGCATAATGCGTATTGTTGGTGCTGCTTGCGCCATGCCCCATGATATAGATGATAGGTGCAAAATTGCTTACCAAACCCGTGCTTCTCAATACACCTTCTACCCGTGCAGTCATTTCTTCTAGGTTATAGCCTATCTGCAAGCCCTCATGCTGGTGGGCGTGGCTTCGGTTCTCGATGGTGAGCGAAGAAGATTTATCCATGTGTAGCAGCGAAGAGGCAGAAGCAGGACTGGCACTCGGTCTGAATACTTGCAGCATGAGCTTCAAGGCTGACCAAAAACCTAGAGTTTGGCTAATGATAGAACCAAAGAAAATACTGTGGGTATGCTTGGTAAAATGCACTTCTTTTTTTTGTGCTTTTTTGAATACCACTTCTTTAATGAGGTGCTTGGGCTGCACAGGCACAGGGCAAATCTTGGTATTGAATTTACCCTGATCGGGCTGGTAAAAAGCATCAATCCCAAAATGCCCAGGCGTACCGAAAGTTTCGCAGTCAGGCGCAAGGGCTTCTATGTGCCTCCGCAGTGAGCCTTCACGGTCATCTATGCAGAAAAACGCCTGAAATTTAGGCTTTGAAGCATTGCTTGACTGCATCGGCTGGGCTTGTAGAGCTGCCAACACATCATCATAATAGCTCCATTCGTAGGCTTTTTGCCAGAGATTCAAGAGATTGTCTAGCTCAGACAGCGAATACGCCGCAAACAAGGCAGTAGGCGCATTTTTTATCACTGTTGATAAAGGCTGCCATTTTTTACCCAGACTATGTGTGAGGTTGTCTATTTCTAAGAGCAGTTCTACAAAAATGAGTTCTCTCAGGCTGATAGAGCGGCTATCTAGGAGTGATTGTGGAGATTCTTCTATCTTGGCAACCAAACCCGACCAACCCACATGGGCAAATTGCTGGTCAAAGAGATAGTTTTCGTAGTAAGCCTCATTGCCTACTAGTAGGTCGAGCAAATCTTTAATTTGCAGAGAATCATCTTGCAATAGTGCTTTGGCTCGTTTGGTTTTCAGAAATCCTACCCAGCTTTGCTTTTCAATGACACGCAAAGAAGCCAAAAAACCACCTGCAATCACAGGAAACTTCGCAATCGCTACGCCTTGGTCTAGGTAGCTATTCAAAATCCTGAACAGATTGGTATGTACAATGGTATCCAAATCAAGGTGATAATGTGTGCGCCAAAGATGATGCAAAGCACCTATTTTTGAGGCCTGCTGCGGTTCATAGTTGCCGTGCAATAGCTTATCGAGATAGGCTTGGACATTCTCTTTTCCAACTTCTTGATGCAGCACAAAATCTAGCACATCAGTCCTGATGCGTCCTTTTTGATACAGGCTGCGGTACTCTTCAATATTGAGCGAAGTTTTATAGCCAAATATCTCAGCGGCTTGCCTGATGGCAGTTTCAAATTTTTGATGCTGAAAAGCATGCAAAGTATTGTGATGCACAAAATCTTTCAGGGGTGCTTGAGCAGGCAGATAATGCTTGAGTTTGTGCAATATGGCTGCTTCATTAAATGTATTTTTCATATTATTTTTTGATTCATCAAGAAAAAAATAAGGCAAAATGATGTCTTAGGAAATGATGCGTTTCTCAAGGAGGGATTCGCTTCAATCAACTCCTTCCCTAGGTATTGGATATGTTACTTGATACTGGTTTAAGCGTCTTCGTTTAAACCCAGAGGCAAAAGCAATGGAAATAAAACATTGATAAATGCCTTCTACTCACCATACAAGTCAAAAGGCTTATTGGTAAAAGATACTGATAATATCCCGCTCAAAGCCCAAGGCTAGAGAGTAAATAAAAGAAGAAATTTTAAATGAATAAGAGGCCTATATGCGCCAGACTTGGTGCAAGATGTAGATTTGTGAAGCACTAAAAAAGCTGTTTTTTAGCTCCTGAAAGTGAAGAAAAGCGTGAAAAAATGGCTCGAGGGCAGATTGTTGTGTGTGTAAGAGGTGATAAAGGCTGGGGAAAGTTTCTTTGTGATTATTTTCTTTTTCGTTAAACTCCCGTTCGCCTTCTTCTTTTTTTTCTGAATTACTTTCTCTCTTTTGTGGGATTTGTAAGGGAAGATGTGTATCTTTTTTTACAACATAACTGCTACTTAGTGTCTCAGAGCCAATAGAAAATGAATCACTGTGCATAGTATCTGCCTTAGAAGGAGCGATACCTAACAGTAATCCAATAAAGATGAAACATATGTATTGTAAATGAGTCATTGCATTTACTTTTTTAATTTAATACCGCAATCTAATACATTTCTCAGAAAGCAACAATTATTTTGATGAAAAACATTTCAATAAATCTTGACGTGTAATATTTTTATCAATTTTCATCTAAAACTAAACTTGCTTATTTTCTCTAAAAGCTAATTTTTGATAGTGTTGTATCAGGGTTCTATCTGCTTTGGTATTACTCAAAAAGCCTGTAAGGGTTTAGAGGCTTTTTGAATAGATACTTTTCCTAATCTGACTTACTATAACAACTCAGGCAAAAGCTAGCCCTATTTTATGCTTGGCAAGGTCTTCCCTAATTTCATCTAAGATGACAGGGTCATCTATGGTAGAAGGAATATTAAATTCCTCTCCATCAGTGATTTTGCGGAGCGTCTTGCGAAGTATTTTGCCAGAGCGTGTTTTGGGTAAGCGTTTTACGACAAGAGCATTTTTAAAGCAAGCTACTGCGCCTATTTCTGCCCTGATTTTCTGCACAAGTTCAGCCTCGAGTGCCTCAGGAGTAATTTTTTGCCCATCTTTCAGCACCACCAAGCCCACAGGCACTTGTCCTTTTAGTTCATCGGCAATGCCTATCACTGCGCACTCTGCCACAGCAGGGTGTGCTGAAACCATTTCTTCCATCTCACCAGTAGAGAGCCTGTGCCCAGCTACATTGATGACATCATCAATGCGCCCCATAATATAGACATAGCCTTCCTCATCTTTGTAGCCGCCATCACCGCTGAGGTAGTAGCCTGCATAATTGCTGAGATAAGAAGATTTGAATCTTTCTGAATCTTTCCAGAGAGTAGGCAAACAACCTGGAGGCAAAGGTAATTTGATGGCTACTGCCCCTTCTTGGTTGGGAGGAAGTGCCTCACCCGCTTCATCAAGTATCTGAATATCGTAGCCAATTACGGGCTTGCCTGCCGAGCCAGGCTTTACGGGGAGTTCTTCTACGCCCATCATATTGGCAAGCATTGGCCAGCCTGACTCAGTTTGCCACCAATGGTCTATGATAGGTAACTGCGTGAGGTCTTTGAGCCATTGATAAGTAGCCACGTCACAGCGTTCGCCCGCTACAAAAATGGCTTTAAGGCTTGAAATATCATATTGTTTGAGCAAAGCTCCTTCGTTGTCTTCTTTGCGGATAGCTCTGAAGGCAGTAGGTGCAGTAAAAAAAGTATTTACTTTATGCTGCTCAATCACTCTCCAGAAAGTGCCTGCATCGGGCGTTTTAATGGGTTTTCCCTCGAAGAGTACCGTAGTTGCGCCATTGATGAGGGGTGCATAGACAATGTAAGAGTGTCCTACGACCCAGCCTACGTCTGAGGCTGCCCAGAATACCTCGCCTGCTTTGGTATTGTATATTTTTTCTAAGCTGAACCGCATAGCTACGGCGTGTCCGCCATTGTCGCGCACAATGCCTTTGGGTTTGCCCGTAGTACCCGAAGTGTAGAGAATGTAGAGCGGGTCAGTAGCTTCTACAGGCACACACTGCTCTACGGGTTGTGCATTTGCCATGAGTGTGTTCCAGTCTAAATCTCTGCCTACTTGCAGCGGTGCTTCACACATTTCTCTTTGATAGATGATGGTATGCTGTGGTTGGTAGGTAGCTTCTTCTAGGGCTTTATCTATTAGGGGTTTATAGGAAATAATTTTACTGATTTCTATACCACAAGAGGCAGAAATAACTACTTTGGGCTGTGCATCATCTATTCTGATTGCCAGCTCGTGTGGGGCAAAACCTCCAAAAACCACAGAATGTATTGCCCCAAGGCGAGCGACTGCCAGCATAGCAATCGCCGCTTCAGGCACCATAGGCATATAAATTACCACAGCATCACCTTTGGCAACCCCTAATTTTTGCAATACGCCTGCAAAACAGGCTACTTCATCTCTCAACTCTTTAAAAGTGTATTTTTTGATGGTATCAGTAACAGGAGAGTCGTAAATGAGTGCGATTTGGTCGGCACGTCCATTTTCTACGTGGTAGTCCAAGGCGAGGTAAGCTGTATTGAGTTGTCCACCTTTGTACCACCTGTAAAGCCCTTCTTCGTCTTGGCTTAGGATACTTTCAGGCCTTCTGAACCAATGGATATTTTCGGCTTGGGTAGCCCAAAACTGCTCAGGGTTTTGAAAAGCTTCGTTATATAAATTTTGATATTTTGACATACATTGAAGTTTATTTTTAAAAATTTAGGATTTTTCATAAAAATACACCATCTATTTTTGAAAAACTACTTTTTTTACTTTTTTTATGCTAAATAGCTATAGCTTTTTAATAAAATTCATTTCTTAGAAAACAAACCGTATTATTTTTTTAGATTTGCAAAGAGTTTAACTCATAGACACATTAAAGAGCACTCATTTTTTTAATCATTTCAAAAATTACTGAATACAATGACAACAAGACATCTTTTACAACACATTTTACTGTTTGTAATGGCATTAGGAGTACTAACCAACTGCCAACCTGTGAGTCAGGAAAGCCTTGCAGGCACTTGGAAACCTGACCTAACAGGTGTAGAAGCCAAGATTGAAGCAGAAATAAACAAAAAAACTGAAAATGCTTCTGCCTTAGAAAAAGTAGCCGTGGGCGTTGGCAAAGCTATGGTGCCTAAGCTCATCAAATCATTAGAAGAAATGCGCCTAGAACTCAAAGCAGATGGCAGCTACACGCTCACCGCCCCTAAGATGCTCGCAAAACTGGCCCCTCTCAGCGGCAAATGGAAACTTTCTGAAGATAAGCAATACATCATTCTTGGCTCAGGGGCTACAGAAACCAAAGCCATCAAGATAAATAGTAGTACTCAACTAACTCTCGAGAATCAGAAGGAAGATAGCAAAAATATTATTCCTGCACTTCCATTGCTCAGGGCAGAGTAGTAAACACACTGCTTGAAGCATTTTTTTATCACCATTTAGCTAATTTTTACAACTATGAAAAATATCACAGTAATCGGAGCAGGAACAATGGGCAATGGCATAGCACATTTGTTTGCACAAAATGAATTTGTAGTAAAACTGGTAGATATATCCTCAGAAGCACTTGAAAAAGCTTTGCAAACCATTGCCGCCAATCTTGACCGACAGGTCAAAAAGGAGATTATCACTGAAGAAGTAAAAGCGCAAACTCTTGCCCGCATCAGCACACATACACAGCTTGCAGAGGCAGTACCTCGGGCAGACCTTGTGGTAGAAGCAGCCAGCGAGCATACACCTGTGAAATTGAAGATTTTTGAAGAACTGGATAAACTATGTAAGCCCGAATGTATTTTGGCTTCCAATACTTCTTCTATTTCTATTACTAAAATTGCGGCTGCTACCCAACGCCCCGCACAAGTGATTGGCATGCACTTCTTCAATCCTGTGCCGGTGATGAAGTTGGTAGAAATCATCAATGGCTATGCCACTGCTCCCGTAACAACACAAAAAATCAAAGAAGTTGCCGAACAGCTTGGTAAAGTGCCTACCATTGTGAATGATTATCCAGGCTTTGCTGCCAATAGAATACTCATGCCTATGCTTAATGAAGCATTTTATACGCTTTATGAAGGAGTAGCTGGCGTGAGCGAAATTGATACTGTCATGAAACTCGGTATGGGACATCCTATGGGACCATTACAACTTGCCGATTTTGTGGGCTTAGACATTTGCTTGGATATTCTTAAAGTGATGTATGCTGGCTTAGGCAATGCTAAGTATGCCCCCTGTCCGCTGCTGATTAATATGGTAGAAGCAGGGCATCTAGGTATAAAATCGGGTATCGGATTTTATGACTATGCAGGGGGAAATAAAGCAGCAGTAGTAGCATCTAGGTTTCGGTAGAAGTGCTAAAAGAAAGATTAACAAGGAGTTTTGAGTGTTGAGTTTTCTCAATCACTCAAAACTTTGGCTTATCTTATTGCATAGTGAAGCAATATATTCTTACTGCTGATACTCTTCCAAAAAATGCTCAAATTCTACCATATTGTCAATAGCAAAGGAAGGTAGCAACTCGAAATTAAAGTGCTGTTGGTTTTGCGTTTGACCCTCACTCAGTTGAGTAAAACTTGTTCTGCCCGACATTGCCACACGGTCATTGGGAAAGATTGCCAATATTTTATTAGGCATATACAGCCTAAAAGACATTTTTATGACTTCTCCCTGCTGATAAGAAATAGGTATAATGATGGTTTCTCTTTCTCCTGTGATATGATAGAGCTTTACTTTTTGTGCTTCTATACCCTTTTCAAAGCTAAAAGAACTTTCTATGGCTACCGATTCGTTAGCAACATAATGACGCTGTGCAGCATAATAACCAAACCTAGGCACTGTAAATGCCCTCATGAGCAGTTGAACATCTGGAATTTGCTGAGACTCCAAAGCCCTAATTTTTTCAGCTATTTCTTTATAACTCTCTATCAGTTGATTGAGTGGATTTTCATTGATGTCAGGTTCACTGATTATTGGCAGGTATTTGCTTAGTTCGTGAGCATTGGCTTCTTTCACAAGAGTATAAAACTTTTTCCCTTTTATCAAAATTGGCTCACCATTGTCGCTTATCAGTTTTTTTTCTTTCTTTTCTAATTGCATCTCAAAGACATCTTTGATTTCACGCTCTACCCAAAGTTTAGCAGTATAATCATCTGAGGCGGTCAATATCTTATCTTCGGTAGGCGAATAGACTGTTTTATTGATTTTGTCGGTATGTGCACGCAAAGTGTGTATTACACGTCCGTTGTTGCTCCATATCTTTGCAGAGTGGTCGTTAGAGGCGGTCAAGATAAGTTCTTGCCCATTTTTCTTGACATAATCAATATTGGTGATGAAGTTCAGGTGTCCATTCCTGTCTTCGTGGTCTAGGTTATACATATTCCTGATTAGTACCGTATTGTAAGAGTCGGCGGGGTTTAAGAACCATAGGCGTGCATTTTCTCCTTTTACGGTTATCAAGTGTTGATTATCGGGTGAGAAAACCACATTTTTATCATTGAAGCTAAATTCTTTTTTCTTTTTACCTTTCAGTGTCCACAGTTTGGCACTTCCGTTATGGGTATTGGCATCTACGGTCAGTACTAGAGAGTTATCGCCCTTATTGAGAAACTGTATTCGGCTAAATCTTCCATTGATTTGAGTAGCTTTTTCATTTTCAATGTTCCATATATGGGCAGTACTATCGCTGCTGATGGTAGCTACCCATTTGCTATTGGTGGCTATTTGGGCTTGCCCTGCTTCTTTGAGGTGTGGCATAATGCGTACTAATTGTCCACTGCGCCTCCAAAGTCTAGCGGTATTGTCTGTAGAAGTAGTAAGGATATACTCACCATTATTGGTATATTTTGCTGAGGTAACTGCGCCACTATGCCCTGTAAGGGTAGTAATGCACTCTCCTCCCTTGGCAGTAGCAGACCAAATTTTGGCGGTTTGGTCATCAGAGGCTGTCAAGATGTAGCCACTACCACCGCTGTATTGGGGAGAAAACACGGCTGTATTGACGGCTGCGCTATGTCCTTTGAGTGTGTAGAGGTATTGTGCCTTGTCTGACCACACCTTTGCCGTGTAATCGCTAGAAGCCGTTAGGATATGCTTTCCATTTTGTGAGAATTGTGCATCATTTATCTTACCTGCATGCCCTCTGAGTGTGAGTGCTTTGTATTTTTGGAGTGTAAGTTTGATATTGTCCCATTTTTCATTGAGTACCCATCTATTTTCGTAAGTAGGGCTTTGGGCTTTGTCTTCACCTACATATTTCCAGATTTTTGCTTGCTCTTCAAAGTGGTTTGGATTTTCTTCGGTATCAAAAAGAAGGCTAAAAAAAGGCTGTATATGGATAGGCTCATTTTGAGTTCTCTGCTCTTTACTATCGTGCTGGTATGCTACATTTGCTTGTGTAGTTTGGATTTCTTGCCCAAGAGAATCCAACATTTTTTTGTAAGTGGCAAGTTTTATTTTGCGTTGTTCTGCTTGATTGGTAGAATAGAAAATTTTTGATTTTTGCTGATATACCCATTCAGGTTGGATTAGTGAATTGGCATAGGCATTACTTACCAGCGGTGTGCTAACTATGTATTGCTTTTGGGCGTTTTCATCGAGGTAGTAATTATTAAAATTTTCATCAGGAAACTCAGATACGATATTAACAGCAATGTGTTTACCTTCTGCAATGTAAACAGGTTTACCTTCTTGTTCGCCTCTTATCTCAAAAGTACCTGCGTTTTCAGTAGCTTGAAGATTTGTGCCTTGTTTTATGCCCAAGGGTACGCCACTTGCAATGATTTGTGCTGCTTTATGAAACTCACGATATTTGATATTTACCATGCCTTGCACAGTTTGACCTTTTTCATCTACAAAAATAGAAGCCGGAATATGCAGATAAGAGCCATTTTCAAGAGAAAGGCTATGCCCTTTAGAGGCGTCTATTTGCCATTCTGTATAAGGTGTATCAATGTCGGGGTTTTTAAAAGGCGAAACAACCGCATGAGGGTTCTGAATATCAGGTTGATTTACAAGTAAATAACCCAGACAAGAAGCAACTGCCATCAAGATAACAGCCGCCACCCTACTTGCCGAGGAAGTAATTTGCCATATATTTACCCAAGTACTAAATGGCTTGGGGCGGTCAAGATAGGGATGCGGGCTGAGGTCTGATAGGTCTTCCTCTTGCATCATTTGATACAAGCCAAATATTTCTTGCTGACATTGAGCGCACGATTCTACGTGTGCCAAGATTGATTTAGGGAGTTCTCCTTCCCGTTCTAGTAGGCGCGCCTCAACGTACAGGGTCATACCTGTATCGTTGAGATGCCCATCAGCATCAAAAAACTTATCTTTTGACAGATATTTTTCTTGACCAATGAAGTGATTTTGAGTATGGGATAAAACCTTGTCCATAGGCTTTCCTTTTTTGAGTTAAGTTCTAGTTTCTTTATTGATTAATGGTTCACCGAAGTTGCCCAAGTTCCCTTTGCTATGGGGTTAAGCACAAATACATTTTCGTGTATCGAGGCTCTGCTTTGGGGTGTAGGTGAGGATTTTTGTGCCTTTTCTTCAAAAAATAAATACAGAAAATCTGCAAAAACTTTTTTATCTGTAATTCTGAAGGCTTGTTGTTGGTCTTTGATAGTAATTTTATCCAAGATACCCATCATAGATTTATCTCCATTGATGTATTGGTTCAGCCATCTTTGTAAAGCAGAGGGAAGCCCTTTTTCTTTGCGGTAGTACTGAAAGTAAGGGTGTATGATTTCATAAATCTCCTTGTCATCTTTTTGGAGATATTCTTTGTTTTCTCCAATGGCTTGCAAAAACCGTGCTTTATCAGCAGGATTGATGCCTGGGAAGCAAGCCTCCAAATCAAACGCTTGTATGCAAGCGCGCGCTTGTAGCTTGAGTAGCAGGGTAAGTTTGGGTGCAATTTTAGGGAAAGCCTTTTGAAAACTGTCTAAAAAACGTTCAAACTTCACTTTCACCTGCGCTAACAAATCTTGCGAGTCTGTCTGGTTTTGGTAGGCAGTGTCTTCAAATGCAGTAGATTTGTCTTCTGCGTACTCATCTTCTGTACTCTGTGTAGGGTAGAGGGTGTCATAATTAGTTACATACTGCTTCTTGTTGCGCTCTCTTGAAAGCAGGGTATTGAGCGTATTCTGAATGACCTTGGCTAAGTAAAAGCGAAAAGATACCCCATTTTTGAGTGCTTCTAAAAAAGCGGGATTGGGTAGTGCTTTGCTATACACGTGGATACAAACCTCGTGGTAAAAATCATCTGCAAACTGATGATAGTACTTGAAGTCTTTTAGGTAATGATTTACTTTTTGTTGTATGTAATCTTTACAGCTTAGAAAAATATCCTCATATTTTTTTTCTTGTAGCAAACTGAGGTACTCTTCATTGGCATAAAGGGAGGTTGATTTTGTTCCCATATTATTCAAACACTTATTACTGTTTTTAACACTTTAATTGCTTATACTGAATGGACATCTAAAAGTAGAGGTTTTTTTAGAGTTTTTTTACTTATTATTCCAATTTTTTTGTAGAAGCCTATTTTTTTCTTGCCAGTCTTTGTAAATGCTTTGTTAATACTTTTCTCAAAATGACTATTTCTCCTTACAAATATTCTGATATTTTGTGTATCCAAATCTTGATTTTGTCTTTTTAGCCATAAACTTAAAAAAACTTATTTTTTTCAAGCAATAACTGCATTTTTTTTATTTTTTTTGTAGCTCAAATCTAACCAAAAATAATAGCACAAAATGAAACATTTCGACACCAAAATTAAACTGCAAAAAACCAAAGCCCAGCAGTTTTATGCACTTTTGAGTGCTTTTTTTATAATTCTCTTATTTTTTACTTCCCTTAGTACAGCACAAGCACAAGTAGAAAATTGCAACAACGGCATTGATGATGACGCAGACGGACTCGTGGACTTCTTTGACCCAGACTGCCCCTGTAACCTTGAGAACTTCTTCGGCTATTGTGCCGATGGCTGTCAGTTTACAGAAGGTTTTGAACCCCTAAGCACCCTCAACCAAAAATGGCAGAATGTGGAAACTGTTACAAATTATGTAACTCCTATCGTGGCTGATTTGTATGGTGATGGTACACCCAGAATCCTAGCAGCTCAAAGGACGCACGATAATCCAAGGGTTTCAAATCTTCTTTATGTCATCAATGGCAAGACTGGGGTAACTGAAACAACTATTACTGTACCTTTCTTTGGCTGGTCTGGACCTAATAGCTTTGCTGTGGCAGATGTTAATGGTGATGGTATAGCTGAAATATTTATTGCTGCTGCTAACAGCCCTGAAGCAACACAGAGGAATCCTGTTGCTGATAGAGGATTTATGTTTTGTTATGAATTCGATGGTACTACTTGGGTACAAAGGTGGCGATCTGATGCGCCATTTGGTGCAAACAATGCCAATGCTTTTGGTGCTTCGGTAGGCATTGCTGACTTTAATCAAGACGGTATTCCAGAGGTATATACTTACAATGAAATTTTCAATGCTCAGACAGGAGTAAAATTACTTAATGGAGGTGCAGATGGACTTGGTATTCAACGATCCTCAGCAAACCTACTAGGGGATATTTCCATAACAATTGCAGCCAATTTAGATAATAATCCCAATGACCTCGAGCTAGCTGCTGGCTACAGCATCTATAAAGTTAATATCACCAATCCCAATGGTACAGCAGGTAATACCATAGCTGCTTACAACATCACTGTAGATGCTGCACTCAGAGATGGTTATACAGGCATTGCAGATATCAACCTAGATGGACAATTAGATGTAGTGGTAGCTTCAGCAGGAACTGCTACTACTTCACGTCTGTATGCTTATAATTTGGTAGGGACTACTCCTACCATCATTGCACAAGTAGCTATGCCTACACCGGGAACCGGAGGAGGTCGGGATAATGTAGGCCCCCCCTTCATAGGCGATATGGACGGAGATGGCTCACCAGAAATCGGTGTAGTACGAAAAGAAAGGTTAATCGCCTATAAATATGATGGAACTACTACTTTTCAGCAATTTTGGTTACTCAATACCAATGATACTTCAGGTGAAACTGGATTGACCATGTTTGACTTTAACCAAGACGGAGTTCAAGAAATTGTATATAGAGATGAAACAGATTTAAGAATTATCAATGGTAGTACAACTACACCTGCTAATTTAGTTACTATTCCTTGTGGTTCTGGTACTGGTGCGGACACCCCCGTAGTAACAGATGTAGATGATGACGGAGCTGCAGATATTTGTGTGCCTTGTGGTGGAAACGGTGCTCAAACGGGCAACATACGCGCCTACGAATCACCTAGCAAACCTTGGGCACCTGCACGCAAGGTATGGAATCAGTATGGCTACCACGTAACCAATATCAATGACAACCTGAGTGTGCCACGGCAGCAGCAAAACAATGCTTTCAATTTCACACCCAACGGCAGAATTTTAAATAACTTTATGGTGCAAGCCTCTGCTTATGACAAAGCAGGCAACTTCTTCCGCCCTGCTGCTGATGCCACCATAGAAATCAATGAGGCCAAAATTGTAGGCAATACACTCAATATCAACTTCAATGTCATCAATACCGAAATAGCCGCCGTAGCCCTCCAGCCAGGTGTACGTGTGGTTTTTTACAGTGGCAATCCTACCGAAGCTGGAGCTGATTCACTTGGGGCATTTATCACCCCTGCTGATGTAATCATTGATGCAGGAGATTTCTACAATGCTACATTGAACCTTGCCTATACTGGGGGCGATTTTGACCTCTTTGCGGTAGTAAACCTTGATACCGCCGTACTTGCCTCTAACCTTATTGCTTCGCCTGTCAATGCCAATCAATATGTACAGTTAGAATGTAATTATGATAACAACCGCAATCCAGATGACTTAATGGGAGGGGGACTTCCAGTAGTACGTGCTTTACCCAATGCACAGCCCGACATCAATACAACCCTACAAGATGTACCCGTAAGTGGCAATGTCATCACCAACGATAGCGACCCTTCGGGAGGAGCTTTGACAGTAACGGCGTTGAATGGTGGGGCTGTAGGCGTAGCGACTCCTATCACAGGAGGAACAATCACGCTCAATGCCAATGGTACTTACACCTTTGTACCCACTGCGGGTTTCACTGGTGAGGTATCTTTTACATATACCATCACCAATGCCACAGGGCAAAGTGCTACGACTACGGTCAATATCACCGTCTATAATCCAATCAATACTGATGTCATCATAGCACAAAATGATGTATTGCAAGTACTGGTAGGTGAATCTGCCAATGGCAATATATTGGCAAATGATTTCAGCCCTAATTTTGGGGATATTCTCACCGTTAGTACCACGCCTACTGTAGCCCCTGCCAATGGTACGGTAGTCATCAATGCAGATGGTACTTACACTTATACGCCCAATTGCGAACCCGACCTTTGCTATGTGGGTACAGATTCTTTTGAGTACCAAGTGTGTAATCAATTTGGCGACTGTGCTACGGCTACGGTATTCATTACGGTAAGTCCTTCGCTTTTCCCCAATGACAATAACCCACCCTTCGCTCAAGATGATGCCGTAGAAGGCTTACAAAACTTCGTTACCGTAGGCAATGTCCTCAGCAATGATACCGATCCTGACGGGAATAACCTGACAGTTACAGCCAGTACCATTACTACACCTGGAGTTGGAACTTTTGTGATAGGTGCTAATGGTAATTTCACTTTCACGCCAGAGCTAAATTATGTAGGTCCTGCCAGTTTTACTTATGAGGTTTGTGATGACAATACACCTACACCAGCTTGTGATGTGGCTACGGTCTATCTCACTGTACGCCCTCCTGCTCCTTTGGCAGTTGATGATATTAATACTGTACTTGTAGGAGGAACTACGGCTGGCAATGTCTTGACCAATGATTTGGGCGGAACGATTGCTGCCACTTTGTTAGTAACTTCTGCACAAGGCGTAAGTATAACCATCAATACAGATGGCACTTATACTTACACTCCCAATGCCAATGCTGAAGGGGCTGGAGCAGATAGCTTTGTATATGAAATTTGTAATGCAGGCATTTGTAGCCAAGCTACAGTGTATATCCAAGTCATAGAAAACCAAGTAGGCAATGTACCTCCTGTGGCAAATAATGACGTGGTGCAGACCATTAGTGGCATACAAGCTGTAGGCAATGTACTAGGAAATGATAGCGACCCCAATGGTGATGGGCTGGTGGTTACTCCCCAAAGTTTCACAGATGGAAATGGCACTTTTACACTTTTGGCTGATGGTACTTTTACCTTTACACCTGCTGCTGGGGCTACGGGAGTGTTTGAATACCCTTATGAAGTTTGTGATGATGCCACACCTACCCGTGCTTGTACTACGGCAACCATTATTGTAGTGGTTTATCCTTCGCCCATTGTACCTGTTACTGCACCGCCCTTTGCACAAGATGATGCAGCAATTGGGTTAGTAGATCTGCCAATTAATGGAAATGTACGAACAAATGACTTTGACCCAAATGATCCTGATGCTTTAGAAATTACACAAATAAATGGCACTACTCTTACTGGAGGAACTGCAACGATAGATATATTTAATGGAGCAGTCTTGGTAGGAAGTGTAACTATCAGTGATTTAGGAGTTTACACTTTCACACCTGCTAGTGGCTTCATAGGTACCACAAGTTTTACCTATACAGTAAGCAATGCAGGAGGTTCAGATGTCGCTACGGTCTATCTCACCGTCAAAACAGATGATGTCATCATTGCCAATAATGACCTCAACAATACCCTGCAAGGACAGACAGTAGCTGGAAGTGTAGGCACCAATGATGTTGCTGCAGGTACATTGAGCTATACAGGCACTACTACGGTAGCAGGCGTGGGTACATTTACCATAAACCCTGCCAATGGAGAATATACTTTTGTACCTGTATCAGGTTTTACGGGTACAGCAGTTTTCCCTTATACAGTGTGTACGGATACTCCAGCGGGGCTTTGTGCTTCGGCTGAGGTTGTGATTAATGTGATTGCCTTAGAAGAGGGCAACAACCCACCTGTAGTACACAATGACATTTTAGAAACCATTGCAGGCATTACAGCCTCGGGCAATGTGCTGAGCAATGATTTTGACCCTGACTTTGGACAAATACTTACGGTTACTGCCCTCAATGGCAATGCGGCAAGTATTGGCGTAGCTACACCCATTACAGGCGGAACACTTACCCTCAATGCTGATGGTACTTATACCTTCGTCCCCACACCTGATTTTGAAGGAACAGCAAGTTTTGAATATACCGTTTGTGATGATGCTACACCGCAGGCTTGCGAAGTAGCTACAGTCAATATTACGGTCTATCCTGAACCTACCACACCCCCAGCAAATTACCCACCTTTTGCCCAAGACGATACGGGGGCAGGCGAAGTAAATACCATTCAATTGGGCAGTGTATTAGGGAATGATACCGACCCCGAAGGAAATACATTGGTGGTAACAACAGTAGCTACTGCTACCACTATCTTTGCAGCAGATGGGACAACCCCAGCAGGTACTTATACCATTGATGCAAGTGGAAATTATGTTTTCACTCCCGCAGCTGGCTTTACGGGTACTACTTCTTTTACTTACCAAGTGTGTGCAGATTCGCCCAATTGTGATATTGCCACTGTTTACCTCACCGTACTGCCCGAAAGTCCACGTGCTAAAGATGACATTAATAATACACCTATAGATACGCCCGTAGCAGGCAATTTACTCACCAATGACACCAATCTAGGAGGAGGTACACCCACAATTACCGCCATCAATGGCAACCCTGTGGCAGTCAATACCCCAATTGCAGTTACCGGAGGTACACTTGTGATTACTAATTTGGCAACAGGCCAATACACCTTCATTCCCGATGAAGGCTTTACGGGAGAGGCGACATTTACCTATACAGTCTGCAACAACCTCAATCCTAATCTTTGCAGTGATGCAAGTGTAAGTATCAATGTTTATCAAGTAAGCCAAGACCCAGCTACAGGCAATAACCCTCCTGTAGTGCATGATGATATAGTAGAAACTGTAGTAGGGCTTACTGTATCGGGCAGTGTACTCAGCAATGATTTTGACCCTGATGGAGGACAAATATTGACTGTAACGCAATTGAATGGAGTGGACTTTACCACTACTACGACTGTGTCAATCACAGGAGGTTCATTAACCTTGAATGATGATGGTATTTATACCTTTGCACCTGATGCGGGTTTTACTGGCACGACAAGTTTTGAATATACCGTTTGCGATAATGGCACACCACAGGCTTGCGAAGTAGCAACAGTTACGATTACGGTCTATCCAAATGACAGGGCAAACAATCCACCTTTTGCACAAGATGATGCGATTATTGTTGAAGTCAATACGCCATACATTGCTAATACCCTCGCCTTGGGCTTTTTGGCAAATGACACAGAGGCTGATGGAGATGTCTTAACGCTTACTCAAATCAATGGTGCAGCATTTGTAGTTGGAAACAATATTACCTTACCCAGTGGCGCAACACTTGTCATCACAGATGCCGCAACAGGCACTTATACCTATACGCCCAATCCAAATTATTATGGTCCTGACCAATTCACTTATCAAATTTGTGATAATGGCACGCCCATCAAATGTGATGTGGCTACGGTCTATGTTGTAGTGCAGCCACGCAACCCGAATCCGCTGCCTGACATCAACAATACTTTGATGAATACGCCCGTTTCGGGCAACTTGCTCACCAATGACAGCGACCCGAATGGCGGTACTTTGGTTGGCAATGTGAATACCACGCCTGTCAATGGCCCAAGCAAGGGTACAATTCAAATCAATGCAGATGGTACTTACATCTACACGCCTAACTTTGGAGCTGAGGGAACAGACGAAGTAACTTATGAAGTCTGCAATGCAGCAGGGCTTTGTGAAAGGACTACGCTTACTATCAATATACAAAAGCAATTGCCACAGCTACCCGTAGCACAAAACAATGCACCCGTAGCCAACAATGATGTGGGGCAGACCTTGGCAGGTGTAGATTTGACAGGCAATGTATTGGCAAATGATTTTGATAGAGATGGGACTGATTTAATTGCGCTTGCTGGAAATGTTACACTTATCAATAATGTAACTAACGGTACTCTCACCCTCAATGCTGACGGTACTTACACCTACATTCCAGCCCCAAATTTCGTAGGTGAAGATAGTTTTACTTATGAAGTCTGTGATGATGCGACACCAACCCCTGCTTGTGCTACTGCCACAGTCTTCATCACTGTCTATCCCAACAACAATCCTGGTGCTTTGGCACAGATTAACAATCCGCCTTTTGCTCAAGATGATGCGGGCTTTGTGTATCAAAATGCGACCCTCACGGGTACACCGCTTTTGCTCAATGATTTTGACCCAGAAGGAGGCGTTTTGACTGTTGGGCAAATCAATGGAGTTGCTTTTACGGTTGGAGACCCCATCATGCTACCTAGCGGAGGTACACTCACTATCACAGATGCCGCAACAGGTGCTTATACTTATACGCCGCCTACCGATTATACAGGTCCTGATTCATTTACTTATCAAGTCTGTGATAATGGCACACCCGTCAAATGTGATGTGGCTACGGTTTATTTGACCATTCAGGCAGAAACTCCTGCGCCACCCATTGCAAGAAATGATTTAGCAAATACGCTTATCAATGTGGCTGTGTCAGGTAGAGTGATTATCAATGATAGAGATCCCTTTAAGCTACTTACAGATTTAGATGTAGTTTCCATAACTTCACCTCTGCCAGCAGGTTCTGGAGTAGTTGTGATTAATGCTGATGGAACTTATACATTTACCCCTCAAATGGATTTTGTAGGTACGGTTTCGTTTACCTATCAGATATGTAACAGTGCTGGACTTTGTAGTAATGCAACTGTATTTATCAATGTAACTGACCCTAACCCTGCTGTAAACAATGCACCAGTGGCACAGGCCGATGTTTTTGAAACTATTGCCAATGTATCAGTTTCGGGTAATGTGCTGAGTAATGATTTTGATGTAGATGGACAAGATTTAAGAGTAAATCTAGTCAATGGAGTTACTTTTACGCCTGGCTCTCCAATTGTATTTAGTGGAGAGGGTACATTAATCATGAACACAAATGGTAGCTTTGAATTTACACCTGATGCCTCATTTACAGACGATACCTTTGTTTTTGAATATGAGGTTTGCGATAATGGCACGCCAGAGGAATGTAGTACTGTACCAGTTAGTATTCGTGTATATCCAACTGTACCTCCATTGGCATCTGGCTATCCTCCCTTTGCCCAAAATGATGCTTTTGTCACTTATCTTGACATTGCAGTAGGAGGAGATTTAAGTCTGAATGACTCCAATCTGGACAATCCGACATTTTCTCAAGTGATTGGAGCAGGTTTCGGTCCTGCTAATGGGACTGTAACCTTACAAACTAATGGCACATTCACTTATCTACCCAATCCTGGTTATTCAGGACCTGATTTCTTTACTTATCAAGTTTGTAATACAGATGGTGAGTGTGCTACGGCTTCGGTACATATCCTGACCATCAATGCTTCTGCACCGCTACCGCTTGATTTGTTGAGCTTTGAAGCAGTGAAGCGAGGCGAAGCGGTAGAACTAATCTGGAAAACCATCAACGAAAGCGAAGTAAGTCATTTTGAAGTAGAGCGTGGTGTAAATGGGCTAGATTTTGACTACTTGGGCAGTGTAGATGCACGCAATTTGGGTGTTGAGTTAAGTACCTATACTTTTGGAGATGCACAGCCGCTTTATGGTCATAACTACTACCGATTGAAGCAAGTAGAACAAGATGGAAGTTTTGTGTATTCGGGTATGGCTTACCTTAACTTTGAAGGTGAATTAACTATGCAGGTCTATCCTAACCCAAGCCCCGAGCAAGTAACCTTGAAAGTAAACCTAAGCACGCAAATACTCCAAGTAGAAATACTAGATGTAAGTGGCAGAACGCTTACCCAAACACAAGGAACTACCAATGAAGCAGGTGAGCTAGATGTATCGCTACGTGGTTTAAGTGCAGGTACTTATTATTTAAAAGTACAGATAGGTACTCAAAACTTTACCAAGGTATTAGTGAAATACTAATCAAAGCCATTTTTAAATTACTCTTTTACTCCCCTGCTGGCTTTATGGCTGGTAGGGGAGTTTTATTTGATTTAAAAATATCATTTTAGACGGCTTAGATTTTATAAACTATTGATTAATTTGTAGTTTGCAAAACGTTATACAGACATCACACGTTTATTTCATATTGTTGTTTTATCTCATTGAAAAGATATGCCTAACCATAGTATTCGTTTTATCATTGCCTTGGCCACAATATGTATAGGAGGAATTATCATGACTCAAGCCTACTGGGTCAGAAAAGCTTTTGATATTAAAGAAAAGCAATTTAATCAGACAGTGGTCATTGCCTTGAAAAATGTTTCGGAGCGCATAGCCACCCTGAATGGAGAAGTTGTCAATCCTAACCCTGTCAATCAAATTACCTCTGATTATTATGTGGTCAATGTTAATCAAGTGATAGATGCCAATATTTTAGAACACTATCTGGAAGAAGAATTTAGCGCACGTGAGTTGTTTATTGACTATGAATATGGTATCTATGATTGCTCAAGCGATAAGATGGTATATGGCAACTATGTAAGCCACAAAAAGGCAGACGAAGCCAGAAAAAGCATTGCCTCCTCTAATCTGCCTAAATATGATGAATTTGTGTATTATTTTGGGGTGCGTTTTCCTACAAAGTTTACCTTCTTGGCAGGGCAGATGGATATTTGGATATTTTCTTCTTTCATTTTGTTTATAGTGGTGATATTTTTTTCCTATACACTTTCCGTGATTCTGAAGCAAAAGCGTCTTTCTGAGGTGCAGCGAAATTTTATTAATAACATGACCCATGAGTTTAAAACGCCCATTTCTACCATTGCCGTTTCAGCAGATTTGATTACCAACCCTAAAATTAGTGCACACCCTGAGAAGATTCATCAATATGCCCAAATCATCAAAACACAAAACCATCGCCTCAAAGAACAAATAGAAAAAGTACTGCAAATGGCAGTGATGGACAAAGGCAAGCTACAACTCAGCCTCGAGTCAGTGGACTTACATCAAATCATTGGAGATGCAGTAGTACATTTTAGGCTAAAATACAATGAAGCAAATATTCATGCTCACCTGAACGCGCAACAATCTTGTATTATGGCAGATAAAGTGCATCTTACCAATGTGATTTACAATTTATTAGACAATGCCACAAAGTATGTAAGTGAACAGCCTGAAATCTCTATCACCACACAATCACATAAAAATCACCTCGAGATAGCCATTAAAGACAATGGCATAGGCATAGACAAAGCACACCAAAAGCGAGTCTTTGATAGGTTTTACCGTGTGCCTACGGGCAATCGCCATGATGTAAAAGGCTTTGGGCTTGGGCTAAATTATGTAAAGCAAATCATCAAGGCGCACCGTTGGAAAATAAGCCTAGAAAGTGAAATAGGCAAAGGAAGTACTTTCAGGATAGCCATTCCGATAGCTCAAAACTATCATAAAAATCTTCACCTACCAGCACAAAAACAAGAAAACCCTGCAAAAGCTGCGTTAATCCCTTAAAAACACGAACAAATATGTCAGAAGTAAAAGCAAAAATTCTATTGGTTGAAGATGACCTAAGCCTTGGATTAGTAACCAAAGATAGCCTTGAGCTACAAGGCTATGCCATTAAACATTGTGAAGATGGAGAGGCAGGCTGGAAAGCCTACCAAAAAGAAAAATTTGATATTTGCTTGCTTGATGTGATGCTGCCCAAGCTAGATGGCTTTGCCCTTGCCGAGCGTATCAGAAAAGATGATCAGCAAACGCCTATCCTATTCTTGACCGCCAAATCACTCCAAGAAGATAAACTCACAGGACTCAAATTGGGTGGTGATGATTACATCACCAAGCCCTTCAACATTGAAGAACTCATCTTAAAAATAGATGTATTCTTGAAAAGAAGGCAGATTAGTGAAGATGCCCATACTGATAAAAAATTTCAGATTGGGGTATATCGCTTTGATTTTGATAACCTTACCCTAGCCTTTGAGGAAGATACAAGGCAACTCACCCTCCGCGAAGCTGAAGTACTGAGAATCTTTTGTCTGCACCTTAATACGGTACTCAAAAGAGAAACCATTTTGAAAGAAATATGGGGGCAGAATGACTACTTCATGGGCAGAAGTATGGACGTATTCATTACACGCCTCAGAAAATACCTCAAACAAGACCCCAATATCAGAATAGAAAATATCCCAAGTGTAGGCTTTAAAATGGTGGTAGAAGCCTAAGGAATGGTGAATTATTAATTATCAATTGTTAATTCAAGAAAGTATCTGACTATCAATAACTTATAAATACCAAAAGGTTAATTTATTTAGTCACTGTTCCTAAGTAAGCGATTGATGATTGATTATCGATTTATTATTTGTAATTAATTAGTAATGAGCATCTTACGACAAGTAATTGTCCACTTTACTTCGTGCTTTTTATAAGCTATGTAGCTTTGTGTGCTTTCAAAATCTGTCGCGTATGCAGCCCTGCGTTGCAGTCTAAAATCTTGACCATTTGGTTAGAACAATCTCTTTTACCCGATCATTTAATTATGTTTTTTACATTTCTTTTGCGTGGTTTTTTTCAGAACTTTACATCATATTGTCAATTATTTCATCAAAAATATCAGGAATGAAAAATCATCAAACGATACTATCTTTACCTTTTTTGGAAGTTGAACTCAATGAAGAAATCCAAATTTTTGAAGCCACTTGGCAAAAGAAAGAAAGGGAAATGACTGATGAGGAGTTTATGGAACATCTCACTGCTTTTGCCAACCTTTTTGAAGAGTACAGTGTCAAAGGTTTTTTTGTGGACTCTAGGCAGTACCACGTCATTACGAACTTAACAGTGCAGGGCTGGCATGATGAGTATATTGTGCCTAAGTACATTGCAGGAGGCGTAGAAAAAATTGCTTTTGTGATGACCACAGAGCTTATTGCAGCACTTGCCATTGAGCAAGCCTTTGATGAACCCAAGGCGCAACAACTCAATGTGGCTTTTTTTGATGATGAAGTAGAAGCGCGTAGCTGGATTGCAAACCCTAGCCTACTCAAACATCACAAAATCTTTTAGTTTAAAGATAAGATACTCAAGAAGGCATAGCCTTTGACAGGCTGCTCATGCGTGCAATGATGGCCGTACAGCGTGCTACTTCTTGCCCTTGGTTTGTAAGGTTTCCTTCTACGCTGATTTCATTGGCAGTTTGGCTAATTTCTTGTACTTTGCCATAAGCCTGCATAGTGCCTTGATTAATGGGCTTTTGAAAATGTATGTGCAGACTCTTGGTTACGCACACATGGGTATCAACTAAAGACCAGGCTGCAAAGGTACAGGCATCATCAAGCAATCTGAAAATGATAGAGCCGTGCACAATACCGCCTCCATGAAAAAATTTAGGGTTCACCGTCGCTAACACCTTACACTCACCAAGTGAGATAATGTCCATCTGAGGTTTTAGGTCATCATTAAAAGGCATCTGATTATACATCTGAGCTAGTTTTTGAGTATGAGAGTTTGTGGTGGACATAATGTACTATATTTTGATGAAATTATTTTAAAGCAATTTAAGTGAATAAGTATAAGAGCAATACTTGACAGAGGTATAACCTATCTTATGGATTTATGTTGAGTGATATAAGCTTTCCAATATCTATTTTTGTTTTTTAGAGAATCTGTTAAAATACAAGTTTTTTTTTGATGAAGAGGCAACGTTTTTTTCAAAAAATGTGTAATGCATTGAAATAACCACAAAACCAAAACAAATAACTATGAAAAATTCACTTTTCAGCACTCGATTTTCAGAAAACCCTCAGCAAAGCTATGCCGAAAGATGGCAACTCGCATTGGAAAATTATCAGATGGCTTTACAAGAGTTCAAAGAGATTAACCCTAAACCAAAATCTCAATACAAAATCTTGAGATTTAAGAAAACAAGCAAGTAAATACCTTTTAGGTAAACAAAAAGATTGATATTATACAATAACATAAATCTTTTGGTTCTCTGACAATTTTTGTGGTAGTGTTTCATAAGATAGCTTGAATACTGTTCAGAACATAAATGCCAGCGGACTGGAAGTCCGCTGCTACAGATTTTCACAGAAATTGTCAGACAATCAATCTTTTTTATTTCTAAGAGCGTACTTTTTAGCTGAGATTAAGGAAAATGTAAATAATAACTTCGGCTATTTCACCATGCAAGTTGCCGATAATGATAAATTAAAAAATCACATTTCACAGCTCATAATTTACACTTTCCTAAAAAAGTCCTTGATGCAGCAGATTCATAGCAGTTTCCTTATCTTTAGTATTTACTAAAATAGAAATATTATGTCGGCTTCCTCCAAAAGAAATCATACGCACAGGGATGGTCCGTAAGGCACTAAATACTTTAGCAGAAGTACCTAGCTGCTCTGCCACAAAATTGCCTACAATACAGACAATTGTCTGTGCTGTATCTACTTCTACTGAGCCAAATTTTTTCAATTCCTCCAAAATCAGCGGTAGCTTTTGGTCATCATCAATGGTGAGCGAAACGGCTACTTCGGAGGTAGTAATCATATCAATTGGTGTTTTATAGAGTTCAAACACCTCAAAAATTCTTCTCAAAAATCCATACGCCATGAGCATGCGAGTAGATTTGATTTTGATGGCTGTAATGCCATCTTTGGCAGCTATAGATTTGATAACTTGTGTATTATTGACCTCATTTTTGATGGTAGTGCTTGGTGCTTCGGGTTGCATAGTATTGAGCAACCTTACGGGGATTCCGAAGAGCTGTGCAGGGTGTATGGTGGCAGGGTGCAGTATTTTTGCGCCAAAATAGGCTAATTCAGCCGCTTCATCAAAAGAAAGCTCTGCAACGGGCTGCGTATTTTTGACAATGCGCGGGTCAGCATTATGCATGCCATCTATGTCTGTCCATATCTGAATTTCGTTTGCCCTGAGAGCCGCACCAATGAGCGAGGCAGAGTAGTCGCTTCCGCCTCTTTTGAGATTGTCTATTCCTCCTTGTGCATTGAGGCAAATATACCCTTGAGTGATAAATAACTGTGCGTCAGGATATTCACTCACTTCTTTTTCTAACTTATCCTCGATATAGGCTAGGTCTGGCTCTCCTTCTTGGTTAGTTTTCATAAAATGCAATGCTTGGAGCAGTACTGCATCTACACTGTTTTCGGCAAGATACGTATGAAAAAATCTTGTAGAAAGCATCTCTCCTTGCGAGAGAATGATTTTCTCTTCTTTTTCTGTAAACTGATGCTGGTCTGTGGCAAATACCTCAAGGATTTTGAAGTGTTCCTCGATAATTTGTTTTGCCTTCTGATGTCCGAGTTCAGTATTGAGCAGTTGCTGTTCGAAGGTCTCATAATGCTGCCTAAGTGTTGCGATGATTTCTTGTGCTGTTGTTTTATTATTTTGGTACAGATGCGTGGCAATTTCTACAAGAGCATTGGTGGTACCAGAGAGTGCAGAGAGTACTACTATTTTTGTATCATTGTCTTGCTGTATTAGTTGGGCTACTTGTTTCATTCTCTCGGGCTTTCCTACTGAAGTTCCCCCAAATTTCATTACTTTCATACTATTAATTGATGTTTATTGAATGGGCATTATTATTTTTTGCAGATAGTTGATTGGGTTAGACGGCTTATTTTTCTTAGAAATTCAGCATTTTGATAGCCGTGATAGCAGCTTCATCACCTTTATTGCCATAATCTCCACCTGCTCTCTCGAGTGCTTGTGCCTTATCGTTAGGCGTAAGTACTCCAAACACTACGGGCTTGTTGTATTTTAGGCTTACTTCGCAAAGCCCTTGTGCCACGGCTTGTGCAATAAAGTCAAAGTGCCGGGTTTCACCTTGTATGATACAACCAAGACAGATAACGGCATCTATGCGTGTATCTTGCGCCATCCATTGTGCGCCGAGGCATAGCTCGTAGCTACCAGGTACTGTTTTGATGAAGATATTTTCTTCTTTGGCACCTTGTGTGCGTAGCGTTTGAAATGCGCCATTGAGGAGTTTTTCGGTGATTTCTTCGTTCCATTCGGCTACCACAATTGCGAAGCGTTTGTTAGTGATATTGCCTAAATTTTTACTGCTGTAGTCGCTCAGATTTTTTTCTGCACTTGCCATAGTATTATTTTTTGCTTATCGAGAAGCTCAATATTTGTTTTGATATGTTAGCCACTGGCAAATATACAAACAGTTCCGACTTTGACAAAGTCGGAACTGTTTTTTGATGTGCAATGATGCTAACTGGCATTGAGTTGATACCACATCATTTGCTCACTATGTTTATTTATTTTTTATGCGTGCTTCTAGCCTTGCTTTGTATTTTTTTGCTTCTGTAACTTCATTATTTGCTTTCACAAATTGCTCTATAATCTGCTTGTAGGCATTGATGGCATCTGCATACTTTTCTTGTTTTTCAAATGCAAGCCCTAATTTAAGCAAATACCTAGGTGTGAACTGCTCGTTAGATTTGTAATCAGCTGCTTTTTGGTAGAAAATTGCTGCCTTATCGTACTGCTTTAGCTCCATGTGGTTATCCCCTATGAGAGAGTAAGCACGCGCCTGCACGAGGAGGTCGTTGCTTTTAAATTTCTCGAGGCTTTCTATGGAGGCTTTAAAGTTTCCTTGTTTTAGCAGAATAAGTCCATTGTAGAATTGTGCAAGGTTTCCTGCCTTTGTACTGCCGTAATCGCTTGCTATTTCTTTGAAGCCTGGATAGCTGTCATTTCCTTCTAAGGCAAGCTGGAGAGAATCTGCCTCTAAGAAGTAGGCGGCGGCAAAGCTATTTTCTTGTGCTTCTTGTTCCTGTTTATCCATCCAATAGCGATAGGCAAATATAGCCACTACCACTAATACAATGAGCAGCAATGCTCCTCCGAGGAGTAAGCGGTTTTGTCTAAGAAACCTCTCACTATTTGCTACCTTTGCCAATACATCTGGGTTATGTTCAAGTAAATCAGCATTGCTTGCGCTCTTTGCTGTTTGCTTTTTTGGCGGTTTATTTTTTTGCGTTTTACTCATCAGATTTTAAAAATTTTTAGGAGTGCAAATTTAGCAATTATCACTCACAAGCCCTAAAAAATCTTTAAAAAATCGCAGATTTAGCCCAAATAAAATTCTTTTAGCTGCGTCTGGGTCGTCGGGATTGCTAGTTGAATCACCTTGTAAGGCTTTCCTGATTTATCTTTCAGGAGTGTGTAGGCAGCGTAGAGCCAATATTCTTGATTGTTTTTGGTTATTTTTTGGAGCTGATGTGGCTGGGCTACACCGTGCTTTAGTTTTTCCCAGAAGACTTCAAATGGTACTTGTGTATTGCCTGCATCTTTAAAAAGGTGGGTATAATGTATTCCTTTGATTTCTGAAAGTTTGTACTTAGTAGTCTTCAAAAACAGGTCGTTAGCATTAAGGAGTGTAGCATCTATGGCAAACTCTACAAAAGTAAGGCTGGTGTTGAGTGCATTGAGTTGTTCTATAAGTTCTTGTTGTTGGTATTCAATTTGTCTTTTTTGTACTTTTTGTTGGTCTAAGAGGTGCTGTATTTCTTGATTTTGCGTAAAAAGCACTTTATATTTTTCTTCAAACTGTATTTTCTCTGTTTCTAGGTCAATAAGTTTTTTCTCTGTTTTTAGTTCTTCTTTAACCTCCGTACTGATGTCTTGTGCAATATTGATGATGCGCTGTGTCTTTCCCTCGAGGTCTAATACTGCATTGTAGCTTCCCCATATCCATACTTCTTTGCCGTTTCTGTGTAGCCTGCAGTACCTGCCTTGCATAGATTCTCCCCTTGAGAGCCTGTCCCAAAAGGTAATGAAGGCATCACTTTCACGGTCGTATTCGGGCAATACTACGCTATGATGCTTACCAATGAGTTCATCACGCTTGTAGCCGAGTAGTTCTAAGTAGACTTCATTGGCATCTAAAATGAAGCCGTGTGTATCAAACTCAATGACTGCATTAAATTTATGAATAGCACTAAGTTGATTCTCATAATAAAGACTGTTAAGGTACTCATCAGTAATATCAATTGCCATAAAAATCACCTTGTAAGGCTTTCCTGCTTTGTTTTTGATAGGTGTAAAAGTGGTATTAAACCAAACTGCCTCCCCTCCTTTTTTGCTTAGTTTCAGTTGTGTTTCTAGTGTTTCTCCTCTGAAGATGCACTCCCAATGCTCTCTAAATTGGCTATGATAATGCGGACTGACCAACATTTCAAAATTCTGGTCTATGAGTTCATCGGCATGATACATCAGAATATTCGAGAAGATTTTGTTGGTCTCGATAATCTTACCATTGAGTTCTAGCTCGGCAGTTGCCATAGTAGTATTAATGGCATCAGTTTTGGCGTTGAGTTCGGCTTGGTTACTTCTCATTTCTTCTTGTGTATTCATGAGTCTTACCAAATTTTTGCGCATTTCTTCTTCTTTACTGCGCATTTGGTCGGTGATGCGCTGCGCTTCAGCCAACAAAATACGGTTTTTTTCATTGTTTTTGATAGAAGAGATGGCAGAGACAATCATCTCAGCTACTCTTTTTACAAATTCTATCTCATAATCTTTAAAACTTTGAAAAGAGGCTAACTCTAAAACCCCTAGTACTTTGAGGTCATTATTGACCATAGGCACTATTAGCACGCTGCGCGGCTTTGCACCTCCTAATCCAGAGGTTATTTTGAGGTATTCTTCACTAGTCTGTTCTATATAGATAGTTTCTTTTTCTTTCCAAGCCTGCCCTACAAGTCCTTGTCCAGGCTGTATTTGTTTTTCTAGCACACGTTTTCTATCAAAAGCATAAATAGACATCAGATTGAGTAGTGGCTTACGCTCGTTGCGGTCGTCAAGAATAAAAATTCCCCCTTGATTGGCTTTGAGGTAGCGCACTAGGTTGGTAACTAGCAAGTCGTATAGGGCTTGTGCATCATTGTACTGACGCAATAAGTTTCCAAAAAGTGCAATGCCTTCATTGTTCCAATTACGCTGGAAATCGCGTTGAGCAACAGCTCTCAGGTTGTTTTGCATTTGTGAGAGTGCATTGCCTAGCTCACTTTCCGGCTCGAATACCTTAATTTTTTGATCGAGTTTTCCTTCTTTCACGTTTTCTGTGATAGTTTTGATGTCATAAAGTGCTTGGTTGAGTGTTTGTAGATGCACTACAATAGGGTATGCCTCATCGGGTGGGAGCTGTACTTGAGTTAGTAGGTTGCCGTTTTTGAGAGTTTTGGTGTATTCGTGAAGCTGCACAAAGCGTTTGTTGATGTGCTGGGCTACATTCCAGCCTGCAAAGACAATAGAAGCAATCGCTATGATACTTAACAAGCCCACATATACCCAAAAATAGGTAATTCTTGCTGCCAAATCGGCTCTTTGCTGGGTATATTCTTCTCGTCTGAGATTCGCAAAATCCTCAAATAAGCGGTTAAGTTGCCCTATGATGGGGGCAATATTGCGGTTATAAATTGCCTTAGCACTCACACGCCCTGCGGTGCCTTGCTCTTGAAAATAACGAGTTTCTATTTCTTTATCTAAAGTACTTTCTACGGTATTTTGGTCTTTTTGAAGTTTTTTAAGATTGAGCTCGAGGGTAGCAAGTTTGAGTTTAAGTTCAGAAGAAATCCAAGTGCTTTGTATTGTTTCAAAGTTTTTTAAGATAGGCAGAATATTATCAGACCATATCTTGCGGCGAGTAGCACTATTATCGTTATTTTCGTTGATGAGTTGGTTTTGTAAAATGTGATTGCTCTGCTCCACATAGTTGAGCAAGTTATTAGAGAGTTGCTCTACCTCTTCTATGCGCTCGCCAATAGTGCTTGAAAGTGCTACATAGAGATTGAGCCTGTTGATGGTATAGCCTAAGAAAAGCGATAAAATAAATACAATCAATAAGACATTCAGACTAATCCTGCTTTTGAGAGAATAAATATTAAGCCATAAAGTTTTCCTTGTATTTTCTTGCATATCTTGACGTGTAAAGCGCAATCACTCATGATGAATTGCCAGTTATCAAATTTCGTAATTATCTGATTATCAATATCTAAAACTAATTTATTTTGAAAACTAATTATAATCAAGCAATGGTTGAATACCAGTTGTAATTTACTGCCCAGCCTAATCTTTTGTTTATCAATATTTTTACTTTGCTTTATTTTGGCTTCAAACATTCTAGTAAGTTACTGAATCCCAAACACCTTACAAAATGAAGTATTTATCAAACCCCTGGTCTAGCTTTACTGCCTTATGAGGTACTGAAAAACAGTAGCTAAAACAAGTAATTATTCTTTAATTTCATCAAACCTTTGATTAATACACTAAGTTAGCAAACAAAAAAGAAAAAAATGGAAATAAATCAATCTGAAAAAATATTAATTTGGTTTCGTAACGATTTAAGACTTCACGACAACGAAGTGCTACACCGCGCCCTTCAAAAGAAAGCAATGATTGTTCCCTTTTATTGCTTTGATACTCGACAGTTTCAGGCCACACCGCTCGGTTTTCCTAAAACCAATGCTTTTAGAGCAAATTTCTTGCGCCAAGCAGTACAAGATTTACAAAATAACCTCCAAAGCATAGGGAGCAACCTCCTCATCAGAACGGGTAAGCCAGAGGAGGAAATCTTAGCACTCGTAGAACAGCTAGGCATCACCGCAGTCTATACCAGTCAAGAAGTAACCCACGAAGAACTCAGCATAGACCAATGCCTAGAGGAAAAATTGTGGGCAAAAAAAATTCCTTATGAAACCTTTTGGGGAAGTACACTCTTTCACTTGGCAGACATGCCCTACCCTATTCAAAGCTTACCCGATATTTTTACGCAATTTAGAAAAAGTGTAGAAAGAAAAATCAAAATAAGGAGTTGCTTTCCTAAGCCTGCAGCTCTTCCCCCGCTACCCGAAGGAATTGAAACAAGACACTTACCAAGCCTTGACGAACTCGGACTTAGCCCCCAGACTAACACAGAAATAGATGAACGCGCTGTCTTGCCTTTCAAGGGTGGAGAAACTGAGGCTTGGCAACGCCTCAAAAATTACTTTTGGGAACAAGACCTACTCAAAGAATACAAAGAAACACGCAACGGACTGCTGGGGGCTGATTATTCTTCTAAATTTTCGGCTTGGCTTGCGCTAGGCTGTATCTCTCCGAGAGCTATCTATACAGAAGTAAAACGCTACGAAAAAGAACGCGTTAGCAATAACTCTACCTATTGGCTCATCTTTGAGCTTGTCTGGAGAGATTATTTCAGAATGGTAGCTAAAAAATATGGCAATGCACTATTTCTCAAAAAAGGTATTAAAGGGGAGCTACCCTTTAGACTCTACGACAACCATAAGCTCTTTGAGAAATGGAAAGAAGGTGAAACAGGAATCCCTTTCATTGATGCTAATATGCGCGAGCTCAAATACACTGGCTTTATGTCTAACCGAGGGCGACAAAATGTAGCCAGCTTCTTAGTAAAAGACCTTAAAATAAACTGGACTTGGGGAGCAATGTATTTTGAATCTATGCTCTTAGACTATGATGTGTGTAGCAACTGGGGCAACTGGAATTATGTGGCGGGTGTAGGTAACGACCCTCGCGAAAACCGCTACTTCAACATTATGAGTCAAGCAAAACGCTATGATAGCAAAGGAGAGTATGTGAAATATTGGCTACCTGAGCTGGAAACATTGCCCGCTACGGTAGTGCATCATCCTGCCCTCAGCCGTAAAGACCAAGAGCAATATGCTGTATTTATAGGGGCAGATTATCCCAAGCCTATGGTCAGTTTTGATAAGTGGAATAGAGATTAGAGGAGGGTTATAATCAGTAATCTAATTCTTGAACATTTGTGTATAATTTTATACATTATACTTGTTTTTGCTATAAAATGTATAATTTTGTAGCATAAACAGTTAAAGCTAACATGAAAAGCCTTAAAATTCGTTCGGAACTCCGTCTGGTCTAAGGTTATATGTTAAGCGTAACCCACATCAGCAAACTGGTCGGACGGGTCTCCCTCCGACCAAAGGTTTTTGCATCACGAAGCCGTAGTTTAGCTATAGATTAGAGTTTATTTCAGAATTTTATTTTATATTTGAGTTTAAGTGATTCGTAAAGTTTGTTCTGAGCGAGACGCTCAAAGCAGGTGCGGTTATGGGTATGTAAGACGCTAAGAACAGAGGGCGTGTGGTGGTGGGCTAAACCTTTTATGCTCGGTTTTGTGTTTCATAAATAAAGTAAATGATATGGAAAACAATGTAATTACAGTAGATAAAGATATTTTGAATGGTACACCTGTATTTGCAGGGACTCGAGTATCTATACAAAGTTTTTTTTGGCATTTGGCTGAGGGGATTAGTGTGGAGGAGTTTTTAGAAGACTTCCCCTCTGTAAAAAAAGAGCAAACCCTCGCTCTTCTCAACTTAGTGGGTACAAGTTTTCAGAATGATAAGGTCTTAAAGGTCTATGAAAGTATTGCTTGATGAGAATATTCCTTTAAAATTTAGGAATGACTTGCCTTCATATAAGGTCTATACAGTATATCATATGGGTTGGCTAGGCGTGAAGAATGGAGAGTTATTGACAAAAATGCTAGAAGAGAACTCTGAGGTATTGATTAGTTTTGACCAGCATATAGGAGAACAGCAGAACTTTAATAGATACTCTATACCCGTTTTGGTACTTCGGGCTAAAAATAACAGTTATGCAATTTTAAAGTAATTTACAGATAGGGTGCTTGATACCTTAGCACAAGATTTACCTACAGGGATTACTGTCTTAGCGTTGATTTAGCAAAAACAGCAAGTTGAGACCTACCCTCTTCTGGTCTAAGGTTATAATGGACGAGTCACTTTTTTTAAAAAGTGCCTCGTCTCACCAACCAATTTTTTGCTTGTAGTTAGCTGCTATTTTCGGGTTTTCGATTTCTAGTTTTCTGTTTTTGCTGATTGTCAAAAACTCTTCTTCTTGGTCAATTCCTAGAAATCGTCTGTTTGTTAGATTGGCTGCAATTCCTGTGGTTGAGCTACCTGTAAATGGATCTAAAATCCATGCATTTGACTTTGTTGAGGCTAAAATGAGTCTTGTTAAAACTGAAAGAGGCTTTTGTGTTGGATGTTTTCCACAAGATTTCTCCCAAGGTGCAATTGCGGGTAATCTCCAAACATCTTTCATTTGTTTATCGCCATTTAGTTGCTTCATGAGTTCATAGTTGAAGTAATGCGGAACTTTATCACTTTTTCTTGCCCAAATGATTTGCTCTGTGGAGTAGGTAAAGTATCTACAAGAAAAGTTAGGTGGCGGATTTGTTTTTTCCCAAGTTATGATATTCAAAATTTTGAAACCTAATTCATTGAGTGCCTGACCAACGGAAAAAATATTGTGCATAGTTCCACTAATCCATATGGTTGCATCTTCTTGCATTTTATCACGAATCAAAGAAATCCATTTTCGGTTGAAATCATTTACGAATTCAGATCCTTCCGACTTATCCCATTTTCCTTTATTTACATTTACAATCTGTCCACTTTGGATAGACAGTCCGTCATTTGATAAAAAATAAGGTGGGTCGGCAAAGACCATGTCAAATTTGTGCTCAAATTGGGGTAATACTTCTACATTATCTCCTTTCAAGAGATAAAAGTTTTTGTCGGAGGATTTGAAGAATGGTTTAATCATACTCTTCGGGTATTGGTAAGCCAAGTTTTGCTAGTGGTATATACTCAAAAAAGTAATGACAATGTACGCTATGAATATAATCTAGAACATCTTTATAAGAAGGTTTTCTAAACCAATCGCTTAATAAGTACATATATTCGACTTCAATATTCGCTTTGGAAAGTAGTTTTTGGTATTGTTTTCTTTTAAAATCACAAGTTTGAAGTTTTTCATCTACTGAACCTGCAACTTGTTGAAATTTACATTCTATTACAAAAAGAGTGTTTGCAATAATCACAAAAATACTATCATCAGGAAGTAATTTCTTTGAGATCAATGATTTCCAATCTATTTGCAATTCATCTAAAAACTTATAAAAACCATGCTTTTTAAAAATTCGCCCAACAAGTTCATCTTTGAAATAGACATTGTCATTTTCAACCTTATAACCTTTCTGAGAGTTAAGAAACTCTGAAAGGTTTGTTTTTCCTTCAAATACTAAACCTGTCTTTGTATTGCCACCACCTTTTCCACCAAAAATCATGTACTTACTGTTATTTTATTATTGTTAGTAATTAAAAGCTCCTTTAATAGGCCTCTTTTCTCTGGATTTGCATTTATACTTCTTCTGGCATTAACTCGCTGAATCTCGAAATCAGCATATAATTCATCAAAGAAATTGTCATCTGAATTTTTTCCTCTGACATCTGAGTTACTTAATATCCATGTATGATTTAATGTATCAATTTTATTACAAAAATTCTTTAAGCGAATTTGTTCATTATCATTAAACTCATCTTTTGCATAAGAATTAAAACTCGATGTTTCGCTTAATGGCTTGTAAGGTGGATCAAAATAGAATAAAGAATTTTTGGTGCTGTAATTAAGTGTTTGCTCAAAATCTCCACATAAGATTTCCACTTTCTGTAATGCTTTGCTTACCGCTAAGATATTATCTTTGTCGCAAATTGTTGGCTTTTTATAGCCACCCATAGGCACATTGTATTGATTTTTGCGATTTACTCTGTACAAACCATTAAAACAAGTACGATTAATAAAGATAAACAATGCAGCTTGTTCACTTTGTTCTTCTTTTCTAGTATTGTACAATGCTCTTTTTTCGTAGTAATAACATTTTTTGTTGTCTTCACTACCTTCTAAAGAATGAAACTCATTTTGTAGTATCTCAAGAATTGAGATTAATTCTGATGGCTTTGAAGCTATTATTTTGTAAGTATTTATTAAATCTTCATTAATATCGTTAATCACAGCTTTCTCGAGTTTAGGAAAACTATTAAGCATCCAAAACAAAACCGCTCCGCTACCTACGAACGGCTCAATATAGGTGAATTTTCCTTTTGTAATTTCAACTGGCAAAATTTTCTCAATATCTTTGATAAGCTGTGTCTTGCCGCCTGCCCATTTCAAAAATGGTTTTGCTGTTTTATTATCTGTCATTTTAGGTTTAATTCAATGATATTTTTCAAATTTACAACAAATTTTGGGTTAAATGTACCTTTGCATACCTGGTTTTTCTGAATGTTAGATTTCTCACAGACATTCAACATCTTATCATCTCAGGCTTCCTACCTACCCAACAAATCCCGCAGCCTTCACCAAAACCCCCTAGCTGCTTTAAGTCTCCCGTTGGAAGACTTAAAGCTAAGGAATGAAAGCAAAGTCTATGACTTTGCCTGTTTTTCCCAAAAAAACAGCGGGTGTTGGAGTGATGGGATGTTGGTTTTAGTTCGTAATTTTGGTAATTCAGTGTCTGTTCTGCATACGCAG
>CAYZQI010000031.1:0-37071 GCA_964480455.1 uncultured Cytophagaceae bacterium
ATAGCTCCTAGGTTGTGGCCTAAACAATTGCTACTTTATAGAGAAAAAACCACTTAATATCATAGAACACATAGAGAAGATTTTATAAAATAAGATATTGTTCATGATTAAAATTAACTGACGGCACTAAAAATAAACAGCAGCACATACAAGAGATAGAGATATTTTTGTACTTTTGTGCATAGCGCAAAAACTTGCAAAGATTGGAGCGATAATTTGAAGCCTTTGTATAGTTTTAGTATAATTTTTATTGTATTTGATGAGTCTTGCCATCATTTGTTTGGTAACATTGCAGGTCTCAGGCTGTTTTCAAGGATGAGGTAAAAAACAGCAGGCTGTTTTGCTGGGCATTTCACGATAATTTTTAAGATTGTCCTTGCGCCTTGGATACCGCTGTTATGTTCAATCCAAAAAATAACAAGTGATTTTTACTATCTTTATCAACATTATAGCATAAAACTTATGAACAAGCACTTACTTGCACCAAATTTGTTTCTATGGAGTTTATTGTTTCATCAATGCCTTTCTGCACAAACTGTGAGCAGTTTGGTGGCACATAGCACTAGGCAAAGCGAAATACAAAATACCCAAGCTATGATAGACCGTGCCAATAAGGCGCAAGCTATTGATGACCTAATCCAGACCCTCTACGACGAAAACCAGTTTAATGGCACTATACTAATTATAGAAAAGGGAGAGGTTATCTACCAAAAAGCATTGGGCTGGGCAAACTATGCTAAGAAAGATACCCTTACCATGGATACCCCCTTCAGGCTTGCTTCGGTATCTAAGCAGTTTACAGCTATGGCAATTATGCTACTCTATGAACAAGGCAAACTGCACTTTGATGACCCTATCACTAAGTATTTGCCTGAACTTCCCTACAGCAATGTGAGCATACGCAATCTGCTTCAGCACAACTCAGGAATACCCGATTACTTTGGCATAGGCTGGTCTATTCAGCGTTTTTTCTCCACAGGAAAACTCATCAACAACCAAGACTTATTGAACTATTTTAGTGTCAAAAAACCTGTCTTAAAGTTTAAGCCAGGCACAAAAGCAAGCTACAGCAATACTGCCTATGCCTTCTTAGCAAGCATTGTGGAGCGTGTGAGCAACGAAGAGTTTTCTTTCTTTCTAGGTAAACATATCTTCCTCCCCCTACAGATGCACAATACCTTTCTTTATAATACTAAAAACTATGAAGTGAAAGTACAGCAAGATACTACCCTAGTACGCTGCGATACCCTACAAGCCACCCAAGATGAAATCAAGATAGATACCTACTATAAAATAACTACACACCTTAAAACAGTAGAGCGCACCCGTGCTTTTGGATATCAACTTTCTTACCCCTACCCTGCTGGATATGCTGCCCTAGATTACCACGAGTTTGATGGGATTGCTGGTGAAAAAGGAATTTGTGCCTCTGCTACCGACCTTGTAAAATGGGATAAAGCACTGCACGAATACCGCTTGGTCTCTCAACAAACCCAAGAAGAAGCCTACAAAATGAGCCCTATCAAAGACAAAAAAGAATATGGCTATGGCTTTGGCTGGAAAGTCTATACACACGATCCACGCATTGTTTTTCACCATGGACTCTACCGAGGCTTCCGAACTTACTTTCAGCGAAATCTTGATGATAAGAGCACAGTTATCATATTGAGTAACCGCACGCTAGGGGGTAAAGTAACACAAATCCATTATGCTATACAAGATATTATGGCAAATGCTAAATACAAAGTTCCAAAACCTACTAAAATCGAGAAAAATACTTATTACGAGTTCAAAAAAAATTATTGGATTGATTATAAAAACTAAATTGGTGTTTAGGCTCTAAGTGATTTTACTTAGTGTATAATAATTTGGAACACAGATTTCACTGATTAAACAGATTTAGCACAGATTCTATTTGCCAAAAGTCCTTGATACCAAGTAACACCATATAGAGCTTTATTTCGTATTTACTTAGGTACTTTTAAAAGCAGAAAGAAAGGTGATTACTTAGGTGCATCAACCCAAATCTTAAATGATACCGAAAGTACCATTCCTATTTAGGCTTTGCGTACCTACACATAGATTTACACAAAGATTTTACACCCCTTGCGTTATAAAGATAATCTACCTAAAAAATTACGCATATCCAAGGTACTAACTCACCACGCGGCTTGCCTTCTTAGCTTTGCGAGGCATTTGATTGACCAAATAAACCCCTGCAAAAATACAGATGGTAAACAATACCTTGTAAAGATTGAGGGTATCTTGCTGCATAGAGATAGCAATAGCACTAGTAAGCACAGGCTGAAGGTAAATGTAAATGCTCACCAAAGTAGCATTGACAAAGCGCAAAGCCCAAGCATTGAGCAAGTAAACGCCAAAAGTAGCTCCCAAGATAATGTATGCCAAAATCCAAAAAACATAATTCGGAATGACCTCCAAGCGGATTGCTACTAACTCTTGTATCCCAAAAGGCACAATACCGATAAAACCAAACAAAAAAATCCACTTCACTACAGTTAGAGGTTGGTAGCGTTGCATCAAAGGCTTGACAAGCACTAGGTAAATACCGTAAGACATTCCATTCAATAAAATAAACAAATCGCCCCAAGCATTGCCCTGCGCCATACCTGCAGCAGAACTTTGTAAGATAATCCCTACAGCCCCACCCATACCTAGCGCAACACCCACTATTTTTTGAAAGGTGAGCCGCTCTTTGAGCAAAATGACTGAGGCAATCAACACGACAATGGGCGTGGTAGTGATGATGATAGAGGCATTGATAGAACTGGTCAGCGAAAGCCCTTTGAAGAAAAGCAACTGATTGGCTGTTACTCCAAATAGCCCACAGTAAACCAACTTCCAATAGTCTGATTTTTCTTTGATTTTTTCTCTTGAAATCAAGCTATGCAAAAACCAAAAGAGCAACGTAGCCCCCCCTGAGCGAATCACTACTAAGCCAAAAGGCATCAAGTACTCAGGCGTGGCAAATTTGGCTATCACATAATTGAAAGCATACAAGCAAGCTACCAAAAACAAAGCAATATGTACAAAAAATATTCTAGGCAATGTGTATTATTAAGTTAAAGCCCTCCAACCCACAAAGGGGGAGTCTTTGATAAGTCCTCCCCTTGGGGGATTTGGGGGGCTGCCGATATATTTTACGCTAAAAATTAGTTTTGACAACATACTTCTTGTAGAAATTGTCTATCACCGCTACAGCTTCTTCGGGTGTATCTACTATACTGATTAGATTGAGGTCTTCGGGGCTGATATTCTTTTCTTTTTCAAGCACCACGGCTTTAATCCACTCAATCAGCCCACTCCAGAACTCTTTTCCATAGAGTACAATGGGAAAGCGTGCGATTTTGCGCGTTTGGATAAGGGTAAATGCTTCAAAAAGTTCATCAAGTGTACCCAATCCGCCAGGCATGACGATAAAGCCTTGCGAATATTTCACAAACATGACTTTGCGTACAAAGAAATAATCAAAGTTGATGAGCTTGTCGGAGTCTATGTAGGCATTGTCAAACTGCTCAAAAGGCAACTCAATGTTTAGCCCCACAGACTTGCCCCCTTCGCGTGCTGCGCCCTTGTTGCCAGCTTCCATAATGCCTGGCCCACCTCCTGTGATGACCCCAAAGCCAATTTTGACCAATCGGGCAGCTATTTCTTCGGCAGCTATGTAGTAAGGGTTATCAGGGCGGCTACGTGCCGAGCCAAATATAGATACACAAGGACCGATTTGGGCAAGTTTTTCAAAGCCATTGACAAATTCTGCCATTACTTTAAAAATCACCCATGCATCAGCACTCTTTATTTCGCTATGTTGTTGAGGCTCAAAAGCCCGCTTAATGTGTAGTTCTTCGTCTTTCATTGTTTTTAAATTTTAGATAATAAAAATACAATAGGTTGCCTAAGAAGCAATCATTGTAAAAAGCCTTGTAGGTACGTTTAAAGTAATGCTTTAGTTCAAGACGAATGATACCGAGCTTTACAAGTTCTGGAATGTAGTGTATTACTTTACCCCAGCAAATCCTTCAAAGCTGCTTGTATTTCGGTAAACTCAAACTGAAAACCTGCTTTTTGTATTTTTTCACTCACTACTTTGTTGCCTCCCGTTACCATGTCTGCCATTTCGCCTAGCACCAGTTTAAGGGCAAAAGTAGGCACATTGGGCAAAAAAAGCGGTCTGCCGAGTGCTTTTGCTATGGCCTGAGTCATTTCGGCATTGGTGAGAGGCTGCGTGCCTACGGCATTGTAAGCACCTTGCAGGGCTTCATTTTCAAGGGCAAACAAAAACATTTTCGCCAAGTCATCAATATGTATCCACGACATATACTGCTTACCCGAGCCAAGTGCTGCCCCTGCGCCAAACTTTACGGGCTGCATTAGTTTGGGCAAAGCACCTCCCTGCGTACTCAGCACAATGCCTATGCGTAGTTTTACAGTACGGATGCCTAGTTGTTCTACCTCACCCACGGTCTGCTCCCATTCTTTGGTAACGTGTGCCAGGAAATCTGCGCCTGCCGAAGCCTCTTCTGTGATGTGGGTTGTGCCTGTATCTAAGCCATAATAGCCAATGGCAGAGGCTGCCACAAAAGCTTTGACGCTATGTGTGGTATTTTTGAGTGTATGGGCAAGCAGTAAAGTAGAGTCTGTACGGCTTTTCAAGATTTCTTCTTTGCGCGCTTCGCTCCAGCTTTTGTCTGCTACGCCTGCCCCTGCCAAATGTATGATGGCATCAGCCGTCTGGATAGCTTGGGCATCTATCTCTTGGTTTTTAATGTCCCACGTATAAGTTTTGATATTGGGCAAAGCTTGTGCGCTACGGCTGAGGTAGCTCACTTGATAGCCTTGTGCTTGCAAAAGTGAGGTAAGTACCTTACCTACCAAGCCTGTGCCTCCTGTGATTAAGATGTTTTTCATAGCCTTTACAACCCTTTCAAAAGCCTTTTGTTGCCTCAAAAAAAGTTTCATTTAGACTTACCTGCCTCTTTCACTAATTTATACATTTTAGCACTTGGGTCAGGTGGTAAGGTAATTTTTTCAAGGTTTTTCAACTTATCAATTTCTAACTCGACCAATAATTTATCGAAATCTACCCATTTAATCCAACCACTATTGCTACTTTCAGTATCTTTTACTTTGAGCCATTTTTTGTAACTTTCTTCCACAAAAAAAGAATCAGTATTGAGTGTGTCCCAATCTGCTTTGTCAGCAGATTGTTTTGCCTCTACGAGTACAGGGTTTTTAGTATCTTTTTTTCTTTTTATTTCACCAATTCCCACCAGTATATCTTTCCAACCGATAAATCTATATTGTAGCGTATCTATCGGAATGTACATCTCTTGTTGATTATCTTCATTTGTTATAACAGTATATACCTTATCATCCCAACCAGTACAAGTGAAATAGCATACAGAATCAGTTTCACTGAAAAACCTAGGTTTGATAAGCTGTTCCTTTCCTATTGCATCAATGCTTGCATCTAATTCTAGTATTTTTTTTGTGAGTTTGATGTCCTCAAATACTTGTAATTTTTTACTTTGATTATCAAATGTTCTAAATGCGAGTAAGCCCACACCTGCTTTTGGTGCAGTAACTTTGGGTTGATTACTATCATTTGATGGATTGGTGTTGCTTTCTTCGGGTGAGGTCTGGCAACCTGGTAAGACCCAACAAAATAACCAAAATACGAAAAAATAGCCACGGAAAAAAATAGATAAATACTTCATAATATCTTTGATTTATTGATAAATAATTGCAAAACTAAGTCATATTTTCGTTCTCTTGAGCAGCCAGGCTAAACACTTTATTAACATAAACTTAATATAAGACAGGCAACCCTATACTTTTTTACTGAGGAGGTAACATCATTTTCTACATCTTTTTGCCTATTAAAGTATTGATAATAAGTAGTTTACTAGACTGCTAAAGATGATAAAACCATTACCCAATAACAAAAATGTTAATTTATTGGCTATTTTATCACATTAAAGCAACAAAACCTTAAAGATTTAATAACATCTCTATTTACAGATAGACTTTTGGCTTGATTAGTTTTGCAACAGATTTAATCAATCAAAACTAAAAGTTTTAATATCATGAAAAAATTCAATTTATTTTTCTATCTAGCTTTTTTTGCTGGAAGTGTGTTGTTCTTATCCTCTTGTGGTAATGATGATGATGATGATGCGCTAACTCTAGTAGATCCTAATGCAACTGTATTTGAGCTTACTACTGACCCTGTAGGTAATGCGGCTATCAAAATTACAGACAAAGGACAAGGTGTGGGTACACGTACCTTTGACAGAGATACTGTGTATATCCTTGACAACAACGTATTCGTGAATGATGGACAGATACTCACTATTGAGTCTGGTACAGTTATCAAAGGTGAGTCTGGTACAGGTGCTAATTCTGCTTCTTTAATCGTGGCACGTGGAGGGCAGCTAATTGCCAACGGTACTGCTACACAGCCCATCATCATGACCTCTATCATAGATGATCTTGATGTGGTTACTGATGTGCAACCAAGTACAAGAGGTCTATGGGGGGGGTTGATTCTGCTAGGAAAAGCAAACATCAACGACCCAAGTGGCGAAAGTGGTGTTGAAGGTATCCCTACTACTGAAACAAGAGGCTTGTATGGCGGTACAGATGATGCAGATAATTCTGGTAGCCTAAGCTATATTTCTATTCGCCACGCAGGTACTGAGATTGGTGCAGGTAACGAAATCAACGGTTTAACGCTAGGTGCCGTAGGTAGCGCAACCACTATTGACTACATTGAAGTATTTGCCAACTTTGATGATGGATATGAGTGGTTTGGTGGTACTGTAAATGCAAAACACCTTATCTCAGCTTACAACGGTGATGACGCCATTGACTGGGACCAAGGCTTCACAGGAAAAGTACAATATCTTCTAGTAGCACAAGAGCCTAATGTGGGTGGTCGTGGCTGTGAGTGTAATGGTGTGGTAAATGATGCACCTTTTGACTACAACTCTACTCCGCTCTCTAAGCCAACATTTTCTCACGCTACTTTTGTAGGACATAACCGTAACTCTGGTGAATCCAACATTTTTGTATTCCGTCAAAATTCTGGTGGATTGGTTTATAATAGCATATTCTACAACTTTGCTGGAGGAATAGTAGCATCAGCACGTGGTTCTGGTGAAACTGTTGAAAGCGTTGACCGTTTAGCGGCAGGAGATATATTGTTTGCTAACAACATCTTCGGAGAGATTGCTGGCGGAACTACCCTTGCAGATGCGGGTGCTTCTATTGAAGTAGATGATATGCTTGCACTTCCATCCAATAATAACGTCTATAACAATACCATTGGCTTGCAAGGTCCAACTATGACTAAAGAAAACTTCAATCCTCTTTTGGTAGCTGGTGGTGCAGCAGATGGTGTTTCTGTACGTAGCCTTGATAGCTTCTTTACAACAGAAACTAAAATTGGTGCTTTCCCTTCTGGCACCAACTGGGCAACTGGCTGGACAGCCATTGACGAGTATGGTTTCTTTGAATAAGAATAATTGATTTCACTGATTAAAACACTTTTGTAAGCCCTAAGGGCTTACAAAAGTGTTTTTCTGTATAAAAAAGAACCATTAAAAATAAACTCAAAATGAAAAAAAACCTACTATTTATCTTTTTTTTGCTGTTGGCTAATTTTGTATTTGCTCAAAATGGCTTCATACGCGGCACTGTAACAGATGCCGAAAATGGAGAGGCATTGATTGGTGTTACTGTAATTATAGATGGAACTTCCACGGGTACACCCACAGATTTAGATGGCAAATACTCTCTCTCTCTAGCACCCGGTACTTACAGCCTAAAAGTTTCTTATATATCTTACGAAACAAAAGTAATCACAGGCATAGAAGTAAAAGCAGGACAAGTAAGTGTGATGAACGTAACACTTGGCACTTCCTCTGATATTTTAGAAGAAATCGTAGTAGAAGCAAAGGCAGAAAGAAACTCTGAAATAGCTATATTGACTATGCAAAAAAACTCCTCAGTAGTGATGGACGGTATCTCTTCACAGACTTTTGCTAAAACAGGCGATAATGATGCAGGCGCAGCCATCCGCCGTGTTACAGGGGTATCTGTAGAAGGTGGAAAGTATGTGTATGTACGTGGCTTGGGCGACCGCTATACCAAAACTACTCTCAACAACACTGAGATACCCAGCCTTGACCCTAACCGCAATGCCGTACAGCTGGATATCTTTCCAGCCAATTTGATTGATAACTTGGCAGTTACGAAAACTTATTCGGCTGATTTACCTGGAGATTTTACAGGTGGGCTAATCAATATAGTTACCAAAGATTTTCCGACCAGCTTTACTTTTCAGTGGTCTTCTAATTTTGCTTACAACACCAATGCTACTTTCAATGATGATTTCTTACTTTATGAAGGCAGCAAAACGGACTGGCTAGGCTTTGATGATGGACTGCGCGCATTGCCTGCTAGTGCAGAAGGGGAAATACCTGGCGTTGGATTAGCACAACAAAATGCTGCCGCAGCTACTCAATTGGACAATATTACTCGCTCTTTCACGAAGGTAATGGAACCTACTCGTGAACGCACTCCTTTCTTAAACCAGAGGCATGCGGTTTCGGTAGGGAATCAAATAGAGTTCTTAGGCAGGCCGCTTGGATTTATTGTAGGGCTGAGTTATCAGCTAGATTATGATTTTTACGACAATGGAGTCAATGCACGCTATGCTTTTTCAGGGGCAAATGCAGATGCTCTCAGAACTATTTTTGCATTTGATGATGCAACAGGGCAAGAAAAAGTACTTTGGGGAGCTTTAGCAAATATTTCTTACAAGTTAGCTGATAACCATAAACTAAGCCTGAATGTACTCAGAAACCAGAGTGGTACTTCGCAAGGAAGAAGCCAAGTGGGATCGAACCCCCAGAATTTTGAAGGTGATGATATTTTCTTACAAACACGCACCGTAGCTTATGCACAGCGTTCGTTCACTACTTTTCAGTTGAAAGGAGACCACGCTATCCCTAGCTTATCAGGATTAAAAATAGACTGGCACAGTGCTTATTCAAGCTCCAGTCAAGATGAACCAGATTTAAGATTTTTTGCCAATGATGTATTCGTGAGCGGTACAGACTCTACATTTACTATTTCGCCCTCTATTTACCCACAGCCAGCGCGCTTTTTTCGTGAGTTAGATGAGTACAATCTTGACAATAAACTTAATTTTACCCTTAACTATCGCCTTTTCAATGGCTTAGAGTCCAAGCTCAAGTTTGGAGGCTCTTATCTATTCAAAGATAGATTTTTTACTGAAAGACGTCTGTCTTATGTAAACAACCGATTTGAGAACTCTTATTTTGGTAGTGTGAGTGATTATATCTCTGATGCCAACATAGGAATTGTGGGTACAGATGCACAAGGTAACTCACTCTTTGGTCCTGCTATCCAAGATTTATCAGAAGATAGAAATACCTATGATGCTACTCAGACCGTCATTGGAGCTTATCTACTTACTGATTTACAAATCTCTGAAAAATTAAAGGCAAACATAGGTATCAGGTTAGAAACCACCAATATAGAAGTCATTAGTAAAGATACCGATGTCGACCAAGGAAAATTAGATAATGTAGATTTACTACCTGCTGTCAATTTGATTTATGAACTCAAAAAAGACATGAATTTAAGGGCAAGCTACAGCCGCACGATTGCAAGACCTACTTTCCGTGAAATTGCACCTTTTACATCTTTTGATTTTATTGGTGATTTCTTGCTAGTAGGTAATCCAGCACTGAAAAGAAGCCTAATTGATAACCTTGACTTGCGATGGGAGATGTACCCCAGCAGTGGTGAGCTAATCTCGGTAAGTCTTTTTTACAAAGCTTTTGACGATCCTATTGAACGTGCCTTTGACCTAAGGGCACAAAACCCACAAATTACTTTTCGAAACGTGGACAATGCGAATATTTATGGCGCAGAATTAGAACTGCGTAAGCGGCTAGGATTTATCAGCCCAACACTTAATAACCTTCAAGTTGGGCTAAATGCTACCTATGTTCAATCAGAAGTGGATTTGGACGAACAGGAAGCAGAACAAATCAGAAACGCTGACCCGACTGCTCCTAGCACCCGAAGATTATTTGCACAATCTCCTTACCTAGTCAATGCGCTGCTAGACTACAACAATCCTAACTCAGGAACAGAGCTAAGTATCAGCTACAATATATTTGGTGAAAGGCTCGCTGTTGTGAGTGCAGGACAAACGCCTGACGTATTTGAAAGACCAAGAAATACATTGAATTTCAGTTTCAGACAATCTTTTGGTATAGATAAGCGATGGAAAGCCACTTTTAGGGTCAATAATATTCTGAATGCCAAGTACCGTTATGTGTATAAATTCAAAAACCAAGAGTTTGAATATCAAAATTATCAGTTAGGCGTTGATTTTAGTGTAGGAATTACATATAGTATAGAGAAATAAGCTATAAAGTGTTGCTAATAAATCATTGCAAATGATTTATTATCAGTATTTTTTATGAGTTAAAATAACCAAAATTGTTATTTACATTTTCTTAAACAAAATGAACCAAAAAAAATCCCTTGCCAAGTTGGTAAGGGATTTTTTTTGTGTTTTGTGGAGGCTGAGAACTTATTGTACTTGCCTTAGTATCACCACAAAGGTTTTTTCATTATCTACTATTGTTTCAGAAACAGAAACCTCTACTTTGAAAAGAGAGTCGTCTTGGTGTTTTGCTATGAGGCTTTGGGTCTGGTCCAAGGTATTTTCTAGCACGAGCTGTTGATTTTTATCAAACAAAATCTTGATGTTGTTGCCCAGTAACTCATCAGCAGTATAGCCAAAGGTGCGTGTTGTGGCAGGATTGCTCAGTTTGATGCGATGTTGGGTGTCTATTGAGATAATGCTATTAATAGAAGCATTGAATATACCTTCTACAAGTGCTATCTGTTCGTTGAGAGCCTGTTCGGCTTTTTTGCGGCGGTTAATGTTTCGGATACTTCCTGCAATGCGTAGGGGCGTGCCTTGGTCGTTGCGTTGGGTAGCGGCACTAGCCAAAAACCAGACATATTGCTTAGATTTGGTAAGCAATCTGTATTCTAAATCATAAGGTGTATTGCCTGTGCGGTCTGTGAGGTGGTCGTACAATATTCTCAATACGCGCTCTTGGTCTTGGGGGTGTAGCCTTGCGCTCCAGCTATCCAGTTTGGGTTCAAATTCATTTTCTTCAAAGCCTAGTAGGTTTACGAAACGCTTAGACCACCAAGCGGGGTTGTCGGGGTTTACGGGGTCAGAGGCAATGACATTCATTTCCCAGAAGCCTTCGTTGGTGGCAGAGGTAGCAAGGTCAAAGCGGTTGAGGGCTTCGGTAAGTTTGATTTGGTTTTGCTTTCGCTGCGAGATGTCTTGCACAATGGCTGCAAAAAGTGGTTTTTCTTCATCTTTGAAGTACTGCATATTCATTTCTACCTCATAGGTAGAACTATCTCTGCGCGTAAATTTGGTTTCGAGTACTAAGTTTTTGACCTCACCACTTTGTAGAGGTTGTATAAATTCTAAGAAAGAACTTCGGTCAAAATAAGGCTCGATGCTATAGGGTGTTTGTTCTTCTAGCTCGTGCGTGGTGTAGCCTAGGTTATTTTTAGCTCTTTCGTTGGCATAAGTAAATTTGAGCGAATTAGCATCAAAAGTATAAACCTCATTGGTAGAGTTATCCAAGATGTAGGCAGTCAGTTCGGTATTTTTCTGGCTTTGCATGCGCTGCGTAATATCTCTAATGAACATAGAAGCACCAATGACTTCATTTTGCTCATTTTGGATAGGATTGTAGGCAATGTCAAACCACTTTCTGAGTCCTCCTTCTATAGTATAGCTTTCTTCTATGTTGTAGTAGTTGCGTCCCATTGCCCTGTCCCAGCGTTTTTTATTGTTGATGCGTAGGTCTTCATCTTGAAAGACATCAAACCAATAATCACCTTCTTTGAACTCAGCATTGTAAATGAGGCGTATGATTTCCTTACTTCTTTCATTGGCAGCTACCACACGGTATTGCGTATCAATGGCAACAATGCCCGACTTGGCACTGTCTATGATTGCCTGCCTTTGGGCGAGGGTATTGGCGAGGGTATTTTCTTTTTCTACCAGTTCAGCAGTTCTTTTTTCTACTTCTTTTTCTAGGTTGATTTTGTATTCTTCAAGTTTTTGTTGGTTGCGTTGCATTTCATCTTGTGTGATGGCAAGTACCTCCATATTTTGGCGCATTTCTTCTTCTTGAGCTTGCATTTGCTCTGCATATTGGCGTGTATCTTCTAGGAGTTTTTCGGTATTTTTACTCACTCTCACGGCGGTAAGCGTAGAAGCAATATTTTCGGAGAGTTTTTCTACAAAGTCTATTTCGTGCAGTTCAAAAGCCTTAAAAGAGGCGATTTCCATAGCTCCAAGCACCTCGTTGTTTACCTTCAAAGGAATAAGCAGTAGGTGTCGGGGGTTGGCGTGTCCTAATCCAGAGGTGATTTGTATGTATTCATTGGGCGTATTGTCTAAGTACATCAGTTCCTTTTCTAATACTACCTGCCCTAGTAGCCCCTGCCCTATTTCTATGATGCGCTCGTCATACTTTCGTTTGTCGTAGGCAAAAGCAGCTTTCATCTCTAAAACGTGGGTTTTCTCTTCGGTATTAAGTATAAATACCCCGCCTTGGTTAGCATCTAGGTATTTTACGAGGTTAGAGATGATTTGGTAAGAGAATTCTTCCATATCTTTTTCAGAGGAGCGCAAGATATTACCAAAGAGTGCAAAGCCTTCATTTGCCCAGTTGCGTTTTTTGTCGTCGTCGGCTACGGCTTTCAAGCTATTTCTCATAGAAAGCAGCGAGTAGCCTAAGGTATCTTTTTCGCTTTTTACTTCAAAGCCTGTATCAAAATTGCTTTTTCCTATGTTGTTGGCAAAGGCAGTGTATTGTTTAAAGCTTTCTACAATCAGGTTCAAGCTGTCTGCCACTTCACCTATTTCATCTTTTCTGTTTTTGTAGGCTACGGGGGTTTCTACATTACCTTGTGCTACACCTTTGGCATCAGAGGCAATATTTTTGAGTGGGCGCAGCAGCAGGCTTCCAAACAAGAAAGTACCTCCTGTAAGGAGCAGAAAGTTAAGAAAAAAGGTAAGAAACAGAATAAACCTCAGTACTGATTGGCTATTTTCTAGTTCATCTTGGTAAATCTCACTCAGTTCTCTGTTTTTACCCACCACCTCCTCGAGGGCAGTTTCGGCAAGCAGCGAGACTCGCTCTACTTCGGGGTTTACGTCTATAATGTAAGAAGAAACCTCTTCGGTATCGTTGGCGTTGTCTGTATCAGCTGTTTCTAAGATATCTAAGGGTGTATCCTCGAGGCTATCTGTTGTTTGTACACCTTCAAGCTCGAGGTCTATGAAGTTAGAATCTACTTCCGTAGGCATAGGTTCGGTGGCATCATCAAGGTCGACCCTGAAGCTGATGGTGGTATCGCTCACAGTACGTTCTTGCTGGATTACCCTCAGGAGTTCTTCTAGCTCGTTCCAAGAGAGTCTGAGTTCTCTCAATTCTCCTGTTCCTCTGGTGGGCGTAGTGATGATGTCTATGGTTTCTCTGCCTCCATTGATAATGGCTCTGCCTCCTTGCTCTAATGCGAGCAGGTTATCTCTGTAGTTGCTAATTTCTTTTTTGAGCAAGACCTTTAAGCCTCTTTCTTCTTCGTTGGTACTGAGAATAGAGCTAGTAAAAAACTTGATACGTTCAATGTATTTTTCATTTTCTTTTGAGATTTCGAGGTACTTTCTATTTTCTTCTGAGATAGCATTGAAGCTTATCTGAAATAAATAGTTGCCTACCACCAAAGCAATATTTACGATAAAAAATATCCTTACTTTGGTTTTGATGCTGTTAAATCCTATTTTGAACATACTTGCTTAAGTTTCTCTTTTGTGAGCGAAGTTAAAGACTAATCCATAAAAAAAATCATTTTTGAATAGAAAGCCTACTCAATTTTATTAATCTTACATTTGTTAGCAGTTTTTGGCTAGGCTAAGGTAATCTTGGCTTATTGTGCTTCCTAATGACCAAACATTACAATTAAAGTACCAATCCAAAACAACTTACTTGTTTATTTTGAGTGCTTTGGCGTTTTAGAAAAGTAACTAAAACGTAGCCAAAAAACGCCACCTCACTTTACTAACCCTGCAAAGCACTGCAAAATAGCTAGTTTTATGATATTTTTTCGCATCTTTGCCCAAAAATATGATTTTCAAATACTAAAGATGCCTCTATGAACACTAAAAATCTCTGCTACCTCAATGGTGAGATTCTCTCTTTTGCCAATGCTGCCTTGCCGCTCAATGAGCTAGGACTTTTGAGGGGCTACGGCGTATTTGATTACCTGCGTACTTACCAAGGCAAGCCCTTTGCACTCAAAGCGCATTTCGAACGCTTGCAACGCTCGGCAGAGGCTGTGGGCTTATTGCTTGAGATGAGTCTTGAGCAGACTCACGAAACCATAGAAGAACTCCTCTACTGGCGTATCGACAAAAGTCAGGAAATGGGCATACGTTTGCTGCTTACAGGCGGTATTACCGAAGATGGCTCTACCTACACTAGCCCTAACTTTGCTATATTGATAGAAGACTATGAACCAACACCTAAACAGCACTACCAAGAAGGTACAAAAGTACTCTTGCACGAGTACAAACGAGAAATGCCAAAAATAAAGACCACCAATTACCTACAAATGTATCTGAGAAAGGAAGATATGCAAAAATACCAAGCAAAAGACTTACTTTACTTTATGAATGGCGAAGTGAGTGAATGCACACGCAACAACTTCTTTATTATCAAAGATAAACAACTCATCACCAGCGACAGAGATGTGCTTGAGGGAATCACCAGAGAGGTCATCTTGCAAATTGCTACAAATGAAATAGAAGTCATAGAAAGACCCATTCAGCTTGAAGAACTTAGCCAAGCCGAAGAAGCCTTCAAAGCTGGTACTACTAATGAAATAACGCCAGTTGTCTGCATCAATACCCAATTAATAGGCAACGGAAAAGTAGGCAAAACTACTCAACACTTACATCAACTTTTGAAGGACTATATTAAAGAAAATTGCTGAATGGTTTTTTTATGGTTTTTTTATGGTTTCCTTGTTGAATGGTTGGCTGGTTGTTTTTTATGGTTGAATGGTTGGCTGGTTGGGCTACGCGGTAAAATCGAGTAATAAACTAACAAGCCAACAAGCTAACAAGCCAACAAGCTAACAAGCCAACAAGCCAACAAGGAAACAAGCTAACAAGGAAACAAGGAAACAATATAGCAAGGAAACAATACAACAAGGAAACAAGGAAATAAAATATGAACATAGATTTTGATAAAAACAACGGGATAGTGCCTGTCATTATCCAAGATGCAAATACTCAAACAGTACTGATGCTAGGCTATATGAATGAAGAGGCATATCAAAAAACCTTAAAAGAGCCTTACGTCACTTTTTATAGCCGAAGCAAACAACGCCTCTGGACAAAGGGAGAAACCTCGGGTAATTTCCTAAAATGGACAGACATCAAGCTAGATTGCGACCAAGATACGCTGCTCATTCAGGTAGAACCCGTAGGCCCAGTATGCCATACAGGGGCTGCCACTTGCTTTGAAGACCGCAACGAAGTTCCTTTTTTAAAGCATTTGCAAAGCATCATAAGAGCATACAAACAAAGTCCTAAAGAAGGCTCTTACACCAGTTCGCTTTTTCAGCGAGGCATCAAGAAAATAGCCCAAAAAGTAGGAGAAGAAGCCGTAGAAGTAGTCATAGATGCCATTGATGGCGACATGGATTTGTTCAAAAACGAGTGTGCTGATTTAATGTACCACTTATTGATTTTATTAGCTGAAAAAGGTAGTTCTTTGGAAGAAATAGAAGCCATTTTGATTGAAAGACACCAAGCCAAAACATAAAACAATGGCTTGTACTGCTACAAGCCATTTTTCTCAATAAAGTCTATCAGACAAATTTGCTAAAACTATTGATGGTTTTCTTTTTGCTGTCTGTATAAGGTGGATAAAGCATTTTGAGCGTAGTCCAGCCTATGCGTTGATGAAGCACTGCCCTTTCATTGCTAAAAGCCAAGAAACCATAATGCCCGTGTGTCTTGCCAATACCGCTGTTGTTTACACCGCCAAAGGGCAGGTCGGGGTTAGTGATATGCGCCAAGGTTTCGTTGATGGCAGAGCCACCCGCCGAAGTATTTTTGATGACAAACGCTTGATTTTTGGCATCTTTGCTGAAGCAATACAAGGCTAAGGGCTTGGGCTTGCTGTTTACATAATCTGTGGCTTCTTTCAAGTTTTTGAAACTCTTAATGGGCAAAATAGGCCCGAAGATTTCCTCTTCCATTATTTGCATATTATCATTTATGTCATCAATCAATGTAGGAGCTATGAAATTTTCATCAGGGTTCATTTCTCCTCCCTCAAGTACCTTTGCGCCTTTGTCAAGGGCATCTTCTAAGAGGCTTTTTACTCTATTGAAATGCCTTTGGTTCACCACACGGGTATAATCAGGCGATTGCTCAATGGACGTATTGCCGTCTTGTCCGTAGAGTTTTTTGATGGTTGTCTTGATTTCCTCTACCAATTTATCTTTGATGCCTTCTTGTACTAGAATATAATCAGGTGCGATACAAGTCTGCCCACAGTTCATAAACTTACCCCAGACTATTTTTTCAGCCGCATCTTTAATATTGGTGGTTTCATCTACAATGGTAGGTGATTTTCCGCCCAGCTCTAGGGTTACTGAGGTAAGGTGTTTGGCAGCAGCTTCCATCACTATTTTGCCAAGCATAGGGCTTCCTGTAAAGAAGATATGGTCGAAAGGCTGTTTGAGCAAGGTTTGTGCTACTACGGCATCGCCTTCTAGCACTGCTACTTCGTTTTCGTTGAATACTTCATTGAGTATTTTTTTGATAAGTGCTGAGGTATGCGGAGTAATTTCTGAGGGCTTTACGATGGCGGTATTGCCCGCAGCGATGGCATACAAGAGCGGGTCTATGGCAAGCTGAAAGGGGTAATTCCAAGGAGAGATGATAAGGGTTACACCTTTGGGTTCAAAATATACCTTAGAGCTAGAGCCAAGCATATTGAGCGGAGTAGGTACACGTTTGGGCTTCATCCATTGCTTGAGATGCTTTATAGTATGAGTGATGGTAGCCAAGACACCAAATATTTCCCCTAGGTCTGCCTCGGCAGAAGGTTTTTTGAAATCTTTATAGACTGCTTCGTGTATTTGGTCGCGGTAGTGCAAGATGATAGCTTTGAGTTTTTTGAGCTTGGCGATGCGCTCTTGTGCAGTACTTAAGCGCAAGGTGGGCGCAAACTGCTTTTGTGCTGCAAAGACACGCTGCACTTCTTTCTCTATAGTAGCTGCATCTGGGCTTGTGAGTGTTGGGTTTGACATTGTTTGGAAAGTTTTAATTCAAAAAAATTAAATTTACATATTTATAGCACCAATTTATAAATTAATGTTTGAAAAACCTTGTCTTTTGTTTGTTAATCACAAAAATAATTTACCGCTCATGTGGCTTCTGAGCATGTTTTCTGGGCAAAACTCATGATTTTATAAAAGCGTATTGTTGTGTTTTTCAAGAAAAAGTCTTACCTTTCCCTTTGAATTAAAAAATAACAATCTTGAGATTATTTTAACCTTAAAAAAACATGATGACTCCCTTTCAAAAAATGCTAATCTTCTTCTTTGTGTTGTACCTTAGCTCGCAGCTTTCTCTGGCTCAAATCCAATTTAGTGAAGGCAAATGGGCAGACATCAGAGAAAAAGCAAGAATAGAAAACAAACACATCGTTGTAGATGCCTACACAACTTGGTGCGGCCCTTGCAAATGGATGGCCGCCAATACATTTACAGACAAAGCCGTGGGCGAGTTTTTCAATGCCAATTTTGTGGCATACAAGCTAGACATGGAAAAAGGCGAAGGCATCAACTTTGCAAAAACTTATGGCATTAGAGCTTTTCCTACCATTGTCTATTTTGACCCTAGCGGTGAGATAGTGCATAAAACCATAGGCGCAACGGGTAGCGAGGTGTTTATCAAGCAAGGTAAAGATGCCCTCAACCCTGATAAGCAACTCTTCACCCTCAAAAGAAAGTATGACAAAGGCGAAGAAGCTCCTCAGTTTTTGCGCAACTATGCCTTCGCACTGCAAAGTGCTTATGAAGATGCTACTGAAATAGCCACCAAATATTTCAAAACTCAAAAAGAAGAGGAACTTCTTAGCCGTGAAAACTGGGAGTTTATACAAAACTTTTCTGAGGGAATCTCCTCAGCACCTTTCAAATTTGTGATGCAGCACCGAGCGCAGTTTGCAGAAAAATACGGAGAAGAAGCTGTCAATAAATTCATCTCAGGCGTGATGGAGGATAAAATGTATGAAATCATTGAACAAGGCGATGAGCAGGTGCTAGAAGAATATGTAAAAACGCTCGACCGCGAACTACCCAAGCAGTCAGATAAGCTAGTCGCAAAATTAGAGTACTTGTTCTACGCTCGCGACCCTGAGAAATCTTTTGAATATGCCAAAAAATACTTGGATAACTACTCACAAGATTGGGATGAACTCAACGGAGCCGCTTGGAGCTACTACGAAAACTCAAAAGACAAAGTAAAACTCGAGGCGGCACTAGGCTGGGTAGAAAAATCTATTCAACTCAATAAAAACTGGTACAATACCGATACCAAAGCAGCAATTCTACATGAACTAGGCAGAAACCAAGAGGCATACCAAGCTGCCGAAGAATCTATCAAAATAGGAAAAGCCCTTGGCGAAGATACCAAAAGTACCGAAGACCTCTTGGCTAAAATCAAAAAAGCAAAAAGATAAATTTTCTGTAAAACCATAAGGCTTCGCTTGGGTATATCCTCAAAAGAGCGAAGCCTTATCTTGCACGGCAGACCTTTTGATGAGAGACACCCGAAAGGAGTATATTCGCTTTTTACATATCTAGTTGTAATTTTTTTGTTGATAGCATTAGTAAGATGTGAGTTATAAGTTGTGAAATCTGAGCTTTTAATACATTCATTATCAATAACTTAGACAATAAAAATGTAAAAGTTATTTTTTACTCTTTACTTACCTTGCCAAACACTAAGTTTTTTTTGCTGACCTTAGCATTTTTCATTTTTTGCATACTTTCGCCAACTATTGGGCTTACCCAATCGCCTTATTTTCACCAGTTTACAGATGGCGATGGCCTGCCAAGTATGACAATTTATGATATTATTCAAGATAAGCAAGGGTATATTTGGCTAGGCACTGATGCGGGTTTGTGCAGCTACGATGGCTACGAATTTAAGCTGAAAGAAGTACCTAGCTCAAAAGGCAAGGCTTTCCACGAGTTTCAGCAAGATAAGGACGGGCGTATTTATTTTCGCAACTTCAACGATCAACTGTTTTATTTATACCACGACAAAGTACAAGAGATTGCTTTGCCTGAAAGTAATCAAAAGATTAGTAAAAAGTTTAGGCTAGATGAGCAGGGGAATATCTGGCTGATAGGCGATGCTTGGCATGCCTACTCGCCCAAAACAAAAGCGTGGCGGGCATTTCCACTCCCTCAACAAGGAGAGTACAGAGTCATTACCTCGAATAATAAATCAAACATAGGTATCTTCAATAACCAAGAAGTGTACTTATACCAGCAATCAACACAAGATTTTCGGCGGCTTCGCAAGTTTGATACTGCCCGTATATTCTCGTGCATTTGGCCAGATGAATTGTTTTTAGCCACGCTTGACCGAGAGGTTTACCGCTACGATTTTCGTAGAGAGGAATGGCTGTTTGTTACTACATTTCCAGATATTGTTACGGGTATCAAGCAGGATTCGCAAAAAAACTACTGGTTTTTTACGCCCAAGGGCTTGCATTTTGTAGAGGCTCGTAAGCCTCGCTTTGAGGAAAAGCGGCATTTTCTGCGCAACCGTTTTGTGTCGCAAATGTTAGAGGATAAAGAAGGAAATTTGTGGCTTACCACTATAGGTAGTGGTTTGTTTTTAGTGCCTAATAAAGATTTGATTAACTTCAATGCTAAAAACTCGCCTCTGAAGTTTGAGCAAGTAAACTGCCTAGCCGAAGATGCCCAACATCGGGTGCTATTGGGCACCAACGGCAACAAAATCTACGTGTTGAATACCCGGGGGCAGGTCCACGATGCTTATGCCTTACCTACTGGCGATGTAGAGTGCTTGTTTTATGATAAAAAACGCCAAAAGCTATGGGTAGAAAACCGCGATTTGCTAATGATTGACTTACCAACTGGCAAAACAGAAAAAAAAGTGTCTGCTGGCTTTACGCCCAAAAGTATGAGCCTTTTTCGAGACGAAAACCTCATAGTAGCCGCAGGAGATGCCGCCTACGTCCTTAATATGAATGAGGAGATGGTACTAGATAGCAACTATCGAAATAGCTTTGAGCTAGTAAGGAAGGATTTACTAAAATTACGCAACGTAAGAAGTAGAGCAAGTATTACAGAAAACCAAAGGCGGCGTTTTTGGGTGGCTTATGCTGATGGTTTGTACTACTACGAAAACGCCAAAGAGAGGGAAATCCGCACGCCTAAGGGCAAAGCAATCATTGCCACCTGCTTAGCCGAAGACAAAGGCAACATTTGGGTAGGTACAAGCCAACAAGGCGTATTCTTGATTAAGAACAAAAAAATAGCGCGGCATTTACATCAAGAGAATACCCTCATTAGTAACTTTTGTAGGGTGATAGCCATCGCCGACGACCAGCTTTATATTGGCACTAATAAAGGGCTACAGATTTATCATTTGAAAGCAAACATCAGTAGGATATTTAACAAACAAGATGGGCTACAAAGCAATGAAATTAAAGACATTTTACTACAAAAAGAACAGATATACCTGGCAACATCTGCGGGCTTAAGTGTGATAAATAAGGAGCTGAGTGCGACTAATCCTAACCCCCCTCTGATTTATATTACGGGTTTTAAAATCGGGGAAAAAACTCAGAAAGTCCAAGCGGGTTATGTGCTTGATTACGACCAAAACGACCTTAAAATCGAGTTTACGGGTATTTCCTTTCGAAGCATTGGCAAGTTTAAGTACAAGTACCGCTTACTCGGGCTAAATACTAAGTGGATTGAGATAGAAAGTGCCATCAACTTTGTGCGCTATGCCTCTTTGCCACCAGGTAAGTATGAGTTTCAGGTAAAAGCACTCAATGAAGATGGAATAGAAAGTACAAAAACGGCTAGTATCAAGATTAGTATTGCTCATCCATATTGGCAAAAATGGTGGTTTATATCCCTCATGTTACTGCTTGGGCTGGGCATCGTTAGTGCAATTTTTGTTAATCGTATTCGGGCAATTAGGCGGCAAAATGAACTAGAAAAAGCCCTCCAAAAAGCCAATCTCTCAGCATTGAAACTTCAGATGAACCCTCACTTTATTTTTAATGCCATTAGTGCCATTCAATACTATATGAGCAACCCTAGTAAGGCGAGAGAGGCAAGTCGTTATTTAGCTAAGTTTGCCAAGCTTATCCGTAAAGTACTGGTAAGCTCAAGACAAGAATACATCAGCCTTGACCAAGAGATTAATCTACTAGAAGACTACCTCAGCTTACAAAATCTTATTCAAGAAAAGCCCTTTTCATACCAAATCAAAGTAGATAAAGCCATCGAGCAGGAAAGCCTTGCAATTCCCCCTATGTTTGCTCAGCCCATCATTGAGAATGCCATCGAGCACGGCATACAGCATCTGAAAAATGAAGAAGGAAAAATTGATATAAACTTTAACCTTAGCCTTGATTACATAGTTTTAGAAATTAGTGACAATGGTGTGGGCTTTTCGGATACTGAAATAGTAAGAGAAAAATCAAACACAGAGGAATCTCTAGCCAGTAAAATTACCCGTGAACGAATCGCCGCATTCCAGAAAAGTACAAAAAGGAATATCAAATATGACACCATTTCGTTAGAGCAAGGAACAAAAGTTATATTTCACTTGCCTTACAAAGTCTTGTAAACCATGAAAACAATTATCATTGAAGATAACCCTCTAGCAAGAAAATTTTTGAGCGAATTACTCGTAGAGCATTGCCCTAACATTCAGCTAAAAGGTACGGCTTCTAATGTGCACGATGGGCGCAAATTGATTGGAGAGGTAAAGCCTGAGCTTGTATTCCTAGATGTAGAAATGCCACAAGGTACGGGTTTTAATTTGCTAGAAAATATCAAGAATATTGATTTTCAGGTAATCTTTACTACTGCCCACGAGAAATACGCCCTCCAAGCCATCAAGTACAGTGCTCTAGACTACCTGCTCAAACCCGTAGATGTAGATGATTTGCTACAAGCGGTCGAGAAAGCTGAACAGCAACAACCCAAAGATATTTCGGCACTCAAAATACAAACGCTAATGCAAAACCTTGATGCCAAGCCCCAAAGTGTTCAGAAGCTCATACTCAAAGACCGCTATGGCATGCAAATCGTGAAAGTAGCCGATATTATTCGGCTTGAAGCCGAAGGTAGTTATACCAAGTTTTACCTGAATAATGGTAAAATGCTCACCATTTCTAAAAGTCTAAAAGAATACGACAACTTATTACCCGCCAAAGACTTCTTCCGTAGCCATCAATCGCACTTAGTCAACTTGGAATACCTCGAGCGCTACGATACCCGCAACGGAGACGTGTTGCAAATGATTGACGGTAGCGAAGTGCCTATCTCAAGGCGAAAACGTGATATGCTGATTGGCAAAATTCAGGACATCTGAAAATAAGCCTTAACCAAATAATAAGTCACCTCAACCAAATAAAAACTATGCCTCACCGAATAAAAATGAGTAAAATTTTACTGTCCTAAGCTAGCTATATTTGGACAATTAGTAAGTGCAAATTTGAATAAAACTTAATTATCCAGTATGAAACAATTATCTAGTTTTTATAGCCTATTATTTATTTCTTTTATTTTCTTTTTTCCTGCCTGTAACAATAACAATTACGACCCGACCCCTGTAAGCGTAACCGTTACGGCAAATAATTTCACCACTACAATTGACGAAAACCCCGCCGATGATGCAGTGATAGGCACAGTTTCGGCAAGTGCCAGCGATAACTCTAGCCTTACTTATACCTTAAGCAATCAAGATGTAGCTGGAGCTTTATCACTCAATGCCAATACAGGAGAACTGACGGTCGCTGATGCTTCAGCTTTTGACTTTGAAACCAACCCGAGTATTACAGCAAGTTATACCGCTAGTAATGGCACTGAAGAAGCCAATGCCACGATTACCATTACTGTAAATGATATAGCTGAAGATGCCATTTTAGCCAATCTTACGACTTCTCAAACTGCCTACGAAAATGCCAGTGATGGGGACTGGATAATTATTACGGAAGCAGAATATGACGCTTTGGCAAGTAACTTAAACAGCATATCGAGAGTCGGTAGTCCGGAAGATAAGATTAATCAGAATGATAACTTTTTTGGGGCGGAAGCTACAGTTGCCAATCGTTCTGGGGGCTTAACTATGCCTAGCGGCAGCTACTTATTTGCTTTCAAATACCGAGCGCAAAGTAATACTAGCATGTCAGGCTGTAAAGTCAAGCAGTCCTCAACTGATGTTAATTCAGGGTATGCAGATTTGGGTTCTGTATTACCCACTACTTCTAGTGCAGGATTTCATTATTTTGTATTGAAGGGGAGCAATTCACCTACTACCAGTACGGGTTACTTAGCGGTGTATCATACTCAATCACTCATAGCAATAGGAGACCCTAGTTATAGTTTTTCAAGATATCAGGTATTTATGGGAGGAAGTGACGGGAATACCTTAACAAATGAAAGTGCTAGTTTCCATATTGCCATGCAAGGGTTATCAACTACCGAAAAGCAGTGGTAAGCCTATAAATATCATCACCCTTCCGAAAGTTTAGAGCTTTTGGAAGGGTGAAATAACTCAATTTTAAATTAAAATCAAATCTCATGAAAAAATTATTTTTACTTCTACTACTCTCCTTTGCTGCCTTGCAGATGCAAGCTCAGGTACATCATTACCGAATTGGGCTAGACATTAGCCTCAATGCTGATGATAAGATAAATACCAGAACTGATATGGGCAAAAACGATATGTATATCGAAAAAAGGAAAGACCTGAGTTCGCCCAAATTATATGCTATCAGCATACGTAAAGTCAAGAATTTTAAGAGCAAAGATTACAAAAGTTTTTTGGAAACCGAACTTGCGGGCTCAGCCGCCAATAGTACCGATGAGGCACGTTGGACAGCCGGAAATGTAGCGAGTCTTTGGGGCTTAGAAAAAACGACTTTGGGGGGCATGTCTGTAAAATATAAGGACTACAAAGGCATAAGACGTTTGCGGGTTTTTGTAATTGAGAATGGTAAAGATATGTACGTTGGTACGATTGATGCCAGTGCGGCGGGTAATCACTTCAATGAGGCTATTGAGATGTTTGAAACCTTAAAACCAGAATAGTATCATCGTATTGCTGAAATTATATCTTTCCGAAAGTTTTAGTGCTTTTGGAAAGATGCCTTTCACAAATTTTCAATTAAAAAAACATTATGCGAAGAATCTCATTATTACTTGTATTTATTGGGCTTTTATTTCAGGTAAAAGCCCAGGAAGATAAGGTTTATACGAGCCTTGAAAAAGCCTTAAAAACAAATCCTAGAAAAGTATATAAGCTACATATATCAGCCAAAACGCTGGAGGAGCTTCCGCCCGAAATTGGCAAACTAAAAAACCTGCGAGAACTCAAGCTCTACCGCTGCAAGCTTAAAACGCTCCCCGAAGAGATTGGTAACCTAAGCCAACTTACTGAGCTTGACCTAAGGGAAAATAAACTCACGAAACTGCCTGCTTCTTTTGCAAAGCTACAGAACTTAGAAAAACTTGACCTTGGCTACAATCAGTTTGAAAGTATTCCCGAAGAAGTCTTTGCCTTAGAGAACCTAAGTTTTCTTTGGATGAGAAAAAATAAAATCACTAAGATTTCTAAAGAAATTGGCAAACTAGATAAATTAAAACAGCTTTCTTTGACATCTAATCAACTTACTGAACTACCCCAAGAAATTACAAAACTCCAAAACTTAGAAAGACTTTGGCTTTCTGTCAATCAATTTACGGAAGTACCTCAAGAAATTTTCAGCTTGAGTAATCTAAAAATACTAGAACTTGACCGAAATGAGCTACAAACTGTTCCAGCAGATATTGTAAAGCTACCCAATTTAGAAGAACTTAATCTTGAACATAATCAGTTGAGTACTATACCGCCAGCGATCTTTAAATTACGTAATTTAAGCAAGCTTGAACTCAGTAACAATCAGCTAAAAACAGTTCCCGCAGAGATAGCCCAACTTCAAAGGCTAAAGCGTTTATATTTATGGCATAACCAACTAGCCACTATTCCCGCAGAAATCGGTAATTTAAGTCAATTGACTAAGCTTTATCTGCATAGCAATCAACTGAGAGAACTTCCGCCAGCACTCGAGAAACTAGAGCGACTCGAAGAATTGTATCTTACTCATAATCTGCTCGGAGAAATACCTGCCGTAGTATTCAAATTAAGGAACTTAAGACAACTTCATGTAGGTGATAATCAGTTGCAAAATATCCCGAAAGAGATAGGCAACTTATACAATTTAGAAAGATTGTTCTTAGCCTATAATCGCATCACTAGCCTAACACCAGAAATAAAGCGATTAACTAGACTTACTTGGCTCGACTTATCGAGGAATCAAATACACACATTTCTGCCCGAAATTCTTGCCTTAAAAAGTTTAACTGTCCTTAACTTATCAAATAACCAAATACAAAGTATTCCAAAGGAAATAGCAACTCTTCATAATTTAAACTCATTGACGCTAAGTAATAACCAACTCACTAGCTTCCCGATGGAATTAATGCCCTTAAGTCATTTAGACCAACTCTACATCAGAGGGTATGAGTTTTCGGAAGCAACTAAAAAACAGATTAAAGAAACTTTAAACAAAACATCTATTTACTTTTAAGAACTATGAGAAAAATAACTTTATGCGCATTAGGTCTTATCTTATTACTAAGTGCCTGCTCTGAGTCTAATCAGAAAAGCGAAAATATACAACACATTTGGCAGGGCGACATTGAGGCAACCCTTGCCGCTTCCGAAGCCTTTGAAATAGATACGGCTGAAATCAAGAAAGCCATCAAACAAGAAAAAGAAATGCTTAGCTACAAATCTTCTAAAACTATGTGGGGTGAAGATGAAGAAGGTAATGAAAGAGATAGCCTAGCGATTGTGGCAGAAAAGGAAAATTATCTGAAAGAAACCTATCAGAAAAAACTAGAAGAAATGAGCAAAGCGGTCAAAGAACGCATCGAGGGATTTAAGCTTGATATTCAGAAAGACGGCAGGCTGGTAGTTACTACCAATAAGCGAAGCAGTGATAAATACCGTTGGGAACTCATCAAAGAGGGTAGCGAACTTAAAATCTCGGGACTCAGCACACCTGATGCCCCACCAGTGAGTTTGGGTAGCTACAAAATACTAGAAATGAACGAAAATATCCTGAAGCTAGATGATTTCGAAGGCTTTGGAATAGACCTAGGTGCCAAAAATATCACCTTGGTATTGATACCCTACAATCAAAAGAATAATTAAAATACCTTAATACAAATAACCTATGAAGACAACAATTTTTACTCTATTCTTAATGCTCATCATTCCTTTGGCTTATGCCCAATCGGACGGAGACTCTAGACTGCACAGCAAGGGGCAATATTATGAAGGCACAATTAACAAAAACCTCAAAATCCAGATGTATCTGGAATACAAGGGTGATGAAGGAAACCGTGCGGTGTATGAGGGCTGGTATTATTACGAAAGTCAAGGAAGTAACAACAAAATCCAACTCAAAGGAATTTACTTTTCTGCCCAATTCATTTTAGATAAAACTGTAAATGGTAAAAGCACAGGACAGTTTAGGTTCTTTCCTGCCGATGAAAGCTATCAGGGCGAATGGATTGGTGAAAATGGAAAAACCTTTGCCGTAGAACTCAAAGAAAAATAATATAAACTATAAACTTAATCACAATGAAAAAATATTATCCCCTGTTACTCATTTTAAGCCTTATCTTTTGGGCTTGTGGAGGCGGTCAAGAAAGTAGCACAGAAAGCGAAAGCAGCGAAACACTAAGCGAGGACTCTAGTACAGTAAGTAGCGAAACACCTACCGAAAACGAAGAAGCCGCAAAGCCATCAGCAATCGAGACCGAAACTAGCAAATTCATGTACTGGAGCGGCACGAACCTAGAAATAGTTCAGGTCGAGATTGACCCAAGCACAAGTAAAATTATGGGTTTAGCGTACCAAACTTCTGCAAACAGCGAAAAAAATGTCCTAGAAATCACCAAAAAAGACGAAGAGAAATGCACGGTACGTCACCCCAAAAGCGAGAAAACCTTCGAGGTAGATACTTATTGGACTATGAGCGGAAACTTCTACTATGCAGACGGCACAAGCAAAGAATTTATCCCTATGGTAGAATTTGCCAAAGCTAATGAAAAAATTATCATGGGTGCAATGCCTGTTTTGGGGTATGTTATTTATCAAAAAGATGGCAAAAGCGAGCTTTGGCTAAAAAACCCCGACCAAAATTGTAAAGAAGGCGAACGCAATGGGAATGTTTCTTTTATGTGTGGATTTACCAACCCGCAAGGGCAAAATGTACGCATGATGATTGACCAAATTGGTAAAAATGTAACGATTTGGGTCAATGAAGAAATGCAGGAATTTATAGGTGTTTAGATAAATTGATACAAGCTAATTTTAAAACTTTCGTGCAACTAATTTATAAAAAATAATGCAAAAATTAAGTATTTTACTCATTGCTTGTTTGATGATTTTAGGGCTGTTTAACGAACTGCAAGCCCAAATGGTGCAATTCAAAGGTTTAGAATTTTACCAAAAAGACAACCGCTGGAGCGAACTCGAGAAAGATGATTACAAACGCTTCAAAACTTCACACTCTGAGCTTTCGGAAACCTTTTTGGTGATTGATACTTATAATAAAGAAAATATTGAAAATAAAGGAGAGTACTATGCAAAAATTGCTTGTACCCGACACTTAGGTCCTGGGCTTACCAGCGAAATGCAGGTAGATAAATTAGACGATTTTACCGAAGTACCCGAAGGCTTGAAGTTTTTACGCTATAAGGTAAAAACCGAAAAAGATGGACAAAAAATATGGGGGAAAATTTGGGCAGTCGAGTATCCTAAAAAAAATAGCCTCTTCATCTTCACGGCAGTTTATAAAGATACGGACGAAGATGATTATGGCACCATTACCAAAGATGCCATTGAAGCACTAGATATGATGCTTAAAACCATTCGTATCAAGCAATAATTATTTTCTATCTCTTGCTGGAGTTTTGATGACGACACTCCAGCAAGTCTCATTTGCTCAAATTGAAAATATAATTAAATTGCTAAAAATAGACATCAAAAAAAAACCAAATCTGTACACTGGAAAAACTATTATTGAATTATGCTTGACGGCTGTAGCTCAAGGCCTTGAAACAAGTAGTGATTTAGGTTTTCAACTCACTAACTGCCCAAATAATATCTGCCTGAGTAAGATGGTCTTTTGCAAATTGAAAAGTTTTAAGCCTCTCGAAAGTGAAATTTTTAAGATAGCTTTCTATCACTGTTTTGAGCCAAGTGATTTCTGCTTTTAGTTTCCAATGGTTTTGGTTTACTTCATAAAAAACCACAAAAAGACGGTTGCTGTAATGCTGTCTTTGTTCTTGGCTTTGGTGCTGGTAGAGCCATTCTATCAAATGTATGGGTTGTTCAAGGGTTTGCTCAATGTTGTAGGGGTATGCTTTGGGAAATACGGTGCTTTTGTGGTCAAAAGGGATTCCTCTGAGTTCAAAATCTTTCAACTTGTCTTTGGGTTCGGGGTTAGGCTTTACCCATTGCGATTGTGCAAAGATTTGCTCGATGGCTTTAGCAGACCAGAAGTTGTACCATCGGTTCAAGGCATAATTAAATAGCTGCGTTTGTTGTGGATGTTTATTAAGTTTGCGTTCTAGCTCGGCTAGTACATCTTCAAAATATAGCACATCATAGACTAGCCTTGTCAGGGTATCATCTTGGTTATTTTGGATTTTGCCCCATTGGTAAGGATAAACCCAACGTTTTTTGAGTTCAGTTTCTATCTGTTTGAGGGTGGCTAATTCGCTGAGCATGTCTTTTTTAGCTCAATTTACACCAATGTATGGAATATTACAAGGCTTTTAGGCTAAAAAAAGTAACCTATGCGTCTGGGCATAGGCTACCTTAGCTTGCTTAGACTAGCACTTAGAGTCTTATTCCAAAAGCAAAAGCGTTGAGTTCAGGACCTCTTTCAGACACAAAGAGTGGGTTGAGGTCGTATTTTGCAAACAAAAGTACATCACGAAAACCAAAGTGTAGCTCTACACCATACCGCCAGTTATTGAGAAAGAAGTTATCCCTTGTTCTGTCGCCTGAGCGTTTATCGTCTTCACGAATTTTGGTGTAGCTTCCTATTCTTGTGCCTATGTAGCCTCCTACCCCTAGGTTAAAAGTTCGCCTTCCATCTTTGTCTCGAAAGCGTGCATTGAATGTAAGCGGGATATTGAGGTAAGATACTGTAAGTTTGGTTTTTCGGAGTGTTTCTCCAAAATCTTCAAGATAATCTCTATACACCAAGGCATCATCTTCTCTTACAAGGTAATTGTTGCCTTCAAACATAAAGTTGTACCAGCTTAGTTCTAAACCCATTTGCAAGCTAAATATACTTTTTTGCCCCCCCAGCCGCATACGTTGGTAAGTGCCTAAGCTGACAAACCGTGAGCCGCCTATCCTTAGCCCATAGGGTTGTCCGTTGGCATCAGGAAAACTACCGTTTTCTAGGTAGTTGTTCAGCCCTAGATCTATGCCCCAAAACTGCCTAAAACGATGGCGTTTGTATTCCTTTTTTTCTGATTTTTTGGTAGTGATTTTTGTAGTTTCGCTTATCATAACCGTCTCTTCATTGTCAAAATCCAACTCATACTCATAAGTTTTGACTTGGTCGTTGTTGGTTTGGTTTGTGTCTAGTCCTGCGGTTACCTCTTTGATAATTTTGTTGAGGTCTAGGCTTCTGAGCCTTACGAGTGCTTCACGGTCTTTGGCATAAATCACTATTTTGGCTTTGCTACTAAGCTCTATGGTGATGGTATCTTGTGCTTTGGTGGCTTGGGGCAACATTAGGCAGCTCAAGACAAGTAATAGTATAAAATGGATTGTTTTCATGTTCTTTTTTTTAAAGGGTATGTTATATGGTTTATTATTTTTTTCCAATGGAAGCCCAAAGTCTTTCACTTTCAAATCCTAGGCTATCTCTTTCGGGGAGTTCACCTTCTTTAAAATCTTTGAGGGCTTTGAGTACTTTATTTATTTTGCGTTTGGGTTTTTTATTATTTTGTGCCAATTGGTTCTGCTGCGAGGCATTACTTCTGCCGCTTAGTTTTACTTTTACCACCACTCTCACTTTTTCGCCTGTTTCATTTTTTGGATTTTCTCTCTTAGGTGTATTTTCTACCAATACGGGCTGCTCCTTGTCTTTGAGGCGAATGGGGGCATTTTTATCTAATTCGTTGAGTACTCCTTTTTCCTTTTTGATTTTGTCATTTGCTTTTCTTTCTTTTCTGTTAGGTGTTGAGTTGTTTACATCATTAGTTCTTTTTTGATTTTCTTCTTGCTGTTCAGGGGTTAATTCTTCTTCTTGAAGGTTTTGATTTTCCTGATTGTCTTTTTCAATATTTTTTTCTTCAAGCGTGGTGTTGTTTTCAAGGTTGATATCATTTTCTTTAACGTTGTCCTCTGTAATCACAAATTGGTTTGCATTTTCAGAAGAGCTACCAGATTGCCACCAATACGTGCCTATGCCTAGCCCAAGTATGAGTGCAGCAGCTATGGAGCTAATCCAGAGCATCGGAATTTTGCGTACAGGCTTTTTTTCTTCTTGGAGTGCCGCTGATAGCTTTTGCCAAGCTTGGGGTCGCGGGTTGCGGCTGTGTTCAAGCAGTTTGTGCTTGAAGATTTGGTCTATGTCTTTTTTATCTTTCTCAGCCATGTTTTATTTTATTTAATTTTTCTTGATGTTCTGTAATCATTTTCTGTAATAAACTTCTAGCTCTGGAGAGTTGAGATTTAGAAGTGCTTTCTGTGATGTTGAGTTGTGTTGCTATTTCTTTGTGCGAAAATCCTTCAATGGCATACAAGTTAAAAACAGTTCTGTAGCCTTGGGGTAGCGTTTGGATAAATTCTAGCAGTTCTTCGGCATTAAAAATATGTTCATATTGGTTAGCATCAAAAACATCTTTCAAATCCTCTGCATCTGTTTGTACGTAGAGCCATCGTTGTTTTCTAAGATAATTCAAACATTCATTGACCATTATTTTTCTAATCCAGCCTTCAAAACTTCCCTCAGATTTAAACTGCTCTATTTTCTGAAATACTTTCAAAAACCCACCAATCATCACATCTTCTGCCTCTAACTCCTGCGGAACGTAGCGCAAACAAACGGCAAGCATCTTGGCAGCAAAAAACTCATAAATAGCCTGCTGTGCCTTGGGGCTTTGCTTTTTACATTGCTTAATGATACTGTCTTCGGCGTAAAGTTGGGACATACCTCAATTTTAAAATACGTTTATTTATGTGCTTTTTTATGCTTTTCGAGAGGTAGATGCAGTTTGGAGGGTGAAGGTTGCTTGAGGTATTTTTTTGGTCGTCTTGTAATTTGTGTGAAAGTCTGTAGCGACCCACCCTCGAGCCGACAGCACTTATGCTCTGTACAGTATTACGTTTATCTTCGTGAGAGATTGGTTACTGAGTTATTATTTGTAATTCATTAGTAATGAATCCCTTACAAAAATTAACTGCTCACTTGGTTTAGGGAGCATTCAATAAATAACCTACCCAATTTTTGTCAAGGATTTAAAAAATATTTTAGGTGAAATTTTGTACAGTTCTAAAAAAATGATTTGTAAAAGCATGCATAACACCCACCTCTTAGCCCATAAGTAGCAGCCTATGGGTGTACTATGGAGTGAGCAAAACACTCCTAAACCGAAATAATATTTGGTGTTTTTTCACTTTTTTACACAAGCCCTAGTAGGCAAGACTCTGAATTTGATTAAGCTATATTATTTTTGCTTACTGTTTTACTTTTCTTTACTTACAAAACGCTATCAAAAGCTATCTATTTATAACTCATTAGTAATGGCACTTTATTTAATTATCATTACAAAGGCATCAAAAGTGATGAATCGCCATAGCTCAAAAATCTATATTCATTAGCGAGAGCAGCTTGATAGACTTTTCGCCAATCTTCTCCTATGAAAGCGGCTATGAGCAAGATAAGCGTAGTACTAGGCAAGTGATAGTTGGTAATCAAGCCTTTGCAAGCCCTAAAAACATAACCAGGAAATATAAAAATTTCAGTTTCTCCTACCAGTTCTTGTAGTTGGTGCTTTTGCATATAGGCTTCAATGGTGGCAAGGCTTTCTGCCCAGCTAATTTGTACCTCAGGCGAGCGTTGGTAAGGCAACAGTTTCTCCACAAAAAAGGGTATTTTTTCATCTTTATTATGGGCTTGGTAGAGCTTTACACCAAACCAATACAGGCTTTCTAGGGCACGAACCGAAGTAGTGCCTACTGCCACTAGAGTTTTGTTTTGCTGTTGGCGGAGTGCTACGATATTTTCATAGCTAAATATTATTTGCTCTAGGTGCATGGTATGTTCGGTTATTTTTTCAGTCTTGATGGGCTGAAAAGTGCCTCCACCTACGTGCAAGGTAATAAAAAGCGATTGAATTTCTTTTCGAGTGAGTTCGCTAAGTATGCGCTCTGTAAAGTGTAGCCCTGCGGTGGGAGCTGCTACTGCCCCTTCTTGTTTTGAATAGACGGTTTGGTACTGCTGCTGGTCTTCAGGCTTTGCTTTGCGCTTGAGGTAAGGCGGTAAGGGTAAGTTGCCAAAGTGTTCTAATACTTTGAGGAAGTTCATTTCGGTATCGTTCCAATGAAGTGCTACGGTCTGGGTTTGTTCTTCTACCAAATGCGCCTCCAAGGTGAGTAATTTTTCTCCAATGTGCATGCTATGCTGGAGAACTTCACCATTTTTCCAACGTTTTTTATTGCCAATCATACACATCCAAACTACGGGCGAGTGTGCTTGAGTCATCAGGCTTAATTGATGTGGGCTAATTGCTTCTATCAAAAAAATCTCTATCAAAGCCCCTGTCGCTTTTCTAAAGTACAGCCTTGCTGGAATTACTTTTGTGTTATTGAACACCAGCAAGGTATCTTTTTCTAAGAGTTGGGGCAATTCAAAAAATTGATGATGTGCTATTTTACCTTGTTGGTAGTGCAATAGCTTTGCCTCATCACGCTTTGCGAGTGGGTGCTGCGCAATGCGGGCTTCTGGCAGCTCATATTGATAATCTTCTAGGCTGATTTCAGTTTGTATTGTATTTTTCGGATTTTCTGTGCTGTTCATAGTTATTTTTTACCAATGATACTGTATTACTTCAAGCAATTGGGCATGTATTGCGCCTGCTGCTACGATTTGTTTTCCAAATAAAAAATCATCACTTCCTGAAAAAGTACTCACCTTGCCACCCGCCTCTTGTACTATGAGTGCCCCTGCGGCTACGTCCCAAGGGCTGAGATTGTATTCAAAAAAACCTTGAAATCTACCTGCTGCCACATACGCTAAATCTACGGCAGCCGAACCTAAGCGGCGCAGTCCATGGGTTTTTTGCATCAGTGCGTTCAGAATAGCTAAATAGGATTTCATCTGCTCAAAATCTCTGTAAGGAAAGCCTGTAGCTAGCAGGCTTTCTGACAAATCATCTTGGGGAGCTACTTTAATGGACAATTGATTACAAAAAGCACCACTTCCTTTCCAAGCATAAAAGCACTCATCACGGTTGATTTCAAGCACTACTCCTAGCACCAAAGTTTTCCCTTCTAGCAACGCAATGCTGATGGAGTAAACAGGCAGTCCGTGCATAAAATTAGTAGTGCCATCTAGGGGGTCTATTATCCAGTGGTAAGGCTTATCAGTCAGGGCTTTGTGTGCTTCACTTTCTTCGGTGATAAATCCTGCCTCGGGCAGTAGCGCAGCAAGTTGTTTTACAAGCAGGCGTTCGGTTTCTCTGTCGACATACGAAACCAAGTCATTCATGCCCTTGTACTCAATGCTGGCTAGGTCAAAATTTTTACTTTCTTTTTTAATGAATATGGCCGCCTCACGGCTAATGGCTATCACTTGCTTACAAATTTGTGCTAAGTCCATGAAGGTATTATTTAGTTTTGGTTTAAAAAATAAAGCAATGCATTATTTATTTCAAGTAAAATACTGATTTTCAGTGTATTATAAGCTAATAAAAAAGTGACTTTTACTCAATCTCTTAGCCAGGGTTGCATTAAAGAAAAATATTTTTGCTAAAATAAGACATTTATGGTTAAAATGGGCTAGATGCACTGCAAAGTAGTAGCGAGTGCAATTCAAATTAACTTCCTTATGCCCTCTCTTGGGGAGCTACGATTAGGACATACTTTTCTAAAAAATTGATTATCAGCAAGTTACATTTCAGAATAAAAATTTGTAGTTGCTGAATAAAGTGTGTATGCTTTGAAAACTTTTTCACTCCATAGCCCATAGGTTGCAACCTATGGGCTATGGAGTGAAAAATGACTATTTCGTCATAATATAATCTTAAAAAATCCATCAAAATAGACTTCAAATTAGTCAAAAAGAACATACACACTTCACTGTTGGACTACCGACTACCATAAAATTTTTAATCTATTGATAATCAGTTATTTACGAGATAAGTATCCTAATCGTAGCTTTTGGGGAGAGGGAAGGGGTGAGGTGGCTAAAAAAAGTAAATTTGAATTGCATGTTACGACATAAGGAGCTATTGAGTAGAGATTAAGAAAGGAGGGCATACAGTATTAAGCCATTGATAATCAGTAGGTAATAAATTTATTGGAATAAAAATCCTCTTTCTTTCTCTGTTTCGTCTTGGTATTTTAGTAATGTACCAGAGAGGTAAATAAAATGCGCCTTGTCAATGCAAATTTTCAGCCCTTGATACTCAAATACTTCATCTTGTTGGGTGGGCATGTCGAAGCCCAAAAGGTAGCTGCCTGAGCAACCCTGCCCTTTCCAGCCGAGCCTGAGTGCATAAGAAGAAGCAATGTTTTTTTCTTTACGGATACGGATGATTTCTTTGCGCGCCTCGGGAGTGATTTGCAAAGGTAAATTGATATTTTTACTCATTCTACTGAAAGATTACAAAAACTTGGTATTTTGGCACAAATTTACACAAAATAATTATTCAAAATTTTTCAGCTCCTTTTTGCTGACTGTTAAGATACTATTAAACTTACATTAAATAATTATATGGAATTTTTTTTGGATTTATTCAAGATTCTTTTACCCGCAGCACTTGTGCTTTATGGAATGTATATCGTGGTGGAGTCTTTTGTAAAAAAAGAACTAGGGCAAATAGACAAAGCCAAAGAGGCTGAACTACAACTCAAGAAAGCCGACCTCGAGATGAAAAAAGCCGAGGTAGAACTCAAAAACAAATCTGAATCGCTGCCCATTCGCTTACAAGCCTATGAGCGCATGACGCTTTTTCTTGAGCGCATCTCACCTTCTCAACTAGTGCCTCGCCTCAACAACCCCGACCTAAACGTGGGCTTTTTTCAGCAACTGCTCATTCAAGAAATTCGTAATGAGTTCGGGCATAATCTCTCACAGCAAATTTACATCAGCAGTGAGGCTTGGCTACTTATCAAGCAAGCCTTAGAAGAGACCATTCTGCTCGTTAATAATTCTGCCCTAACACTCGATGAAAATGCCGAAGGTGTTGAACTTGCCAAAAAAATATTGGGCAATGTAAGAGAACATGGCATCAACCCTACCGAAAATGCACTAGAGTTTTTGAAAGCAGAGGTGAGAGGGCTTTTTTAATAAAGTAGTATTTTTTCAATACTGCTTCCTCCATTACATATTTTTGAAATTAGAAGAACGGGGTTGCGCAAAGCACCCCTGTTCACAATAGTAACATAAAGATATACCAAGATTCACTCAATTTGAGGATTTACAGCATTTGATTTCCTTGATTTTCAAGGATTTTCAGTAGTCCCATTTCCCAAACAATGTGGGTTGGGTATGAGTAGGTGATACAGATGATTTAATTTTTCAGGACTTTACTCATTTGAATCCTCTATTATATTCACTGAATCCATTGAAGCAAGTGTAGTTTTTATAGATATTTATAGTTTTAGCTCCACCAGCGAAAACGAATCTGCCAATAATGTAGTCAAATTACTCAATCCTCTATTTTTATTTTTCAAATCGCTGACAATAAGCATGTTAAGGGACTATACTGGTTCAAGCGTCCTCGCTCAATGCTGTCAAATTAAGGATTTTATAGCAATAAGACCTTCCACTTTTTAAAAAAGTGGAAAGTCTATCAACAGAAAAAGGGACTTTGTAAGTTAGGCTCATCCTTACTTTTCTGTTAAGTTGACAGCATTGAGCGTCCTCGCTTGAACTTTCAATACTGACGCTCACTGGTTCAAGCCTCTGGGCTTAAACCTCGTAGAATAGGCTTCGGACTCGCCATGCAAGCCAAAACGCTTGCACGAGTTGATTGTGAATTGCCAATGTACCCCTTCGGAGGCTTTGGGAGGAAGGGGTGAAAACGGCGAAAAAAGCCATACACACTTAACTGTTGGACTACCAGATAAGGGTACAAATCAAATTGACTTCCTTCAAACCCTCTCTTGATAAGAGAGAAAGCGTAAGGTGGCTAAAAAGGGAAATTTGACTTGCACCCTATTGTATCCTTAAGAACTTGTCGGGAAATTAGATTTTGTTTTAAGGATTAATTCTTTGCAACATA
>CAYZQI010000032.1:0-36852 GCA_964480455.1 uncultured Cytophagaceae bacterium
GGAGAAGAAATGGCTTATTAAGCCTTTTAAGATATAACAACATTTTCGGTTAAGTAATGAATATTTTTGTGAAAACCTTGTACCTAATAGATACAAGGTTTTTTTTGTGTGATAGATACTAAAATCATCAAGCAAATAAAATTAGATGTTGAATACATTTTTTATGCTTATTTGACAACTATTAAGGCTGATACATCAGCACTATGTTGTACTTTTCCCAGAAACTTGGTGTTTGCAAATAGCTTTGGTCATAAAGTTTGCCTATGTTATTGAAGAGATAAAAAGTATTGGGGGAGGGCAAGTTTTCAGTTCGGATTTGGTGAATAAACAATTCTCTAAAATGCTTGTATCGTTCGCGCTCAAATTCTCGCTTGATGACAATAAAATTTGAGAAAGAAACATAATGCAAATATACTTTACCTTGATAGGAGCGATACTCAAGATTAAGTTCATTGAGGGTTTCACTTTTCTGCGCAGTAGTATGCACAATGGCATAGTGCATCTTCAGAATGGCAAAGTCTTTTTCACGGATATACATTTTGCCTTGCATCTGATAGTCTTCATTGGGCTGGCGTATTGCCAAAAATTTTAATAAATATTGATGATTGGGATTCGCCTTTAATGCTACTACAAATACAGTTTCTCCTTGTACTTCAGTAGCTTCTACAATTTCAAAACTGTGTTGAAGCAAAAAACTTTCATTGAGCTCATAGCCCGTTTTTAGCTCCGAAGTGCGCTTATGGTTACGAATAGGGTTGTTGTAGAGCAGCACTGAAAGCTCGTTACCCCCTACTATGCTCAGATTGCCGCTGCGCCCGCCCAAGTTATTTTCAAAAAACTCTGCATAATCGAGCGGAAATCCAAAGGCATGACGCGACTGATAAATCTTGATGCGTGTGTCTTGTTCTGAATACTGATAGCCTGGGTCATAAATCCCTACAGCCGTCTCGAGCAGGTGCGATATTTTTTGGTTGCTTGAATCTTTCAAAAAATCTCTGTAATAGCCTTCAATCAGGTAAGGCTTGTTGGGGCAGTTTTTAGCAACTCTTTGAATGGCTTTTTCTACCAATTTTTGTGGGTCAGGAAATTTTTTACTCCGAACTTGTATCGTGGTGAGTTCTTTGATGTTGGGTTGCATTTTGATAGTAGCAGGATTTTGTGCCATTAGGCGTGCAACAGAAATGCGCTGGCTTTGATAGCCAATACACGAAATACACAAAGAATCTTTTTGATATTCTTTAGAAAGTATGAGCCGAAAAGCACCATCTTCGTTGGTAGTAGTGCCATAGGCTTGGCTGCAGAGGCTGATATGCACAAAACCCAGAGGTGATTGACTTTGCTGGTCTATGATTTTTCCATATAATACAATGTCTTGCCCTTGTGCAATAGTGTAATTGAACAAAGAAAGTCCTAAAATGAAAAAAGATATTATTTTGAGGTGTGTCTTCATTTTTAATTAGAATTTTGGAAGCACAATGCCTTATGCTTAGCTTTGCAAATTCAAATATACTACGTACTAAATTAAAAAACTGATGCCTGTAGAAAATCGTTTGACGGCTTTACTAAAATCACCCAAAAAAGACTTATTGACCATCTATTATACGGCAGGATACCCCCACTTAGAAGATACCCTGCCTACACTACTGCACCTTGCCGAGGCAGGGGCAGATGTGGTAGAAATTGGTATGCCTTTTTCTGACCCCATCGCTGATGGCACTACCATTCAAGAAAGTAATCAAATTGCGTTGGCGCAGGGCATGAACATCAAAAAAATATTTGCTCAACTGGCTGATTTTAGAGAACAAGTTAAAATTCCAGTGCTGTTGATGGGCTACTTCAACCCAGTGATGCAATTTGGCATAACGCGATTTTGCGAACAAGCGGCTCAAATAGGTATAGATGGGCTGATATTGCCCGATTTGCCTATGCTTGAGTATCAAAATAAGTACAAAGCACTTTTTGAAAAGCACCAACTTTCACATATCTTCCTCATCACGCCCGAAACCTCTACTGAACGCATCAACACCATTGATACAGAAAGTGAAGGGTTCATCTATGCGGTCTCTAGCTCTAGCACCACAGGCAAGACAGGTGAGTTCAATACTGAACAAATTGCTTATTTTGAAAGATTAAAATCGCTCAATCTCAAAAATCCTTTTCTGATTGGCTTTGGTATTTCTGATAATATTACTTACCAGCAGGCTTGTATGCATGGGCGTGGAGCCATTATAGGTAGTGCTTTTATTAGGGCGGTTGCACAAGAGGGCGATTTGAAAGACAAAATCGATGAGTTTGTGGGGAAAATAAAAGGTGTATAAGACTCGGTAAAACTGTCAAATTTATAAAACTCAATTGTTTGTTGATTGGTATTTCAGCCAAAGTCTTATGAGTGTTCGGATACCCGTATCAAAAACCTTGTAGATTGAAGCTCCGTATTTTTTGTTTATGATTATTAGGTAACACAAACTTCAAGTGAAAAAAGCAATGAAAAACAAAGTAGTCATCATTACAGGTGCCTCTTCAGGTATTGGCAAAGCACTCGCCTTTGAATTAGGCAGGGCAGGGGCAAGCATAGTAATCACTGGACGCAATGCTCAAAATTTGGAAGCAACCGCAGCAGCTTTACACAAAGAAAACATAGAAAATTTCTCCATTGTAGCAGATGTAAGCCTCGAGGAAGATAATCAAAGAATGATAGAAGAGGTAATCAAAAAATATGGTAAAATCGATATACTCATCAATAATGCAGGAATCTCTATGCGCGCTTTGTTTGAAGAAGTAGATTTGAAAGTAATCAAGCAATTGATGGACATTAACTTTTATGGTACTGTCTATGCCACCAAATACGCCTTACCTTATATTTTACAATCAAAAGGCTCTATTGTAGGGATTTCCTCTATTGCAGGCTACCGAGGGCTGCCAGGACGCACTGCTTACTCTGCCTCAAAGTTTGCGATGCATGGTTTCTTGGAAGCCCTCCGCACCGAATTACTCAAAAAAGATGTCCATATCTTGTTGGCCTGTCCAGGTTTTACACAATCTAACATCCGAAAAGTAGCACTCACCCAAGATGGCACAGCTCAGGGCGAAACCCCCAGAGATGAAGACAAAATGATGACCTCAGAAGAAGTAGCAAGTCATATCCATAAGGCAATTCTTAAAAGAAAACGTACACTTACGCTCACCAGACAAGGTAAACTCACGGTATTTCTCAACAAATGGTTTCCTGCTTTTATGGATAAAATGGTGTACAATACCATGGCAAAAGAGCCTAATTCACCCTTTAAGTAGCCCTAAATTGCCTGCTTAGAGGATGAGTTTCAGGTTTTCTTGGTGGATATAGACAATCTGTCCGCTCCAGTTAAATTTGTACCATACATCTTGTTTGCCCAAAATTTTGATTTTATGTCCTTTATTGATGATGCGTGCTACATCTGCTGCTGCCGAAGGTGCTGTTAATAAATAAGATTGGTCTTTATAGATGATAGCACGCGGAGGCTGCTTTGTGAAAACAATCAAAATGAAAGATATACTCAGAAAAAACAATAGTAAGACTGCGTAATAACGTGGCACTTTCCAAGCCCTACCATGGGCATACAGCAGTAGCAAAAAGCTCAATAAACCAAAAAGAAACAAACCGATAGAGATTTCTTCAAAATAGCGGTGATAAAATGCCCTAAAAAAATCTATCTCTGAATACTCATAGCCTTTGAACGATTCTTTGCGTGCTAATGCTTCCATGTGTGATAAACTTTCAAAAGAAGGATTCTGCCTATAATGCAAACTCAAATAATAAAGTGCTTCTGCATACTGCTCCAGACCTTCATGAATAAAAGCCATTTTTAAAAGAATCTGTGGAGAACTCTGCTGCTTTTTCTCAAAAAAATGCTCATAAATTGCCAATGCTTCAGTATAGTTTCCCTGTGCAAACAGATTATCAGCCAGCAGTATTTGCTTATCAACTGCTTGTAAGTCAGGTAGATAGCTTAGTGTTGAAATAAAAATAATAAAAAAAAAGGAAACTTTATTTGGCATTATTCGCTTTACTTTATAATTTTGCACTCCAATTAAGAGAAAATTATCTTAATTACCAAAAAAATAAATGATTTCGTAGCTCAGCTGGTAGAGCAATACACTTTTAATGTATGGGTCCTGGGTTCGAACCCCAGCGAAATCACAAAGAAAATAAAACATTTTTTCAATACAAAATATTTAATAACTAAATGATTTCGTAGCTCAGCTGGTAGAGCAATACACTTTTAATGTATGGGTCCTGGGTTCGAACCCCAGCGAAATCACAAAGCCTTTCAAATAATTTGAAAGGCTTTTCTGTGTCGTTTTTCTTATTGTCTGATCCCTACCAAGCAGTAGCTTAGATTATTTCAACTCTCTTTTTTACACATTGCTGGCAAAAAACTAATAAACGAAAGCCATACTTTTATAAAATTTTTTCTGTGAAAAATAAACTTTGTAATAATTATCAATACAATCTTTTGGTTATTCTGATTGTTTATTTGGTTAGTTAGTAATTGAAAGCATACTATTTATCAAAATAAGATGCTTAGATAATCATTCCTATTAAATTAAATTCAAAAAATAGGTACTGCACACGTAGTGTATGTTAATAATATTCACAAATAGCCTTCCTAACATATATAGTTTGTTCAAGACAGGCTATTTTTATGTAAAATTGACATGAAATTGCAATAAATAGGTTTCAAAAAGGATTCAATACGTCTTAGTATGCTTGTACTTGCTAAAAACAAGAAATCTCAGCATACTTTATATTTTCAGTACCAAAAAATACATTGACACCAAAAAAGTTAATCTATATACCTAAAATTACTTTTACATTTGTGCTATACAAAATCATCTCTATTTTATTTTTGACTCTTTACTCGCTCTCTATTTCTCAGGGTTTGAAAGCTCAAAGCGAAAATACCTTTGAGCTAGGCTTAAAGGTAGGACTGAATATGAACAAATTGAATTAGCACTTCTCAAGCTACATTTGGCTATGTTTTGTTTTAGAAAGAAATTCATTACACCTGTTTTATTTTTAGAAAGGGGTTTTCCATTTGGAGAGTCCCTTTTTTGGTATTGCCTACTGGTCATTAGCTATTGGAGGTTACTTCATCAAATCCCTAATGCCTAATCAACCAATGACTTTTTTGTCATTAGTCAAGGCTGTCTGACAATTTTGTGAAAATCTGTAGCAGCGGACTTCTAGTCCGCTGGCATTTATGTTCTAAACAGTATTTAGCTCATCTTATCGCACACCATCACAAAAATTGTCAAAGAATCTTAGTCATTCACGTCTTAATTATTCATAATTCCTAAAATACTATCAAGTATAAAATTAATATCGTAAATTTGGATTTAACTAGAGATTACGTAGGCAAACACATAAAATCAATAGCACATGACTTTTACCCAAATTTTTGAAGAGAGCAGTTTTCAGAAAAATCTGGCAAACATAGCACAGCAACAAGGTAAGCCGCTAGAAAGTATCCTCAACGAAGCAAAAGAATACTTACGCGAACTCTACACAGTGCATCAACCCGTAGCCAATTTGCTTATGATGAGAGGGGCGCAGTATGCCCTTTCAAGAGGCTATGATAAAACCATTGATGTAAACCCTGCCGAAATTAAGCAACTTGCTAAGATTATACACCGCCACCCTGTTGCCTTTGTGATGACGCACAAGACTTATATCGATATGTTTGTGCTGGCCTTGGTGCTACACCGCTACGGCTTGCCCATTCCCTATACCTTTGGAGGAATCAATATGAGCTTTCTAGGGCTAGGGCAGTTTGCACGCCAAACAGGAGCTATCTTTATCCGCCGTTCTTTCAAAGACAATGAGGTCTATAAACTCACCCTCAGGCATTTTATTGCAATCCTTGTCAAGCAAAAAGCAGGCTTTATGTGGGCAATAGAAGGCACACGCTCACGCACAGGCAAGCTCGTCTGGCCTAAAATGGGTATCTTGAAATATATTGTTGAGGCTGAACAAAGCACACGCCAAGAGGTGAAGTATGTACCCGTTTCTATTGTCTATGACCTTATCCCTGATGTAAAAGAAATGACCGCCGAAGGGCGAGGCAAAGACAAAAGCCCCGAAAGCCTTTGGTGGTGGGTAAATTACCTCCGTAACATAGGAGGTAGCTTTGGTAAAATCTCTTTGCGACTAGGTGAGCCACTCTTGACCCAAGACCACTACACCACGCCCATTCCAGGCATCGATGATGAAGGCGAAGATGAATCGCCCAAGAGTGCCATTCCGCATTTTGCCTTTGAGATAATACACCGTATCAATAACATTACACCTGTTACTACTACTTCGCTGGTTTGTACGGCACTGCTAAGTAAGTTTTCACTCAGCAAGCGCGCCCTTGATACAGATGTGGCTGACCTCATGCACTTGATAGAAAATCATAAGCCTGATGCCCTCGTGGACAGGAGCAGAACCATAGGTGAGAGCGTACAGGCTGCTCTCAACTTGCTCATCAAAGACAAACTTGTGCAGCAAAAAGGCAGTGGACTCAATGCCAAATATACCATTGTGCCTGAAAACCACCTGACGGCAACTTACTATGCAAATATGGCCGTGCATCACCTTTACAAGCGTGCTTTCATAGAGTTGGCTTTGCTCAAAGTAAAAGATGTGCCTGCTTCAGAACGTACTTTTGCTTTTTGGCAGGAAGTGATGCGCCTAAGAGATTTGTTCAAATTTGAGTTTTTTTATACCAATAAGGCAAGTTTTAGTGATAAGGTAGAGGCAGATTTGGATTTGATTGATTCCGACTGGCAAGAACTTCTTGCAGATGAAGAAGCAGACATACTCTCTATTTTAGAAAATCAAAGGGTATTGGTAGCTCCCGTAGTGCTTTATACTTATACCGAAGCCTACCGTGTGGTGGCTTTTGCATTGCAAAACTTTGATATGAACGATAATTTCAACGAAGATGAATTTATCAAAGATTGCCTTCTACTGGGCGAGGAGCTACACTGGCAAGGACGTATCCGCCGCATTGAGGCAGTTTCTAAGCCATTCTTACAGAATGGCGTGCGTTTAGCCCAAAACTATCAACTTATCCCGATAGGCAATAAGAAAAAGATGAACGCCATTCAAGGCTTCTTGACCCTGCTTACTGATGTGGTAGAGCGAATCAGTGCCTTGCAAGGCATCACCCTAGACCGCCCTAGTGAAAAAATGCTTGCCATTCCGCTTGAGCGTGAAATTGTGCCTGGCTCCAAAACTACGGGCTTGGTACGTGAGATTTTAGATGATGAAGAAGGAAGCCATATCGCTGCTTTTTTTGACCTAGACCGTACCCTCATTAGAGGTTTCTCTGCCAAAGATTTTTTACAAGCAAGGCTGCTGAGTGGGCAAATGACTGCCCGTGAGGTTGTAGCACAGTTTGCAGGTGTATTAGTCTATGCCGCAGGCAATGGCAATTTTGCAGGCTTGGCAGCACTTGGTGCACAGGGCGTGAAAGGCATCAAAGAACAAGTATTCATAGAAGTAGGCGAAGATGTCTATTTAAAACATCTTGCCGATGAGATTTACCCAGAGTCAAGGGCATTGGTCTCTGCACACCTTGCCAAAGGGCATATTGTAGCCATTGTGTCGGCAGCTACACCCTACCAAGTCAATCCTATAGCACGCGATTTGGGCATTGCAGAGGTAATGTGTACTCGCATGGAAGTGCAAAAAGGTGTATTTACAGGTAAAATCATAGAACCTGCCTGCTGGGGAGATGGCAAAGCAATTCAAGCCAAAATCTTCGCCGAAAAGCATCAAATCAACATGAACAAAAGCTATTTCTATACTGATAGTGCAGAAGATATGCCTTTGCTAGAGATAGTGGGCAAGCCGCGCCCGCTCAATCCCGATACCCAGCTCTCTGTAGTTGCTTTCAAAAACAACTGGCCTGTCAATCGTTTTGATGACGTGCAACGTCCTCAGGTAGCCAATGTAATCCGCACAGGTTTGGCTATGGGCAGCCTTTTTCCTGCGGTGCTAAGTGGGGCATTTTCAGGCTTGTATAACCTCTCTTGGAAAGATGGCATTAACTCAATGACTGCTACCATAGGCGATTTGGGAGCTGCCCTTGTAGGCATCAACTTGGTTATCAAAGGAGAAGAAAACCTCTGGAAACATCGCCCTGCGGTATTTATCTTTAACCACCAAAGCCAAGTAGATTTCTTTATTGCTGCCAAATTGCTCAGAAAAGACATCTTGGGTGTAGCCAAGAAAGAACTTGAATCTGGTCTTTATGGCTTTATGATGAAAATGGCAGGCGTTATTTTTGTCGATAGGGCAGACGGTGAAAAAGCCATCGAGAGCCTCAAGCCTGTTGTAGATGCCTTGAAGGGGGGCATGTCATTGGCCATTTTCCCTGAAGGCACACGCAGCTACGATTACAAACTAGGACATTTCAAAAAAGGGGCATTTCATATTGCTATGCAAGCAGGCGTACCCATTGTGCCGATTGTTATTCGCAATGCACATGATGTGATGCCTCGTGGCAATACCTTTGTAAGACCTGCCGCAGTAGATATTGTGGTAATGCCTGCTGTGCCTACACATAACTGGAAAGCTGAGAATATAGACCAACACATCAAAGATGTAAGGCAACTTTATCTTGATGAACTTGGGCAAATAGAAGAAGAACAGAGCCCCAAACTGCTCGGGCAATAAGTAATTTCGTAGAAACTTAGCAAAGCAAAGCAGACAATGTAGGTGAGGGTATTGTTGTGTTTTTTCTGTATCTTTGTTTATACCTTGAAATTCACTTGACATGAAAAAACTACCCATAGGCATACAAGATTTTGCTAAATTACGTAATGAGGATTATCTCTACATAGATAAAACAAAACACATATTTGATTTACTTGACAATAGCTATTATTTTCTTTCACGCCCACGCAGGTTTGGGAAGTCCCTGCTAGTCAGCACTTTGCGAGAGCTTTTTTTAGGCAATAAAGCACTATTCAAGGGGCTTTGGATAGAAGATAAAATAGAATGGAAACAGTACCCCGTGATTCACCTCAGCTTTGCCAAAGGTGATTACAAAGACATAGGTTTGAAAAAATATTTATTGGAAAACATTTATCAAACTGCCAAAAAATATGGTCTTACATTAAAACACGATACACTAGGTTTTGCACTTGCAGAACTTATCAAAACCCTGCACAAGCAGCACCAAGCCCAAGTAGTGCTGTTGATAGATGAATACGACAAGCCTATCATAGATTTTCTAGGCAAAGATGAAATCCATATAGCCAAAGAGAACCGAGATATTATGAAAGAGTTTTACTCTCCTATCAAAGACCTTGACCCACACTTGCGTTTTTTCTTCCTTACAGGGGTGTCTAAATTTAGCAAGGTTTCGGTGTTTTCGGAGCTGAATAACTTGAATGATATCACTATAGATGAGAATTTTGCCACTTTAACAGGCTACACTCACAAAGAACTAACCCATTATTTTGCTCCGCATATTACCCACTTTGCAGAGAAAAAAAAACTTAGCGAGCAGGAGGTATTAGATAACTTACGACTATGGTACAACGGTTATCTATGGGCAGGCGAAGAAAGGCTTTACAATCCTTTTTCTATCTTGAACTCTCTACAAAAGATGAGTTTTTATAATTTTTGGTTCGAGACGGGTATTCCTACTTTCTTGACCAAACTGATGGCTGAGGGAGGTTATTATGATGTGAGCGAAATAGAAACAGATTTGATGAGTTTGGGCAGTTTTGACATAGAAAGAATTGACCCAATTGTGGTACTTTTTCAGACAGGCTTTCTCACCCTCAAAGAGAACACTATGGAAGACATCTACAGGCTAGGCTATCCTAATAGAGAGGTACGCAATACAATGGTCAAGTTGCTTTTGAGAGAGTATGCGCATATAACTGGCACAGAAGAAAATAACTTGGTGGTCAATATCAAACGCAGCTTTGATAGACACGATTTAGAGAGTTTTTTTGAGTATCTGCACGCTCTTTTTGCCAAAATTCCCTATCAGATTTTTGAAGAAAAGAAAGAAAGCTATTATCACTCGATTATCTTTCTGCTTTTTACACTCTTGGGTTATTATTCAGATGCCGAAGTAAGCACTTCGCGGGGGCGCATAGATGCCGTAGTGCGCACTGTTTCGCACATCTATATTTTAGAATTTAAAGTGAACGATACCGCCGAAAACGCCCTCAAGCAAATCAAAGAAAAAGGCTATGCAGAAAAATACAGCATAGAAGGCAGGCAGACAGTCCTGATTGGCGTGGCTTGCAATCAGAAAATGATAGAGGAATATTTGGTGGAAGAATTGTGAACTGAGCGAAATTCACTGAGCTATTGAGTAAAATTCAATAACTCAGTATTTTCAAAGTAGCAACGTCTTAGATAGCATCATACAAAAGCCAGTTTTTGCGTATCTAGCATAGAAACCTCTTTTGCCTCTAGCTCGCTATGCCCCATGAGGTACAAGTCAACTTCTCGCGCTGCTTCTCGCCCTTCAGAGATTGCCCAGACTACTAGCGACTGCCCTCTGCGCATATCGCCTGCTGCAAATACCTTTGGGTTATGAGTTTGGTAGTTTTGCGCTTGCACATTGCCACGTTCATCAAGTTGTATGCCGAGGTCATCTAACATTTGAGCACGCTCGGGGTGTAAGAAACCTACTGCCAAGAGTACCAAATCACATTCAATCACACGTTCTGTACCTTCAAGTTCTACGAATCCCATCTTTCCATCTTCTACTTTCCATTCTATGTCTATGAGTTTTACACCTGTTAGTTCTCCTTTTTCATTTCCTAAAAACTCCTTGGTGAGGATAGACCACTGACGCTCGCAGCCTTCTTCGTGCGAGGAGGAAGTACGTAGCATCATAGGCCAGTTAGGCCAGGGCGTATTTTCAGCACGCTCTTGTGGAGGCATAGGCATGAGTTCTATTTGGGTTACGGTGCTGGCTCCGTGTCGGTTAGAAGTGCCCACACAGTCAGAACCTGTATCGCCTCCACCAATCACAAGCACATTTTTATCAGTAGCCAAGATTTCACCTTGCTGGTAGGGGTTGCCTGTATGGTCATTTTTGAGTGGTTTTTTTCCTATGCGTTTATTTTGTTGGCTAAGAAACTCCATTGCAAAATGCACTCCTTTCAGTTCACGCCCTCTGATGGGCAAATCTCTGGGTATAGTAGAGCCACCACAGAGCAATACTGCATCAAAATCTTCTAATAATGTATTCGTGCGGATATTTTGCCCCACATCTGCGTTGGTTTTAAAAATGATACCTTCAGATTTCATGAGCTTAATGCGGCGGTCGAGCACTTTTTTTTCTAGCTTAAAATCAGGGATACCATAGCGAAGTAAGCCACCAACGGCATCGGCACGCTCGAGTACAGTTACTGTATGTCCTGCTTTGTTGAGCTGTGCAGCAGCGGCAAGCCCTGCTGGCCCTGAGCCGATGATAGCTACAGATTTGCCTGTGCGTTGCTGAGGAGGGTTAGGCTTTACATAGCCTTTTTCAAATGCTTTTTCTATGATAAATCGTTCTATGGCCTCTATGGCTACTGCGGGCTTGTTGATACCCAACACACAAGAAGACTCGCAAGGGGCGGGGCAAATTCTGCCTGTAAACTCAGGAAAGTTATTGGTTGAAATAAGGACTTCATACGCTAATTCCCAGTTTTTTTCATAAACTGCGTCATTAAATTCAGGAATGATATTTCCTAAGGGGCAGCCGTTGTGGCAAAAGGGTACACCACAGTCCATGCAGCGAGTAGCTTGTTCTATGGCTTTCTCTTTGGGAAGTGTCTCTTCTACTTCTAAGTAGTCACGCACCCTTTCCTCGACTTTTCTTTTGGTAGGTAAATCGCGATTAATTTCTATAAATCCTGTATGTTTCGGCATATTTGTTATTTTATTTTGGTTAGTATTGTTTTTTTTATTTTTAAGATGGAAGAAGTTCTGAATGATAAAATCTATTGTACTTTAAGTTTATTTTTTTGATTTTTTCTAATATTCAATAGTTTTATAACTAATTTTCTCAAAAATATAATGATAAAGTTAATTTTGTATTGTTTCGCAGAATTATTATCATTTGTGTAGTGAAAATGTTTAAGTAATGAAAGCACTGCCGTAGTAGCAGCATGCTTGTGGCATACTTGTTTCTTACAAATTTCAGATACGCCGATGTGGTGTTTTAAGAACAAGCAATTTTTTCTACTCTGCGTTGATGCCTTCCTCCTTCAAACTCACTGCTTAGAAATGCTCGCACAATTTCTTGGGCAAGTTCAAGTGAGATAAATCTGGCGGGCAAGGCAAGCACATTGGCATTGTTATGCTGGCGGGCAAGGGCTGCGAGTTCAGTATTCCAGCAGAGGGCACACCTGATTTGCTGATGTTTGTTGGCAGTGATGGCTACCCCATTACCACTACCACATATCACAATGCCTAGCTCAAACTCTTGTTTCGAGATTGCCGATGCAAGAGGGTGGACATAGTCAGGATAATCAGTTGATTCATTACTAAAAGGACCAAAATCTTTGAGCGTATGTACTGCCGAGAGTGTTTGAATGAGGGCTTGTTTGTATTCAAAGCCTGCGTGGTCGCCTCCTATGGCTATTTTCATGTCTTTAGATAATTTTTGATGAGTGATTTTTAAATACTGAGTCGTAGTCAGCTATGGCAAATGATAATTGAACTGTAATCTTAGTGTACCAAGTATATAGCTTGTACTATATGCTTTACTACTCAGGTTACAAAACTACAAAACTTCTTTTTGTTTATTAATCAATGGAGTAGTAAGGTAAAAATCTTTGCCTTAGTATAAGTTCAATCCCTTTGCGAGGATATTACGCAAAAAATCAAAAATCCAAAATATATTTGGTATTTTGATAAATTTTTTGGTGATATTTCTTAAGATTAGCTGAATAATGTCCAGAATAGGTGCTAACAAGCTGAAAGTACACTAGCAAAGATTTTGATATAAATTGTTAGACAAGCGATTGTTTTGATTATCGTGAAAAAGTATCTACGAAAATCCTAAAAAGAAAATAATCAATACACAAAAAATGAGTATTAGCCATATCATATAGGCTTGTAGCTTGCCCCCTTGCAAGCTGCGAGTCTGATTACCCACAAAGGCTAAACTCCAAGTAAATACCGTTATACTGCCATCAATAAGGTATTTATCTATCCAGGCCAGCACGTGCGCAACCACAACCTGCATACGTGCCAACAAATTGACCATGCCATCAATCAACATACTGTCCCATCTAGCAAGTACTTGAGAAAAAGACAAGCCTAATCGTACTGAAAAATTTAAGGGGCTATTGATAATTGCTTGTTCTAACTGAGGAATATTTTGTGTTGACGCCAATCCAGGTTGAACGAGTCTTTGTCGGAAAAATATTTCTTGAAATCGTCCTCCGTTTGTCCATTTGCTTAGTGTACGGGCATATTTATGGAAAGTACGGTTCATAACACGCTCACGCGCATCTAGCCAATAGGCAAAACCCAAGCCGAGCATTGCTACGGCTACCGATAGCAGCGCACTCCATAGGTGTAAATCTGCGTGTACGCTGTTTAATGTGGCTTGCTTGGCTACTCCCAAAAAGAAATTTTCGGGCGTTGTCAGCCCTGCATAAAGCCACGCATTTTCAGCAGTAAAAGGATTGAGATTGAAGATTAAAAATAAACTCAGCAAGGCCAGGATTGCGAGTGGGAACTTCATCACCCAGGGCGGATCCTGGAGCAAAGGAAAGCAATCTTTATCTTGCCTAAAAAGACGGTCGAGGTTAAATTTTCCTACAAATATGAGCAGCAGCATGCGCCCCACATACAAGGCAGTAAGAAAAACTGTGAAAAAGCCTACCATAGGCACAATATAAAACAAAAATCCGCCTTTTTCTTTGCTCATCACCATAGCCCACGCCCAAGCCCCACTTAAAATAGCATCTTTTGATAAAAAGCCAGAAAATAAAGGTAGCCCTATCAAGGAGAGTGCCGAGAGCGTAAAACATAAGGCTGTAAAAGGCATGCGCTTTGCCAAGCCTCCCATGAGGTACATATTTTGTGCGTCAAAATCTCTTCTGTGATGGTGGGCTACTTGGTGCAGTGTATGAATAATGGCACCTGCACCCAAAAATAAACCAGCCTTGAAAAAGGCATGCGTAAACAAATGAAAAAGGCTTGCTGAATAAGCTCCTACCCCCATACCTATCATCATATAGCCTAACTGAGAAATGGTAGAGTATGCCAGCACTTTTTTAATATCTTTCTGAATTAAAGCACTCAATGCCCCCAATACTGCCGTAATCGTACCCAGAAAGGCTATCAAGATTAAAACATTTTGGTCTAGCATAAAAAAAATTCTTGCAGTCAGAAATACACCTGCTGCTACCATCGTAGCAGCATGAATCAATGCAGAAACAGGCGTAGGACCTTCCATAGCATCAGGTAGCCATACTTGCAACGGAAATTGTGCAGATTTTCCGATAGCACCGCAAAACAAAGCAAAACCCATAAGGCTAAAATATATGGCTGAAATCTCACTGGTAAGGCTATTGGAAGACAAGGCAACCTCAATGACCGAAAGCTGAAAAGTACCAAAATGTACCCAAATCAAGATAATTCCAATCAAAAAACCTGTATCGCCTAACCTATTGATTAAAAAGGCTTTTTTGGCTGCCCTTACTGCACTCGCCTTTTTGTACCAAAAGCCTATCAAGAGGTAAGAGGAAAAGCCCACCAACTCCCAAAAAAAATAGGTAATCAGTAGATTATCAGAGATGATAATACCTAGCATAGCAAAGGTAAAAACACCCAAGTAGCCAAAATACCTTGCATAATTTGCTTCGTGGCGCATGTACTCTAGTGAAAACAAATGCACCAAAAAAGCAATAAAATTCACCAATACCAGCATAGCACTACCAAGATTATCTAGCACTATATCAACTGTAAAAAATAGGCGGCGATTGAGACTAAACCAAGGGATTTGGTGCAAAAAAATAGGTTTTTGCCACTGCAAAACAAATAAAGAAAGGCTCAATAGGAGCGATAAACCTATGAATACACTTGCTAATACACCTGCTCGCTTTTGCCAAAACCTCTGTGCTGAGAGAAGTAAGAGTGCATTGAGTAAGGGTAAGAAGAGTATTAAACACAAAATTATCAGCATAGTAGCTTGCTAGATTTCTCAGTAAGAGGTTAGAAAATTACTTATCAATGCTGCTCAAAAGTCGCTCAAGAGAATACTCATCTGGAATCAGTACTTCACGGGCTTTGCTCCCCTCAAAAGGGCCTACAATGCCTGCTTTCTCTAATTGGTCTATCAAGCGTCCTGCACGGTTGTAGCCTAGCTTGAGTCTGCGCTGGAGCAGCGAGGTGCTTCCCTGCTGATGCATCACTATGATACGCGCAGCTTCTTCAAAAAGTACATCTTTTTCGTATTCTTCGCCATCACCCATGTTATCATTGTCGGGCATTTCAGCCTCGGGGAGTTCGTAAGCTGTTTTAAAACTTTGCTGAATATTGATATAGTCGCATATTCTTTCTACCTCGGGCGTATCTATGAAAGGGCACTGCAGGCGAATTGCTTCTGCCCCCATTGAGAACAAGAAATCACCCATACCTACAAGTTGGTCTGCCCCACCTGCATCTAAGATTGTACGTGAGTCTATTTTTGAGGTAACTTTGAATGAGAGGCGTGCAGGGAAGTTTGCCTTGATAATACCTGTGATTACATTGACGGAAGGGCGTTGAGTAGCTACGATGAGGTGAATCCCGATGGCGCGTGCAAGCTGTGCGAGGCGCGCAATGGGCTGCTCTACTTCTTTGCCTGCCACCATCATCAGGTCTGCCAGTTCATCGATTACCAGCACAATGTAGGGTAAGTATTTATGCCCCTTTTTGGGATTGAGACGGCGATTTATAAATTTCTGATTGTATTCTTTGATATTGCGACAAGCTGCCTCTTTTAAGATATTGTAGCGGTTGTCCATTTCCTTGGTGAGTGATTTGAGTGTATGCACCACCTTATCGGTATCGGTGATAATGGCCTCGTCTTCGTTGGGAAGTTTGGCAAGAAAATGTTTTTCAATCTTGTTGAAGAGCGTAAGTTCTACCTTTTTAGGGTCTATGAGTACAAATTTTAGCTCTGCAGGGTGTTTTTTGTATATCAGAGAGGTCAAGATTACGTTTAAGCCTACTGATTTACCTTGCCCTGTAGCACCTGCTATGAGCAAGTGCGGCATTTTGGCGAGGTCATACACTACTACTTCATTGGTGATAGATTTACCCAAGATGATGGGGAGGTCTTTGCCATTGTCTTGAAAGGCATCACTTTCCAATACTGAGCGCATAGATACTAGCTCACGTTTTTTGTTGGGTACTTCTATACCGATAGTGCCCTTGCCAGGGATAGGCGCAATGATACGAATACCCAAGGCTGCCAAGCTGAGTGCGATATCATCTTCTAAGTTTTTGATTTTAGAAATTCTCACACCTGCCTCGGGTATGATTTCATAGAGTGTGACCGTAGGCCCGATAGTAGCTTTGATTTGAGAGATGCCTATGCCATAGTTGCTGAGGGTTTCTACGATTTTATCTTTGTTTGCTTTAAGTTCATCATCTGATACTTGCCTGCGTCCTACGGGAGTGTCATTAAGCAGATTTAAAGTAGGGGGAACATATTTGCTCAACTCAAGGGTAGGGTCAAAAAGTCCTGAGTCATTGATGGGGTAGCTGGGTATTTTGCCTGTATTTTCTATGTAATCTTCATCTAGGTCGCTGTATGGTTTTGCTGTTGCGGCGGTATTGGCTGTTACTTCGGGCTGTTCTTCTGTATTCGCTAAGGAAGGATTGCTTTCTTTTTTCTTATACCCTTCTTCATCAGAATCAGAGATAGTACTCATTTCTTTGCCCTCGAAATCTAGTTCTTTTTGTGTAGGTATTTTTTTAGTATGAAAAGCAAATCCAAATTCATCTATTTCCTCTTCTTGATGGTCTTCTTCTTTTCTTTCATCAAAGCCAAAAGAAGCGGGGTCTATTTCTAGTTCCAGATGTGTTGTTTTATCTTCTTTCTTTGTTTTATCTTTTGTAACGGGTGGCTTTGTTTTTTTGCTAGGGCTTGTCTCGGGGTTTGCCTCGTCATTAATTTCTAAGATGATGTCTTTTGAAAAATTATTTTTGATAACTGTTTTCTTTCTTTTTGTGTCAGTTCCTTTGCTTTCATCAGTACTCTTGGGGCGCTCTGTGGTTGATTTTTCACTAGGGGTGCTAGTTTCAGAAAATCTATCTTGTGCATTTTTAAATTCTTTGGCAAGCGAATTAAAAATATTGCCTTCAGCAGAAAAACTAGTAGGTACTCTGAAAGTATAAACAATAAAAATCAATAAACTGGAAAGGATAAGCGGAATAGTGAGAATACCAAACAAATAGCTGAGTGCAGTAGCAAGGTTGAAGCCTATGCCTCCTGCCCAAAAGCCCATTTCGCTGCCACGGCTAAACAAAGCTCCTAATAGCAGACTGACCCAAAAAATTGAAAACAAAGCAAACTTAAGAATATCCCAAATAGGATAAATCTCTGTCTTGAAAGCTAAACGCCAGCCTAACAAAAAAATAACTGGCACTACTGTAAAAGAAGCTATGCCAAACCACTTGAAGATAAGCACATGGGCAAGCACTGCGCCCGTAAGCCCAAGCCAGTTTTCTACTTCTTTGCCTGTTTCTTCTAAACTAGCGCTAAGTACTACCTCTACCACACTTTGGTCTGCTTTGCCCGTAAAAAAATAAGAAACAAAAGCCAGTAGCGTCGCAAATGCTCCAATCATCAAGAAAAAACCAAGAATAAACTGAAATCGCTGGTCTTGCAGCAAAAAACTCATCACTTGGGTTATCCAAGAGCGGTTGTCCTCTTTGCGTGTGTTTTTATAAGTATTGTGTTTATATACAGTTTTAGCCATAAAGCAAAAATATTCAATCCCCAAATTTACAAAAGATAATCACACTTTGAAAACATATCCATGATAAAAGATTTTTTAGCTTACAAAGTTACTTAACTAACACAAGAAATCTTTAAATATTTGCTCAAAATAAAGTTATCTGGTATGCCCAAAGCCAAAAACAAACCCCGAAAACCTACTATCCAAAGAATAAAATGCTATCAATAACTACTAAAAGCCAAATGAAGGTGTCTTAGTAAAGAAAGTTCAAATTATGAGTTGATAGTCCCTGATTAAAATGTGTATGCTTTGAAAATTCTTGCTGTGGAGTGAAATATGGCTGTTTTTTCTCAAAATAATCTTGCAAAAATCATAAAAATAAGCCTAAAATCAGTTAAAAAGAGCATACACACTTTAACTGTTAGACTACTTAAGTAAGATGTGAGTTGTAAGTTGTGAAATCTGAGCTTTTAATACATTCATTATCAATGACTTAGGCAATAAAAATGTAAAAGTTATTTTTTACTCTTTACTAATCTATTATTGAAGCTCTGCTAAGATAGCTACTTATCATCAATAAAAAATGAGTATCTTTGTGTAAGGCAAATAAAGTAATGGGCAATATGCAATCACCACAGAAAAGATATTTTAATACCTCAGGACCCAATATTCGCTCTCAGCACTACACCTTAGAGCGTGAGGCACTTATCTTGCAAGGTCTTGACCTTGTGCACAGAGAGCGGTACTTTACCATCTGGGCACCCCGACAGACGGGCAAAAGTACTTATTTTAGAATGTTGGCAGAGCGGCTCAAAGAAGAAGGCTACAAAGTTTGCCACGTCAATTTTGAAAGTTATCGCAACCAATCTCAGGCAGACTTTCTCAAACATTTATCTACTGTTCTTTCAGAGAATTGGGAAGATGATTTTTCAGGACATTCTCTAGCAACTATTTTTCAAAAGATTGAGGCAGTGAGAACAGAAAAAAGTATTCTCATCATTGATGAAGTAGAAGGGATTAATCCTGCATATTTCAATGATTTTCTGCATGCTATTAGAGGACTGTACCACTCACGCGAGTTGCACTGCCTTAAATCGGTGATTCTGGTGGGTGTAAGCAACATTACGGGTGTGATTCAAGACAATGCCAGCCCCTTCAACATTGCCGATAACCTAGAGGTAGATTATTTTACACAAGCCGAGGTAAGCACCCTGCTTGAGATGCACGAAAAGGCAACAAACCAACTTTTTGATACAGAAGTAAAACAAAAAATTTATCAAATCACCGCAGGTCAGCCAGGTTTGGTCAATGGATTTGCACATCAATTGGTTACAAATTATGCCGATGCTTCTCCCATATCTTATGAAGCCTATTTGCACATCGAGAAAAACTATATCTCTATCCTACCTGATAAAAATATCTTTAATATCATCAACAAAGGTAAAAAACATCGGGCTTTTGTAGAAAGACTCTTGTTCAATGATGAAAAAATAGCTTTTCAAATTTATGATGAACAAATCCGTGAACTCAGTGCCAATGGGCTAATTAGCAATGATGCAGACAATAATATCATTTTTAAAGTGCCTTTGTATAAAAAGTGTTTGTACTATGCTTTTTTTCCTCATTACAACGGGGAACGCAAGCACATAGAAGGCAACATAGACCTAGACGATTATTTTGATGCGGAGGGCAGGCTCCAGCTAGACCACATCATCAAAGCTTATCAGGAATATGCGCAGCGGAGGGGATTTCGTTATTTCATAGAAAAAGATGAAAACGGAGCTGTGAAGGGCTTGAAAGAAGCGGCCTTGGTGTATAGTTTTGAGACCTTTATTCAGGCATATTTGCAAGTGATGAAGGGCAAAAGCTACCTTGAGGCACACGTAGCCTTGGGCAGAAGCGACTTGATAATTAATGTACGAGGGCAAGAGTTTGTGCTTGAGTGCAAGGTCTATCGCAACATTACCCAATTCAAAGAAGGCAAACAACAATTGGCGTACTATGTCAAAAGTTTAGGGCTTTTGGAGGGTACTTATTTGGTATTTGTGAGTAGCGAAATTAATCACAAAAAAGTAGTACCAGCCATTGAGCAAATAGAAGGCATCACTGTTAAGACCTACCTTGTCAGCTATGATTTAGCAACAGATTTTGGAACTTCTTAACCTAAAAACTATGCAATCACCACAGAAAAGATATTTTAATACCTCAGGACCCAATATCCGTTCTCAGCACTACACCTTAGAGCGTGAGGCACTTATCTTGCAGGGTCTTGACCTTGTGCATAGAGAGCGGTACTTTACCATCTGGGCACCCCGACAGACGGGCAAAAGTACTTATTTTAGAATGTTGGCAGAGCGGCTCAAAGAAGAAGGCTACAAAGTTTGCCACGTCAATTTTGAAAGTTATCGCAACCAATCTCAGGCAGACTTTCTCAAACATTTATCTACTGTTCTTTCAGAGAATTGGGAAGATGATTTTTCAGGACATTCTCTAGCAACTATTTTTCAAAAGATTGAGGCAGTGAGAACAGAAAAAAGTATTCTCATCATTGATGAAGTAGAAGGGATTAATCCTGCATATTTCAATGATTTTCTGCATGCTATTAGAGGACTGTACCACTCACGCGAGTTGCACTGCCTTAAATCGGTGATTCTGGTGGGTGTAAGCAACATTACGGGTGTGATTCAAGACAATGCCAGCCCCTTCAACATTGCCGATAACCTAGAGGTAGATTATTTTACACAAGCCGAGGTAAGCACCCTGCTTGAGATGCACGAAAAGGCAACAAACCAACTTTTTGATACAGAAGTAAAACAAAAAATTTATCAAATCACCGCAGGTCAGCCAGGTTTGGTCAATGGATTTGCACATCAATTGGTTACAAATTATGCCGATGCTTCTCCCATATCTTATGAAGCCTATTTGCACATCGAGAAAAACTATATCTCTATCCTACCTGATAAAAATATCTTTAATATCATCAACAAAGGTAAAAAACATCGGGCTTTTGTAGAAAGACTCTTGTTCAATGATGAAAAAATAGCTTTTCAAATTTATGATGAACAAATCCGTGAACTCAGTGCCAATGGGCTAATTAGCAATGATGCAGACAATAATATCATTTTTAAAGTGCCTTTGTATAAAAAGTGTTTGTACTATGCTTTTTTTCCTCATTACAACGGGGAACGCAAGCACATAGAAGGCAACATAGACCTAGACGATTATTTTGATGCGGAGGGCAGGCTCCAGCTAGACCACATCATCAAAGCTTATCAGGAATATGCGCAGCGGAGGGGATTTCGTTATTTCATAGAAAAAGATGAAAACGGAGCTGTGAAGGGCTTGAAAGAAGCGGCCTTGGTGTATAGTTTTGAGACCTTTATTCAGGCATATTTGCAAGTGATGAAGGGCAAAAGCTACCTTGAGGCACACGTAGCCTTGGGCAGAAGCGACTTGATAATTAATGTACGAGGGCAAGAGTTTGTGCTTGAGTGCAAGGTCTATCGCAACATTACCCAATTCAAAGAAGGCAAACAACAATTGGCGTACTATGTCAAAAGTTTAGGGCTTTTGGAGGGTACTTATTTGGTATTTGTGAGTAGCGAAATTAATCACAAAAAAGTAGTACCAGCCATTGAGCAAATAGAAGGCATCACTGTCAAGACCTACCTTGTCAGCTATGATTTAGCAACAGATTTTGGAACTTCTTAGGCAATTTCCAGAGGTAACTGATGGTTCAAAAATCAAATGATTCATTTTAGTAGCTAAAGTGTTGTTTTTCAATCAATTATAGCCTAATACTCAAATCACTTACCAGCAATTTATTATTAATCGGCTGCTTAGTGTGTACCACTGAAGGCAATTTCTTGATTTAAAACTTGTCTTGCAAACAAGATAAAAGTAAAAATATTTCGTTAAACATACCTACTGCCAAAACATCTTAAGGTGATTTGGTTTTTTAAACAAAACTAAACCTATAAACCAATGCAAAAATACTCAATCTTGTGGGCTGATGATGAAATAGAATTACTCAAACCACATATCTTGTTTCTTGAGAAAAAAGGCTATGAAATTACGCCCGTAAACAGTGGAGCTGATGCACTAGATGCCGTACAAGATAATCGCTATGACATCATCTTTTTAGATGAAAATATGCCTGGCATGACAGGTATAGAAACACTCATGCAAATCAAAGTAAGCCACCCCAACGTGCCTGTAATTATGATTACAAAGAGTGAAGAAGAACACATTATGGAAGATGCTATTGGGGCTAAAATTGCTGATTACCTCATCAAACCTCTGAACCCAAGTCAGATTTTGCTTTCTGTTAAAAAAATATTGGACAACAAACGCCTCATTACCGAAAAAACCAACCAAGGTTATCAACAAGATTTCCGAAACCTTGCGATGGCTTTCAACGACCACATGAACCACGACGAGTGGGCAGACGTCTATAAAAAATTGGTTTATTGGGAACTAGAAATAGAAAATGCCAATAGCAAAGATATGTATGAAGTACTCGAGATGCAAAAAAGTGAAGCAAATACCAACTTTGTCAAATTTATTAAAACCCACTATGAAGACTGGCTCAACGACCCAGACGAAGAACGACCGCTACTCTCTCACCAATTAATGAAGAAAAAAGTATTTCCACTGCTTAAAAGTCCTGAGCAGGAAAGCATTTTTTTTATTTTGGTAGATAACCTGCGCTATGACCAATGGCGAATCATAGAACCTCTAATTTTGGAGTATTTTACCATTGAAGAAGAAAGTTCCTATTATTCTATCCTACCTACCACCACTGCATATTCTCGCAATGCTATTTTTTCGGGTATGACCCCAATTGATATGGCAAAGTTTCACTCAGATTTATGGAGTCAAGAAGATGAAGATGAAGGCAAAAACCTCCATGAAGAAGAGTTCTTAAAAAGGCAACTTAAAAAGAATAATCTCAATATTAAGTTTTCATACAACAAAGTCATTACCCAGGCACAAGGCAAAACTGTATTTGAACAAGCTGAAAACTTATTCAACAACCAACTCAATGCCTTAGTGTATAATTTTGTAGATATGCTCTCGCATGCACGTACCGATATGAACATGATAAGAGAGCTGATGCCTGACGAGTCGGCATTTAGAAGTCTCACTCGGTCTTGGTTTATGCACTCGCCTTTGTTTGATTTACTAAAAAAAATCTCCGAAAAACGAGCTAAAGTAATCATTACTACCGACCACGGTACTATCTTCGTAAAACGACCCTTTAAAATCATTGGCGACCGCAGTGTAAATACCAACTTACGCTATAAACAGGGTAAAAATTTGAGCTACCAAGATGATAAAATATTTGCAACCTCTAAACCCGAGCGTTTTCACCTGCCCAAGGTCAATGTTTCTACCTCATATGTATTTGCCATTGAAGATTATTTCTTTGCTTATCCCAATAATTTCAATTATTATGTCAATTATTACAAAGATACCTTTCAGCATGGAGGTGTATCTATGGAAGAAATGATTTTACCTTTTATCACACTGAGTCCTAAAAAATAATATTTTTTGAAAGTTATATCGGTGGGCTTCGGTCTGTCGGTATAGCTAAAAAATAGGATTGATGATATGTGATTGCTTATTACTTGCTAAAATAAGTATCTAGTTATCAATAACTTATCAAAATAAGATACCCAGCTTTCTCTCATATCTTATGCCTATACCGCTCTAGTCCCACAAAAATTATCAAAAAATCAGCCCGAGCATCTTCGCTTTTCTCAATTATTTCTCTTATTTTTAGCAGCAACATTCACAGAGAAGTAAAAACAAAACCAAATCTCAACAAAACTTAGACTTATGGCACAAAACATACTCAGACAAGCCGCAGAACAGCAATTTGCAGAAGAACTTGATGCTCTCAAACAGCAAGATAAACACCCAAAGCCTACTAATTGGCAACTCTCACCACAAGCGGTAGTAAGTTACTTAATGGGTGAAAAACTCTCCAATGGCTTTCAAATAAGTCCTAAATACATAGGTAATCGCCGCCTGATGGAAATAGCCGTAGCTACCCTCACCACCGATAGGGCTTTACTGCTCTATGGCTTACCTGGTACTGCCAAATCGTGGGTTTCCGAGCATATCTCGGCAGCCATCTCAGGCGACTCTACGCTGGTGGTACAAGGCACGGCAGGTACAAGCGAAGAAGCTGTACGCTATGGTTGGAATTATGCCCTGCTCCTTTCGCAAGGCCCTAGCCAAGCTGCCATTGTAGAGACACCTGTTATCAGGGCCATGAAAGATGGTAAAATAGCAAGAGTAGAAGAACTGACACGTATTGGGGCAGATGTGCAAGATACGCTTATCACCATTCTTTCTGAAAAAATGATGCCTATTCCTGAGCTCAATACACAAGTACAAGCTGTAGCAGGTTTTAATTTGATTGCAACAGCCAACAACCGCGACAAAGGCGTAAATGAACTCTCAAGCGCACTAAAAAGACGTTTCAACACTGTTATTTTGCCCGTGCCAAGCACCCTTGAAGAAGAAGTAGAAATTGTGCGGCAGCGTGTGGCAAGTTTTAGTAAATCTATAGAACTACCCGTAGAAAAGCCGATTCTGGAAGAAATCAGACGCATTGTTACTATCTTCCAAGAACTACGCAGTGGGCTTTCTGTTGATGGCAAAACCAAACTTAAATCACCCTCTGGTACACTAAGTACTGCTGAGGCTATCTCCGTGATGAATAGTGGGCTTGCCCTTGCCTATCATTTTGGAGAGGGCGACCTGAAAGCACAAGACATAGCAAGTGGGGTAGTGGGAGCCATAGTGAAAGACCCTGTGCAGGATAAGATTGTATTCCAAGAATATATGGAAACCATCATTAAGCCCCGTAAGGGCTGGCAAGATATTTACAGAGCTTGCCGCGATATAGTGTAAGACAAGTAATTGGTTCAGATTTTTTGAGAGTGATGTAGCGTGTTTCTCAATAAATTGGCATATCAATATTTGAGGTGTTACTTTCTGATGAAGTTATTAAAATTAAAAGCTAACGCTTCTATTGCTTATTTCAGGCTCATCTCCTCTCTCAAAAAACGCCCTGTGTGGCTAATTTTATCTTTGATAAGTTTTTCAGGTGTACCCGTAAAAATGATTTCTCCTCCCTTAGCACCACCCTCTAGCCCTACATCTATGACGTGGTCAGCTACTTTAATCACGTCTAAATTGTGTTCAATAATCAATACAGTATTGCCTTTGTCCACTAACTTATTCAATACACCCAGCAAAATTCTGATGTCTTCAAAGTGTAGGCCTGTAGTAGGTTCATCTAAAATGTAAAGGGTTTTGCCCGTGTCGCGTCTGGAGAGTTCAGTAGCAAGTTTGACACGCTGTGCCTCTCCGCCTGAGAGTGTAGTAGAAGATTGCCCTAAGCGGAGATAGCCTAGCCCTACCTCGGCAAGGCTTTCCACTTTGCGCTTGATAAGGGGTTGATTTTCAAAAAATTCTACTGCTTGTTCTACGGTCATTTCAAGTACATCAGCAATGGACTTAGATTTGAAGCGCACTTCGAGTGTTTCGCGGTTGTAGCGTTTGCCTTTGCAGGCTTCACATTCTACATATACATCAGGTAGAAACTCCATTTCTATCAGTTTCATACCACCGCCTTGGCACTCTTCGCAACGCCCTCCTTTGACATTAAAAGAAAAACGTCCAGGTTTATAGCCCCTTATTTTGGCTTCGGGCAGTTGGGCAAACAAAGCCCTGATTTCTGTGAAAAAGCCCACATACGTAGCAGGGTTAGAGCGAGGTGTCCGCCCTATGGGCGATTGGTCGACCTCTATGACCTTATCTATATTTTCTAAGCCTTCTATGCTGCTGTATTCCAGAGGCTCACGCTTTGCGCGAAAAAAATGTTTATTAAGAATGGGGAAAAGCGTGTCGTGGATAAGTGTAGATTTTCCACTGCCCGAAACTCCTGTAACACAAATCATCTTGCCCAAAGGCAAATCAAGGGTTACATTTCTGAGGTTATTGCCTTTTGCTCCTTTGATGGTGAGGTGCAGTCCATTGCCTTTGCGTCTTTTTTCTGGAATAGCAATGCCGACACGGTTGGCAAGGTAATCTACTGTAAGGCTGCTTTGCTTTAAAATATCTTGAGGTGTACCTGCAGCCACTACACGCCCACCATGTATTCCTGCCCCTTTGCCTATGTCTATCACATAATCCGCATGCAGCATCATATCTTTGTCGTGCTCTACTACAATGACCGAATTGCCCAAATCGCGTAAATTTTTGAGCGAATCTATCAGTTTAAAATTATCGCGTGCGTGCAAGCCAATGCTTGGTTCATCTAAGATATACAAGACTCCTACGAGCTGTGTACCAATTTGCGTAGCCAATCTGATACGCTGTGCCTCGCCCCCAGAGAGTGTCTTGAGTGGGCGGTTGAGCGAAAGATAATACAATCCAATGTCTAGCAGCAAACCTACACGTTTACGAATTTCTTTTAAAATGCCTTCTGCTATGGTGTTTTGGCGTTCATCTAGGCGGCTTTCAAGGTCAGTAAGCCATGCTGCGAGTTGGTCTATGTTGAGTTGCGAAAGTTCATAAATATTCTTATCATCTATCTTGAAGTGTAGCGATTCTTTTCTCAGTCTTCCGCCCTTGCACTCGGGGCAAGTCTGAGTAATGACAAAATCTTGTAGCCAATCTTGCATTTTGTCAGTACCTTCTTCTTGCTGTCGGCGCATGTAAGGGATAATTCCCTCAAATTGGCTGTAATAGATTTTTTTGTATTTTTCAGAATAAATCTTGTGGGTTTGTGCCGAGCCATGTAGAATCTCTGTCCAGACTTCTTCGGGAATTTTTTTGATGGGCGTACTAAGGCTGAGCTTATGGCCTTTCAGGATTGCTTCTATTTGTTTAAAGATCCAAATATCTCGGTACTCACCTAGTGGAGCAATGCCTCCCCTCGCAATGCTGAGTTTATCATCAGGCACTATTCTCTCTTCGGTGATTTCTTCTATTACGCCCAAGCCTTTGCACTTGGGGCAGTAACCATAAGGCGAGTTAAAAGAAAAAGAATTGGGGGCTGGCTCATCATAAGAGATGCCCGTGGTAGGGCAGACCAATTGCTTAGAGAAAAAGAAGGGCTTATCACTTTCAGCATTGTGTGGCAGAATTTCCATACTGTCTTTGCCCTCTTTGAGTGCAGTACGGACAGACTGCGTGATGCGGTGTCGGTCGTTCTTTTTAACCTCAATGCGGTCTATTACTATCTCGATGTCGTGGATTTTGTAGCGGTCGACTTGCATTTTGGGCGTAATGTCTTGGATTTCGCCATCAATGCGTACTTTGCCATAGCCAGCTTTGCGGACTTGTATGAAGAGTTCTCTGTAATGCCCTTTGCGTCCTTTTACTACGGGTGCAAGCAAGTTGATTTTCTGCCCTTGAAATTTCTCTAAAATCAACTCCACAATTTGGTCTTCAGATTGTTTGACCATTTTTTCGCCTGTATTGTAAGAGTAAGCAGTGCCTGCACGCGCATACAAAAGGCGTAAGAAATCATAAATTTCGGTAGTAGTTCCTACTGTAGAGCGTGGATTGCGTGCTGTGGTTTTTTGCTCAATAGAAATCACAGGGCTAAGTCCGTTGATTTTATCCACATCGGGGCGTTCCATACCACCCATAAAAGAGCGTGCATAGGCTGAGAAACTTTCCATGTAGCGGCGTTGCCCTTCTGCATAGAGCGTATCAAAAGCCAGTGAGGACTTGCCACTGCCCGATACACCCGTAATCACCACTAGCTTATTGCGTGGGAAACTGAGGTCTATGTCTTTGAGATTATGCTCTCTTGCGCCAAAAATTTCTATGAGTTCTTCCATCTTGCAAAGTTGTTCAAACTCTTAAAACTTAGCAAGTAAAGCCCTTGTTTTAAACACATACCAAATTGCTTGACTATTTTTTATTTTCTAATAAAATGATAATTTTACAACTTAAAGTGATATTGAACCTTTGTGTTTGAAAAGAAAAACCCACAATAAAAATGAAAAAATTAGTTGTACTCACAGGGGCAGGCATCAGTGCAGAAAGTGGTATCAAAACTTTTAGAGATGCGGGAGGGCTTTGGGAAAACCATGACGTGATGGAAGTAGCTTCTATTGATGGCTGGCACAGAAATAAAGAATTGGTACTTAACTTCTATAACCAACGCCGCTCTCAAGCCTTGGCCGCACAACCCAACGAAGGGCACAAAGCACTGGCACGCCTCGAGAGTTATTTTGAGGTGCATATCATCACCCAAAATGTAGATAGCCTCCACGAAAAGGCAGGTTCTACACGCATCATCCACTTACATGGTGAACTGAGCAAAGTGCGTAGCACGCTCTACCCCGAGCTGGTGTATGAGTGGGGCGATAAGCCCATTCATCTGGGCGATAAATGCGAAAAAGGTGGGCAACTCCGCCCACACATTGTTTGGTTTGGAGAGGCTGTACCCATGATGGAGCCTGCTATAGAAATTACAGCACAAGCAGATATTTTTATGGTGGTAGGTACTTCACTCAATGTCTATCCCGCAGCAGGTTTGCTAGATTATGTTAGTAGCAATACGCCCAAATACATCATAGACCCCAATATGCCTTTTGTACGTCCTACATCTAATTTGCACCTCATTGCGGCTGTAGGCAGTGTGGGTGTGCCACAAATAGCCGATGAACTGATTGCCAATTATCATCTTTAAAATGCTGTAGATTACTCATAAAAAGAGAGAGTGAATTCTCTCTTCATAAAAGGACATAGAAAAGTAAATATGAAATACATCTTGGCGAGATAAAGTTAAAAAAATATAAATAATAATTTTGGTTATTTTAGCTTATAACTTACTGATAATGGTAACTTTATAGAATCAAAATTCATAATTTACACTTTCCTTAATCTTATTATTTCTGCGCCTTCTCCCCGTATATTTTTTGCAATACAAAACGCTGCCTGAATAGCTCTCCCACAAAAAAAACAGGTGTAAAATAAGAAACTACCAACACTAAATTTTCTAAAACACTTGGATTTTTGATGTAGAAAAAAGAAAATATTGTCAAGAAAAAGTAAAGCACAAAAGAAGCAAGCAACACAAAAGTAATCACACTAAAAAAGAGATGCACAAATACATTTTGTTGTCTGAGTAAATTTGCTTTGATGCGGTGCGCCCATACGATGAGAAAGCCCGTAATCGGAAATTGAAAACTCACATAGGCTATCACCAAAGGTACACTACCCAGCAAGAGTATGAGCATAAAAATAATGTCTTTGCTTTCCTGCCAAAGAAAAAAAGCCACTACCACAAATTGCAGAATGGTATGTACCCAATAACTTTTAAAAAGTACCCATTCTTTCTCGTCTGTTAGTTTAAATAAATCTGCAAGAGGCATATCGTATTGATTAGGCGTTTGTTGAAAATAAAATAATTCAAAGATTTGAACCCTGCGCTGCCAAGAGGGTATTGGTGAGCAAACCCGTAATGGTCATAGGCCCTACTCCGCCTGGCACAGGTGTAATATAGCTCGTCTTAGAGGCTACTGCCTCAAAGTCCACATCACCCACCAACCGATAACCCGACTTTTTGCTGCTGTCTTCTACCCTCGTAATGCCTACATCTATCACCACAGCCCCTTCTTTTACCATATCAGCCTTCAAAAAAGAAGGAATACCCAATGCCATTACCAAAATATCTGCTTGAGCTGTAATCTCGGCTATGTTTTGGGTTTTGCTGTGGCACAGTGTAACGGTACAGTTGCCAGGATAGGCATTACGCCCCATCAAGAGGCTCATAGGCAAGCCCACAATTTGGCTTCGCCCTACCACTACGCAGTGCTTGCCTGTAGTTTCTATATTGTATTTTTCTAATAATTTTATAATTCCAAAAGGCGTGGCAGAGATATAGGTAGGAAAGTTTTTGACCAACTTGCCTACACTCACAGGGTGAAAACCATCTACATCTTTCTCAGGGCTAATCCGATTGATGACCTTATCTACGTCTATGTGCTTTGGCAGAGGCAATTGCACGATAAAGCCATCAATATCAGTATCTTGGTTGAGTTCATCTATTTTTTGGAGAAGGGCCTCCTCTGAAAGCGTATCAGGGTAGCGAAAAAGGGAAGAAGCAAAGCCCACCTGCTCACAGGCTTTTACTTTTGCATTTACATAAGTTTCGCTAGCGCCATCATTGCCCACCAGCACCGCTGCAAGATGAGGTGCTTTTTTTCCTGTTGCCTTGAGTTTAGCTACAGTGGCTTTGATTTCTTCTTGTATAGTGCGAGAGGTTTGTTTTCCGTCTAGTAATATCATTTTTGGGTATATTTAAGCAATGCTAATATTTCACAAAAATAACTCAAAAAAATAAAACTACTCAATTTCGAGGTACTTATTCGGGTTCATACGATAAACTGAGAAAAGTCATTGTTACCTAAGAAAATACTACCTAGCTTTGATAAAATGTAAAACCTCTTTCATCTAATAGATCTAATATTATGAAAAGTACTGAAAATTTTAAATTATTTCTCTTTGTAGGCAGTATGCTTGCTATGTTTTTTGTATCTATTCTGATGACCCTTTTTCTTTTTATGGGTGCAGAAAGAATTGGTGAAATTCTCCTCTGGACAGGCGTAGTGCTTTCTATTGGCTTCAATGTGATTGTAGGCTTGCTCGGTGGGTCTGAGTACGCAAGGGCAGCGCACGAGGAATAACATAAGGCATCTGCTGTACGGCGTGGCTGACAGTTGCCTAACCCCCACTTTTGTCATGCCGCAGGCATCTGCTATACAGCGTAGCCTGCCTTTGATACACTTTCAGATTCTTTCAGAATGACAAGCAAGTAGCTAGGTTGTCATGCTGGAGGTATCTGTTAAAAAAAAGTCATTGGTCATCAGAAATTAGGAAAAGTAATGCCCTCAATGACTAATGACCCAATGACCAATAACTAAGCAACTAATGACTAAACACCTAATGCCTCACTAACACACGCTTTGCTTGGGTTTCGCCCTCATACGTGAGGCGGAGGTAGTAAGAACCTTCAGGTAAATAGCTTGTATTGATGCTTGCCCTGCCTGCTTTGAGTTGCCCTTGCCATACTACTTCTTGGAATACATTAAGCAATTCTAGTTCAGCTCTAATATTAGCAAGTATTTTACCTGAGGTTGCAGATTTTTTCTGTAAAATCTCTGTGCCTGCTCCCTCGATTTGTGTACCTGAGGATGCTTCTACGATAAGTTCTTCATTGCTTGGATTAGGGTAGGTTATCATCAGCCAGCCACACTGGGCGAGCTGCAGTCCAGAAACTCTACTTCCCAGCCAACTTAACTTGTCCAGTCTGTTGAGCCACAAGCATTCGTAGCCTGAATCTCAATCACATAAAAGTAAGGGGAAGGATTGGGGAAACTTACCCAATCGACCATAATCCGATTGCTTTTCTAAGTTGGTGCAAGTCAAATTGATTTCCTTATGCCCTCTCTTGTGGAGGGGAAGGGGTGAGGTGGCTTAAAAAGGGGAATTTGACTTGCACCCGTTTTCGCTTCGCTCAAACAAAAGACAACACTCTACGCAGAACTGGGTGGATAGAGTAGAGCGTTAATTTATTGAGTATTTTCCCATAACCATTGCTATACCCAAAAGAAACAGTGTCGCTCATTGGATAAAAACTTCTTTATGTGATGCTGTTCTTTTTAGTGCTTCTAAAACTTTAATGGTGCTGACTAGCAGAGAATAATCCTTCAACACATATAATTTCCAGTGAAATCTATTTCTCCATCTCCACTTCTTTCTGTAAATTTGCAAAGTGAGATACAATTATTTAGAACTCGACAATATTCGCCATTTTATTGAAAGGGCATTGCAAGAAGATGTAGGTGATGGCGACCATTCTTCGCTTGCGGCAGTACGTAGTACCCAACACAGCAAAGCGCATTTGCTCATCAAAGCAGAGGGTATTTTGGCAGGGGTAGCCCTTGCGGAGATTATCTTTGCTTACATTGATGATACATTGCACATCACCCCCAACAAACAAGATGGACAGGCAGTAAGCTATGGCGATATAGGCTTCTGGGTAGAGGGCAATGCACGTTCCATTCTCAAAGCCGAACGCTTAGTACTCAACTGTATGCAGCGCATGAGTGGTATTGCTACGCTCACCCAACAATATAAAAAACTCATAGCACACACCAAAGCACAACTCTTGGATACCCGCAAAACTACGCCTAACTTCCGCTTGGCCGAAAAATGGGCAGTCAAAATAGGCGGCGGTACTAACCACCGATACGGCTTGTTTGATATGATTATGCTAAAAGACAATCATATAGCCTATGCAGGAGGTATTGCTGCAGCACTTGCCAATACACATCAGTACCTCAAAACCACAGGCAAAGACCTTCGCGTTGAAATAGAAACACAAAACCTCGCAGAGCTCGAGCAAGTACTGGCAATAGGAGGGGTAGATTATATCATGCTGGATAATATGAGTACAGAAGCCTTGAAAGAAGCTGTAAAAATGGTCAATCAAAAAATTCCTTTGGAGGCTTCGGGAGGTATCACAAAAGAAAGTATTGTAGCCATTGCAGAAACAGGTGTGGACTTTATCTCTGTAGGTGCACTTACCCACTCTGCCCCTAGCTTAGATATTAGCTTGAAAGCAGTATAAGTGAATTATGAATTGCTAGTTCGCTGGCTATCAGTAATTTATGAACTAAAACTGCTAAAGTTATTTTTTGTCTTTTACTAAGGCTATTTACAGATCATCTATCAATTAAAAAAAAGAAAAAAAAATGGCAAACCCATCACACAAGCGTATTCTTTGGCTTACCCAAAATTACCCTCCTAGCAAGGGGGGAATGGCGGAGTCTTGTGATAGGATTGTATATCACCTCCGTCAGGCAGGCTATAAGATAGATGTTTTGCATCTTTTTGAGCGCGCTACTCACCCCAAGGTACGCACTACGCAGGGAGGCAATGAGTTTATTTTTCCCATAGATGCCGACATAGCCCATACTTATAACCTTGTTTGGAATTTTCTGGAAAAGCAGCAAGTCAATTTTGCTTGGACACACCTTGTCGCTTTTGGAGGTTATTTGCCTATTTTGGCTGCACCAGTGCTGAAGGCATGGCTTAACATTCCATTGATTACTTGCATCAGGGGCAATGACTTTGACGCGGCTATCTTCTCGCCCAAGCGAAGAGAGGTATTGTATGAAGCCTTGCGAAACTCATCGGCAGTGGCTACGGTCAGCCAAGACAAAGAGCAAAAAATCAAAGCAATTTTTCCGACCCTTAAAGTGCATTTTACACCCAATGGCATAGATACCGCTATTTGGCAAGCACAAGAAAGCGACCATACACAAGCGCAAAATTGGAAACAGACTCACATTAACCCCAGCCACCGATTGATAGGGCTTTTTGGACATTTGAAGGAGAAAAAAGGTGTTTTGTTCTTCTTGAAAGCCATTGCTGCAGCACAATTGCATACTCAATTTCATCTGCTTTTTGTAGGAGAATTGGCAGAACAAGTACAAAACTATCTAACCGAAAACCAAGCGCATTTTCACTATACACATTATCCATTTATGGATAGATTCTCATTGCTGCCTTATTATCTGGCTTGTGATGCTGTAGCCATTCCCTCTTTTTATGATGGCATGCCCAATGTACTGCTAGAAGCAGGGGCTTTGGGAGTGCCTTTCATAGCTGCCAATGTAGCAGGTATGAAAGATGTATTAGAGGCAGGTTCGCACGGTTTTCTGTTTGAACCCAACGACACCAAAGCCGCTATGCAGGCTTTGTATGCTTTTAGCACCGCCTCGGCAGAGGCTTTGAAAGCGCAAGGCAGTGCTGTCAAAGCACACATCACACAGCAATACAGCGTTGAGCAAGAAACCAATCATTACAGACAGTTATTTGAGTAGTTAGGAAAGAGGAAGGTATTGTTTGCTCACAAAGCCTTCCCCAACACAAACTTACAAACTCCAGTACTGCATATTTTTTATTTTGGTCTTGTAAATGCCTTTAATATCTACCAGAAGTGCATCTTCTGTGGTGATAGACTGAAAGTAAGCCTCATCAAAATCGAGGTATTCCTTGTGATTCACTGCCACTATCACGGCATCATAGCCTTGCTCTACTCTTTGGTTAAGATGAATTCCGTATTCGTGTTCAAATTCTTCGGCATCAGCCATGGGGTCGGCAATGTCTAGGCTAATGTTAAAATCGTGCAGTTCACGGATAATATCTACTACTTTAGAATTACGAATATCCTTTACATTCTCTTTGAAGGTAACGCCCATCAATAAAATGCGTAGTTCGTTCAATTTCTTGCCAGACTTGAGTATTTTTTTAAGGGTCTGATTGGCTACATAAGCCCCCATAGCATCATTGATATTTCGTCCGCTGAGGATTACCTTGGGGTTATGCCCTAGTTTGCTTGCCTTGTAAGTGAGGTAATACGGGTCAACGCCAATGCAGTGCCCTCCTACTAGCCCAGGCGTAAATTTTAAAAAATTCCACTTTGTGCCTGCTGCCTCTAGCACTTCGAAGGTGTTGATGTTCATTTTATTAAAAATCAAAGAAAGCTCGTTCATCAGTGCAATGTTCAAATCACGCTGCGTATTCTCAATGATTTTAGCAGCTTCGGCTACTTTGATAGAAGATGCACGATGCACTCCTGCCTCTACCACGAGTTCATATACCTTGGCGACTTCTTCGGCAGAGGCAGGGCAACTACCTGATACTACTTTGACAATAGTTTCTAAGGTATGCACTTTATCACCTGGGTTGATGCGCTCAGGCGAGTAGCCCACTTTAAAATCTTCTTGAAATTTTAGTCCAGATTCACGCTCAAGCACAGGGATACAATCTTCTTCTGTGCAGCCTGGATAGACTGTGGACTCATAGACTACATAATCTCCTTTTTTGAGTACTTTTCCTACGGTTTTAGAAGCAGACAAAAGCGGCGTTAAATCGGGGGTATTGCTTGCGTCAATGGGGGTAGGTACAGCTACGATAAAGAAAGTAGCTGCTTTGAGGTCATCAAGTTGGTTGGTAAAAGTGATGTCAGTTTCTTCAAAAGCACTATCTTCTAGTTCAAAGTTAGGGTCTTTGCCTTGTTTGAGGGTTTTGATTTTAGCCTCGCTGATGTCAAAGCCGATGACTTTCACTTTTTTGGCAAAAGCTAAAGCTACGGGCAAGCCTACATAGCCTAAGCCTATCACTGCAAGGGTCTGGGTTTTGTTAAGTAAATTTTGGTATATCATATTGTTTTTAACCCTTCTGCTCCAAGAGAGGCGTTATTGGGTTTTTTAGTGGATAATTCATTTGATTACTTTTGACAGAAGTTCAAAAAAGCAAACACCCTGCAACTTACGCTACTTTCTGAATGAGGGTTTCAGATAAAGCTTTTGAACGAGTGCATTGTAAATGGCACTTGGAATTAGATTGACCACTTTATCGAGAGCAGTTTTGTATTCATTCCATTGTTTTTCTTTTACTCCTTCTTTAAATTTTTCGTCTCCGTGGGCTATTCCGTGTCGTCTTTTTAGGAACTCATTCAATATCCTTTTTAAATCTTCATTTTTAAGTCCAAAAGCACTTGCATCAAGTCCTAAACGGGAAAGGATTTTTTCTACTACATCAGGACTAAGACTAGATTCTGTGTAGATGATAGAAGATTTGTCCAGATGATTTGTTGAAATTGGTAATTTTATGAAGGATTCTGTTTTTAGCTTTTCTAATTCATCAAGTAGTTTAAGTCTTTGCTTAATTCTCTTTTCTGTTTTATTGAAATCACTGCTATCTTGTTTCGTTTGCTCTTTGGCTTCCTCATAATCCAAAAAGATTTTTTGTAGAGAAGAAGCTGTCAAAATATCAACTGCCTTAGAAAGATCTATCTTCGCTTCATTAATGGCTTCAACATAAATTGTAAAAGCATATTTGAAGAAGACTTCAAAATGGGCATATAGCACCAAAACTAACAGCTTTCTAAATCTTTTTTTGTCTTGTTCTACTCTGTTTTTTTCATTTTTAGTTGTATTGGTTGCTTTAAAAGCATTTAACTGATTCTGGAAAAGAGCAATTTCATCAAGTCGCCAAGCCAAATCTGATTCTATCAATTCACGATATTTTTCTATATCACTTTGATTCATAAATCATTCAAGGCTTCTGTGGCAAAGTTTAGTCTTTTATTGAGAAATTGATAATAACCTTTTCCACTAAATCCCTTATATTTGTCGTTCTTCGCATAGTCTTTAAATTCTTGACTTTCTTTTAATGCCAATATTTTATCTTTCAAGTCCACTAACTTATTATCAGTTATTTTATCTAGGTGTTTGGCAATTGCGATACTGAAATCTTCAAAATAAAAAGCATAAAATTGATTAGACTGATTTGCAAAAGCTGCCTTACCCATTGCGTCATCTAATATTTTAAAAGTCTGAATAAAAATTTTACGTTCTGCTTCATAATCAAAAGGAACTTTTTGAGAGGCAACTTCTTCTGCAAATTTAGTCATAAACTCTGCGAGTGTGCGTTCGTCATCTTGTGTATATTCCTTAAGATTTGCATTTTTGAGGGTAAAAAATCTTAGGACTAGCTCATCATCAAATTGTCTTTCAATTTTATAAGGCTGTATCAGGCTGATTGTTTTTTTAAACTGGGCATCATCTGATAATTCTTGTATAAAGTCGATAAAATCCTCATTCAAAAAACGAATGGTGCTATTTCTGATTTCTTGAGCTTCTAAGATAGACCCACCTGTATTCAATCGCTTAAACATATCATATTTGATTCTTGGAGGGCTTTCTCTTTTTATGATGTACATTTTAATATAGCTTCGCTTAATTTTTATTCTAACGGAAGCTGGTAAATCATCAATGGTCAAACCAT
>CAYZQI010000033.1:0-35654 GCA_964480455.1 uncultured Cytophagaceae bacterium
TACTGTTTAGAACATAAATGCCAGCGGACTGGAAGTCCGCTGCTACAGATTTCCAAAAAAATTGTCAGACAACCAAAAAAATTAGTCATTGAATAAGCATAACAGCCAATTATCAATTCATTAATAAACATAAGAAAGACAGCATCTGCTTATACAAATACTGTCTTCATGATTTACCGCTGAGCATAGGTAAAATAAAACACTCAGCACTATTTTTTATTACTTAATTTCATTTCTACCCTCCTATTAAGAGCTTTACCTGCCGTGGTGGCATTGGTAGCAATAGGTTTTTCCTCGCCATAGCCTGTGCTGGTAATTCTTTCTCCTGCAATGCCTTTTTCTTCTAGGTATTGCTTTACGGCAGCCGCCCTGCGCTTAGAGAGGTCTAAGTTATCTTCAGCTTCGCCATCACTGTCTGTATGCCCAGCCAGACTGATGTAAGAATCAGGATATTCTTGGAGCAAGGCAGCGAGTTCATCTAAGGTAGGATACCATTCTTCCAAGATAATATCTTCATTGACTTTAAATTGTACTCTGCTTGCTTTTTCCAATATTTTGGGGCAGCCTTTGTTTTCTTTCGGGCCGGGCACATCTGGGCAGTCATCATCTTTGTCTAATGTGCCATCTTTGTCGCGGTCGGGGCATCCGTTGGTTTCTTTGGGGCCTGGGTCATCGGGGCAGGCATCTTTTTCATCAGTGATACCATCTTTGTCGCGGTCAGGGCAACCTTGACTTTCTATTACTCCAGGTACATCAGGGCAGAGGTCTTCGGGGTCGGGTATGCCATCACCATCGCGGTCGGGGCAGCCTTGGCTTTCAAGGGGGCCTGCATTATCGGGGCATCTATCTTCTTTGTCAGGGATACCATCTTTGTCGCGGTCAGGGCAGCCTGCGGCGGCTATAGTTCCTTTTTCGCCGGGGCATAAGTCCACAATATCAGGCGAGCCATCTTGGTCTTCGTCGGGTAAGCAGCCAAAGGAGTCGACTTCTATATAAATTTTAAAAGGCACACCTTCTTTGAGTATCTTTCCTTTTTCGTCAAGTAGATTGCTGGTAAAAGCCACATAGCTTGCGGGGTTTACATTGCGCATTTGTTCATTGAGGCCGTCCATTTCGAGTTTTAGTTCTTCTAGTTTTTGCTCTTGTTCGGCTGTAGCAGCATTTCGCTCACTCTTTGACATTTTGTCATAAGGAACTCTTTTTTCATCTATTCGTTTTATTTCTCTTCTTACCTCATTCGTTTTTTTGTTGAGTTCTATTTTAGCACGGTCAATAGGCACTCGGTCTTGGCAGAGATAATTGCTCAGGTCTTTGGGTAGCCTTACTACTACCAGTTCTCCTGTGAGGGCATTGATGACAGTAGCTCTTTGCCCTTGTATTTGGCTGAGCGTGGTAGGGCATTGGTCTTGTCCGCTTCGGTCTGAGATACCATCACCATCTTGGTCTTCGGCAGTGATGACGTTACATTTTTGAGCGTAGATGGTGGAGTAATTTAAGCCCAAACTAACTAGCAATAAGAAAAAAATTAAAAAAAACCTGCTTTTCATTTTAAATAGGATAATTATGTTATTTTGATATCAAACAAGAAATAATTATTTTTATTCATTTTTCTAAATGACTGTGTTGATGAGTGTATTTTGTTACCAACACATAAGAGAGCATTTTTGCAAATTTAGCCAAAAAGCCTTAATCAGTGTTTCAAAATTCAAAATATCTTTGATTCATTCATCAATATTAGTTGTTTTTTTACTAAAACAATAGGCTCTAATAAGCCCTCTAAAAAATGTTTTAGTAGCTTTTTGCTTATAACCTAACGCCTTTATTGCAGCAGGATACTGCCAATAAGTTTTGTTTTCTAATGTGCAAAAAGCTGAACACACAAGGTACATCAAACGAATAAAACTTTTTTTGAGCCAATGCCTTTTGCCTTCTGCTTCAAAATCAGCATATAGCCATAAACCATTGATTTTGAGTATTTTGTCAAGTATGCTAGCCATTGCTGCTACTTTTTGGGGTGGAAATAAATCCAAAAAAAAGAAAGTACAGATTACATCAAAGCGACTTTTTTGTGGAATCAACTGTATATCACCACACACAAGTTGAATTTGATGGGTTTTATTTTTAGGAATACGCTTTTTGGTTTTTGAGAGCATTTTGGGTGAAAGTTCTACATAGACGATGTGTGCTGTAGGGCATACTTTCCAGATTGCTTCTACTATCCAGCCTGTACCTCCTCCTAGCACAAGCACCTTGGCTTTTTGGGGTAGATGTTTTAAAAAATAAGTTTGTGAATGGGCAATGTTTCCCCAAAAAGCCCATTCCATCATGGCATCATATAGCCCTGCCAATCTATCAAAACCTTTGGCAGAGGTAGTTGATTGCTTAGGCACAGAGTTCGTGGGCTAGTTTTCGGGTATATTCATCAGTACCTACATAATCTTCATAACTTGGCTCGGCAATGTAGGGCACTTTTGCCATGCAATTGGCAATGATGTCAGACATTTCTAGGAATTTAACCTTATCTTCTAAGAACTTTGCTACAGCAATTTCATTGGCAGCATTCAAAATGCAAGGCATATTACCTCCTTTGTGCATAGCTCTGAACGCTAGTGCAAGGTTTTGAAATGTATCTGTATCAGGTGCTTCGAAAGTGAGCTGTGGGTATTGAGCAAAATTAAAGCGTGGAAAATCGGTAGCCAAGCGTTGGGGATAAGCCAAAGCATACTGAATGGGCAGCTTCATATCAGGCAAGCCGAGCTGTGCTTTGATAGAGCCATCTTCAAATTGCACCAAAGAATGTACAATGGACTGTGGGTGTACGACAACTTCTACTTGCGAAGGACTCAATCCAAAAAGCCACTTGGCTTCCATCACTTCCAGCCCCTTGTTCATCAGCGAGGCTGAGTCAATGGTTACTTTTGCCCCCATAGACCAGTTGGGGTGCTTGAGGGCTTGGGCTTTGGTGGCTTGCTCTAGTTCAATGCGTTTTTTTCCTCTAAAAGGTCCACCAGAGGCAGTGAGGATGATTTTCTCGATGGGGTTGTGCTCTTCTCCTGCTAGGCATTGGAAGATGGCAGAGTGTTCAGAGTCAACGGGTAAGATTTTTACTTGATGCGTTTGGGCGAGTGCCATAATCATTTCGCCTGCCACCACGAGGGTTTCTTTGTTGGAAAGGGCAATGTCTTTGCCTGCTTTGATAGCAGTAATGGTAGGCTCAAGCCCCGAATACCCAACTACAGCCGTGAGCACTATATCAATTTCAGGAAGGGTAACTACTTGGTTCAAAGCCTCTTTGCCTGTATGTACCTTGATGCCGAGTGGCGAGAGTGCTTCTTTTACTTTTGGATAATGCGTTGCTTGCACAATGACAACCTCCTTGGGCTGAAATTTCAGACTTTGTGCAATGAGCAAATCAGCGTTGTGCTGTGCAGTGAGTACAATTACTTTAAAAAAATCAGGATGTTTTTCAATTACTTCGAGTGCCTGTGTACCTATAGAACCTGTAGAACCTAGTAAGGCGACACACTTAGGTTGAGATTTCATGCAATTATTTATTTTGTTTAATTTTCTTTTTTCTGTTGGAGGCTCTCCAATCTAAATAGTACCCTACGGCTGGAAATACAATGCTTCCGAAGAGTACGAGTAGTATCATAAATACTTTTGTGGACATATCTTTGGGTAATGGTTAATGATTGATTGCCAATCTAGTGAACTTGATAATTTTTTGATTAAGTATTTAGTCATAACTCACTGCTAAGGTTTTCGTTTAGTTTACAAAAGATAGTTTTTGATGATTACCTTACCATAGTAGCCTATTTGAATGATAAACAATTGTTTATCAGTGTATTATATTTCAGCTAAGACTTTCTAAATAATGAATTATCACTTCATTGAATCTTCTGTATTTACCTGTTTTTGGGTCGCGTTGTCTTAGGCTCATCACTACACGCTGGATTTGCGCTTTGCTGAGTTTTTTTACACTATTGAGCACTTCTTGATAAATAATTTTTCGTTGGTCTTTGAGTTGCTCTGCATTCAAGTTGAGTACATCAATGGTATTAAGCACCATTTGTTGCTCAGGCGTGAGTTTTTTGTAATTGTCTTTACATTTTCTGATGGTGCGGAGTTGCCCTGTACCTGCGGGCAAGATTTCACCTAGGGTATTGTACCTGAAATAAGACGCACATCTGCGGTCGCCAAGATAATCTGGGATAATGGTATTTTCTTTTGCCTGATAGCCGACTTTATAGTCGGGCGGCAAGCCGTCAGGCTGTCGTAGTGCTAAAAACAGGTTACGGTATTCTAGTTCTAGGTCGGCAAAATACTCCACAGGATAGAAATGCACCAATATTGCGGTTTCAGGTGTGATTTGATCTAAGGTATAGCAGCACAAGAAGCCTTGGTCGAGCATAAGCTGGTTCACGATGTCATTCCAGACATTGATAGGCAGATTATGAAACTGTGGTTTATAATCAGTATATTTTAAGTTTTTGAGTTTTGAAAGCGAAGCAGGTTCGGGCTTTTTTTCAATGTATTTCATAGTTTATTTGATGTATCTACTGTTTTTCATAAAAATATACCTTGGTATTTAGAGATAAAAATTGAGCATTACATCAGCCCTCACAAGCTCAGGGTCGTCTGTACCAATGCTTTGGTCAAGCTGTTTGCGCAGCTCTAGAGCTTCTTTAGAAGTACCTTCTCCATTTTCTATGAGTTCAAAATATTCTTGTAGCATTTCTTGCACCACGTCGAGCCTTTCGCTGGTTTCCATGGCATTTTTGAGGACGTGGTCAGCAGTTTTGCCATAGATATTACTTAGATAATATGCTTTACCTTGGCGCATAGTAATGATTTTGTCTTGTACACTGCTCAAGATAAGTGGTGAGTGTGTGGTTACGATAAATTGGATGTTGGGGAAAGTAGATTTCAGATTGGCAGCTACTTTTTTCTGCCAAGAAGGATGTAGGTGTAGGTCAAGTTCATCTACTAAGATAACCCCTTTGGTCAGATTGGCTGCTTCGGTTTTGTACTGAGGGTTCAAGACTGCACATCTGAATGCAATGTCGGCCACCATTGCCAACATATTGCGCACACCATCGCTGAGGTATTTGAAAGGTAGTTTTCGTCCATCATTGAACTCCATCACGAGTTCTCGGCGGTTGTAATCAAAATACAAGTTATCACAATCATCAATGGCATTGCTGACTGCTTTGCGTACTACTTGTAGCCCTGCGGAGTCTTTGCGCTGTTGCAAAACTACCATTTCTTCTTTCTCAAACCATTTGGTAAAGAACTTATTGTTTGAGGTAGCTTTCAGTCCATTGTAGTAGCCATCTTGCAGGCGCGAGCCTGTGAGTTGTGAAGTGTCAGGGCGTTCTTTCCAAAGTCTTTCTGTGGAGTAATAAGCAATGACGGGCAGTTCTACGCTTTCACCATTGCGGATTTGCTCTTGTATCGTGCGTGCCATATTTTTGATGTTGAGCGCATTGATGTAAGTAGTTTTGTTTTTAGGGCCTGTCAGTTCTCTTGTCCAGTTCAATATTTCACTATTGACTTCCCCCCAGGTTTCTATTTCTACTGGAAACTGCTCATTGATGTCATATTCCGAATTGACTACTCTGATGTCCTCGGGCCTGATATGCCTTGTTTCGGCATAATCAATACCTAAAAAAAAAGAACCCATCGCAATCGTAAGTGCTTCTAGCACCGCCGTTTTGCCCACGCCATTGCTTCCAATCACAATATTGAAATGAGGGTGAAATTCTATTTCTGTGGCTTCATAAGCTCGAAAATTCTTTAATCTTAATTTATCTATTCGCATATTTTAAATCTGCTTAGTTTGGTCAGTGCTTAGGTTTGAACAGCACAAGCATTTGGCTATCAATGCTTTGCGGTTTAATGTTTATTTCTCAATTTTCTTTCCAATACACTAAAATTATCATCTTTTGAAAATCTGTTAGGTTTGAATACCTTGTTATTTTGTTATTTTAGATGCTAAAATTATCAATCAAAAAGTAAAAATACTAGGTTGATGGTTAATTTAATTAAAAAGTAGTCAAAAAAAAGTTTGGAGTGGCATTAATTCAATCAATTTACAATAGCATTTACAGGGCATATATTAAGAATGGATTTGCAAAGATTTATTATTTGCTCTAGTTTGGCTATTTGAATATAAAAACTTTTTCTATGGAAGCAAACAAATACTTATTGTTGGGGCTATAATCGGCTAGTTTATGCTTATCTGTTGGCCAACTGGCCAACTTGTCGGCACAAAACGAGATGCCTTATATTTTATCTTCACAAGAACAAGCCAAAGTGATAGACCATTGGCTTGCAGCATGTTTATATTTTGAAGGCTGGGGAGAGCAGCCCACCACAAGGCCTGCAAAAAGCCTTCAAAGTGGGCAATCGTCTGCAAGACATTCTCACCAGTCAGTTTAAAACTGGAAAAACAGGCAATGAAATCTTAAAAGGAGCACTCCAGCAGGTCAAAAACGAAGGCATAGAGGGGTCATCTACACACACCCTATCGGCTACCACGGGCATGCCGAAGGCTCTACCATAGGGCTTTGAGACCAGCAAGGTGGTGTGTCAGGCACAGGAGATTATCCGCTCTACCCCAGTACTGCTTACTCTATTAAGCTAAATGCGGCTGTGGAGATTGAGGAGTGGGAAAACAAAAAAATCAGAATTATGTTAGAAGAAGATGGTTTTTTTGATGGACAAGATTTTAGGTATATTGGAGGCAGACAAACTGAGTTGCTCCTTATTCCTCGTGCTTTGAGCAAGGTAAAGTAAAATAGCTTGGCGGCAGATTTTGGTCTGCCGCTTTTTTTGTGTGCTGTTAGACTCTTACCAAAAAATTTATAAACTCTTGGGTACTTATCTCTCCGAAATAGTGCTTTAAATCTATGTCGGCAAGGGCTTCTTCTAATTTGGCGGCTTGGTATTGTTGCTTGAGAAGGCGATTTTCTACCTCGCTAAGGTCGCCATGCCCCAAAAAATCTCCAAAAAATTTAATTTCAGTAATCAATCCATCTTTTACCTGAATACGGGCATCAATTTGCCCAAACGGAAACCTATGTTTTTGTTGGATATTGAACTCGGGCGAGCGACCATAGTTCCACTCCCAAGTTTGGTATTTTTCTTTAGAAAGCTGATGCACTGCCTGCCAGTCAGCTTCTGTAAGCTGATAAGTAGGTATTTCGCCTTCCGTTTGGAAGATAGAAGCTAAAACTGCTTGTCTAAACTCCGCCATAGTCATTGGCTTTTCCAGAAACTCGGTGATATTTGCTACACGGCTTCTTACTGATTTGATGCCTTTAGAAGTGATTTTTTCTCCTGATACATTAAGGGCATTGACTACATCTTCAATGTTGGAGTCAAAAAGCAAAGTACCGTGGCTGAACATTTTTTTTGTAGTAGAAAACTGTGCATTACCTGATATTTTGCGTCCATTGGCTACTATGTCATTTCGCCCCGTCATTTCGGCAGGTATGCCCATCTTCTGGAGTGCCTCTACGATAGGTTTTGTGAATTGAATAAAATTATTGACTCTAGTACTGTCGTATTTGGTCAGGAAACTGAAGTTGAGGTTACCAAAATCGTGATAGACTGCTCCACCCCCTGAGATACGGCGAACGACAATGATGTTATTTTTTTCTACGTAGGGCGCATTGATTTCTTCTATCGTGTTTTGATGCTTACCAATAATGATAGAAGGTTGATTGATATAAAACAGCACATAATCCTCACTTGGGTCAAAAGTACGTACAACATACTCTTCTAAGGCAAGATTGATGCTGGGGTCGTTGATATTTTGATTGTCAATGAATAGCATTTTGAGTTATTGAGTTTTAGAGTTTATGAGCTTTTTTAACACTAAAAGCCATCAAAACATAGTTTGATGTGCAGGGATAAGTCTAATTTTTAAGATTGTTTTCAATTACTTCAAACCTAATACCTGCCTTTTGTAGCCGTTCTAGTAGCAGTGATTCTGTGGCCAGCACAGGCGTAAGTATGCCATAACGATTAGGTAATTTATCTCTGTCTAGAGCAAGGCAGAGTGCAGTTTCGGCAAGCATTTTTGAAGTTTCGCCATAGCCAGGGTCTCCGCCACTCACTTGTGTAATTACCTCACCTAGTTCGCTCTTGGCATAAAATCTTGTTTTAAAAGAGTTTTTTTGCCTTTGGGCAGCGTCAGGCCCTGAGCCAGAGGGGTGCAGATTGATAAGTAAATCTCTTGTGAATTTTAATTGCGAGAGTGCAAAGAGTGAAGAAACACCCAATGCCCCCACAGAAAGCGTAAGTGCAGAATTGACCTGCCCATGGTGTCCATAATAAAATGCTTGCCCATAAGCCGACATACCCGCTGCCGAGCGAAGTACGATTTCATTGTCTATCAAGGGTAGGGGCACCCCCCAAGCATTTTCTTTATTGATATAGTGTACTTGTGGGAAGAGATGGCTTACCCTGCGTTCTTGTGTTTTGGCTTCTTTGTGAATCATACGCATAGCACCTGCTTGCCTATAAATCTCAGGAATACGCATAAAATTTAAGGCAGAATGCCAAGTGCCTCCCGAGATAGAGTTGAGCGGATTCCAACCGTGGCTATTGAACTGGGCATAGCCTTTAATGGTCAGTACTTTGATGGATTGGTTTTTGAATTGAAGCAGAGCATGATAAGCACCAAAATCAGCAGGGATACTATCAAAGCCACAGCAATTGACAATTTTCACTTGTTGCTTGAGGGCTTCTTCGCCATGTTTTCTGATAATACCATTTACAAAATTACCCTCTCCTGTAATGTCTGCATAGTCTGTTTTGGTTTCTATGCAGGCTTGCACAAGTAGCTCTCCATATTTGGCATAGGGGCCTACGGTAGTGAGTACTACCTGAGCTTGCGCGCTCATCAGTCGGAGAGCGTGTAGGTCACCAGAATCTGCAATCAAAATACCTACCTCTATGTTTGGATTGAGTTGTGTAAGCTGTGCTTTGAGTTCTGATAATTTTTCAGGGCTGCGTCCTGCAATGGCAAAGCGAAAGGGATTAGCTTCTTGTTTTTGGACTAGGTATTCTGCGGTGAGTCTGCCTGTAAATCCAGTCGCTCCAAATAGGACTAAGTCGTAAGTACGTGTTGATGATGCTGACATAATGTATTGTTATTGTTTTTTTAAGTTTTTGTATCAATTTATTTTTCTCGACGAGTGCTTGTTTTTGTGCTTCGAGTTCCTTTGGGTATTTTTTTTCTTTTTCTTCAAACATTGCATTGACCGTGCGCCAAGCTCTTGTTCTATCTCTATTTGTTTTCTTTCTTGTGGGTCTGTGCCTACATAAGGAATGGTGAATTATTAATTGTCAATTGTTAATTTAAGAAAGTATTTGACTATCAATAATTTACAAATACAAAAAGGTTAATTTATTTAATCACCGTTCCTAATGTAAAATTTTAGTCATAATCTTTGGTTCTCCCGTTTCTGTTTTGATAGTAGCAATAAAATCAAGTCTAAAAACAGCTAGCCCAGCCAATTATCTACCCTCAGTTTAATGGTTTAAGTTTTCTAATCTCTAACAAAACCTATAAGCCTCCGAAAAGTTACTCAAACTGACTGCTGAAAAATGAGCCAAAAATCAAAATATATATCAAAAATCTTTCATTTTATGAAAACTATTCAATATATTAGCAATGCCAAAACAATTAGCAACAAAAATTGACACTCTAAATAGCATGAACGCCCGCAGAAGAAAACTACTCCGACTTCAAAAAGAACTCAAACGCAAGCAAACCAATGCAAAGAAAGGCTTTTTTTTCAGAAAAGTAAAAAACTACTTTATACTCACATTGGTCGGTATAAGTATATTGATGGCAGGCTTGCAACATTACGAATGGATAGACCTCAGAAAGGCGGAGTACCTTGGGGTAATGGTAGATTTGATAGAAAATACCCAAGCAACTCCGGCTACAGACTTACCCCAAAATACTTCTGGTACATCAAGCAAATACAGTGATGACTTCTTTTTGCCCGCTCACCGCAAAGATGACCCAATGCTTGTAAGGCATCAATACTATACCTTACACTACAACGAAGCACACGAACAGGCAAACTGGGTCGCCTACAAACTCGAGGCAGGATACTTACAAGGTGATGCCAAACGCCCTAATAACTTTCGCTCAGACCCCAAAGTAGCCACAGGCTCGGCTACACCTGCCGATTATAGAAACTCAGGCTTTGATAGAGGGCACATGGTGCCTTCGGGAGATTTTAAGTTCTCGGCAGAGGCAATGTCAGAAACATTTTACATGAGCAATATGAGCCCACAGCGCAATGAATTTAATGGTGGAATATGGCACGACCTAGAGCGGCAGGTCAGAAACTGGGCTGCTCAAAAGAAAACCATTTATGTAATCATGGGACCTGTGCTTGAAAAAGGATTACCAAAAATAGGGGCAAATCAAGTAAGTGTACCCAAGCGATATTTCAAAATAGTCATCAATGATGACCCTATACACCCGCAAGCCCTTGCTTTTTTGATGGCTAATAGAAATAGTTACCTCGAGCCAGAAAACTATACAGTAACCATTGATGAGCTGGAAGCACTCACAAGCATAGATTTTTTTGCCGAACTAGATGATGAAATAGAAAAAGCATTGGAAAGCCAGCTTAATAAAAATACTTGGTACGATTGAGCATACAAATTTTGTAAACACTTATGGACTACCTGCCTAACGAATACATCATTAATACCTTAGATATATTAAAAAAATAGCTTCTCTGACAATTTTTGTGATGGTGTTCCATAAAATAGGCTGAATAATGTTCAGAACATAAATGCTGGCGGACTGAAAGTCCGCCGCAACAGATTTTCACACAAATTGTCAGACAATTAAAAAATAAACATCAGCCCTTGTGTGAGCCTTTTGGCTTACACTGAAAGAAAGTCATTAAAAAATACAATTACCGATAGGTTTTAACAAAATGATGGTTAATTTTGAGTTGGTAAAATTTTAAAAAAGAGCGAGCAGTAGAGAAAAGGATTAAATAGGTGAGTTAAAATAAAGCCCTTGTAAATCCATTATTTTCAGAAGGCGCAAATACCGATTTAGATGCCATCAATATTTAGAGGATTGAAAATCAAAAATATCCGCCAGTACAGGTACAGACAAAAGCCTGTTGCCACGGTAGCTGTGATAGGAGGTGGGAGCTGGGCAACGGCACTTGTCAAAATATTGTCAGAAAATAGGGTGAGGGTAAAATGGTGGCTGCGCAATGCCAAAGCTGTCAAACATATCCGAAGGCATCGCTACAACCCAGATTATCTCAGTAGTGTACGCCTTTCACGCCGCTACGTCAAAGTAACCAGGCATCTTCAAAGTGTTTTTGAAGGTACTAGTCACATCATTGTAGCCATTCCGGCTGCTTTTGTAGCTGATGCGTTGCTACACCTTGACCCCAAAGTTTTTGAAGGAAAAATAATCGTTTCGGCAGTCAAAGGTATGGTGCCACAGCAGCATACCCTCATTAGCGAATGGTTTAGTACACAGTTTGATGTTTTACCTCAGCAGATGGCTGCCATTGCAGGGCCTTGCCATGCCGAAGAGGTAGCACTTGGTAAGCAATCTTACCTCACCATAGCCGCTCCTAGCGAGACAGTAGCCAACCAAGTAGCCAATTTTTTGAAAAGACCCTATCTAAAAGTCAATACCAACCCCGATTTGTATGGGGTAGAGTATGCAGCAGTGATTAAAAATATCATAGCATTGGCAGGCGGCATTGCTCTGGGCTTAAATTATGGCGACAACTTTCAGGCAGTATTGGTTGCCAATGCTACTCAAGAAATCAAAAGATTTCTGGATAAAGTCTGCCCCTATGCCCGTGATGTGAATGAATCAGTGTATTTAGGTGATTTGCTCGTAACAGCTTACTCGCAGTTTAGCCGCAACCGAACTTTTGGTAGTATGATAGGAAGGGGCTACAGTGTGCAGTCGGCACAGCTTGAGATGAACATGATAGCAGAAGGATACTATGCTACAAAGAGCATTTATCAGATTCAGCAGCACCACCAAGTCAATATGCCTATTACCAAGGCAGTATATAAAATTCTGTATGAAAAGAGTGCACCTGCTTTAGAGTTTTCTATTTTAAAAGATTTGATGCGTTAAAAAAAAGATGAGAATTTATAAAAAGCCAGTACTATGCAATTATTATGTAACTTATCGCTGCAATGCCAAATGCGGTTTTTGTGATATTTGGGAGCGTCCCTCGCCTTATGTGAGCTACTCACACGTAGAAAACAATTTAAGAGATTTAAAAAAGCTAGGGGTAAAGGTGATAGACTTTACGGGAGGTGAACCACTACTGCACCGCGAAATCGATAAATTTTTGGCATTGGCAAAGTCTATGGGTTTTATTACTACGCTTACCACCAATGCTTTGCTCTACCCCAAGTATGCCCACAAGTTGAAGGGACTAGTAGATATGCTGCATTTTTCGCTTGACTCGCCACGCAAAGCCGCCCATGACCAAAGCCGAGGGGTGAAGTGCTTTGATTTTGTGATGGAGTCCATCCAAATTGCCAAATCATTGGGCGAAAAGCCCGACATACTTTTTACCGTATTTGAGGAAAACTGCCACGAAATCGGCGAAGTCTATCGCACTATCACACAGCCTCATCAACTCATCTTGATACTTAACCCTATATTTGAGTATAATGAAGTAGCCACAGGCAAAAAACTCTCAACTGTTGCTCTGAAGACTTTGCTACACTGGGGGCATAAAAAAAATGTTTATCTCAACGAAGGATTTATTGCCTTGCGCCAAGACGGTGGAAATCATACCGAAAAACCCGTATGCCGAGCCGCAAGTACTACCCTAGTGATTTCTCCCAAAAATGAATTGGTTTTGCCATGCTATCATTTAGGTATAGATGCCCTTCCGATTGAAGATAACTTGTTTGCACTCTACCAATCGCCTAAGGTACAGCAATTAGTTGCTCTGGAGGGTAGATATACCGCTTGTGAAGGTTGTGTAATCAATTGCTACATGCAGCCATCTTTTGCCGTAGAAGTTAATAAGTATTTTTGGAAGGCGCTCCCAAGCACAGTCAAATACAATTATTTGAAAGGAACTTGGAAATCACTACGTGTATGATAATAATTTTTTTGGTTGTCTGACAATTTTTGTGGAAATCTGTAGCAGCGGACTGGAAGTCCGCTGGCATTTATGTTCCAAAAAGTATTTAGCTCATCTTATCGCACACCATCACAAAAATTGTCAAAGAATCATTTTTTTAATTTTTGTGGTAGCTATTTGGGAGATAGTTTTTCAAAAATAAAGGGCTCTCTGACAATTTTTGTAGATTGTAGTGTTTTTTACTTGATAATGTTATGTAAAAACTTGATTATCATACTTGTAGGGTTTTCAAAACCTTATGGGTTTATCCTTCGCACAAAAATTGTCAGAGAACCAAATAAAGTAATGTTTTAGTACAATTTTTTTCAACCCCAACATTGGTAAAATAGAAAACGTCTATTACCTGCCCACCCAAATGTGCGTAGAGTTCAGCATTCTAAGCACAGAAATAAATATTTTTTTTAATGCTTATGTCACAAATGAGTGTTTCAGTCATTTAGTAAGTAAGTTTGAATTAGTTACAACACATTCAATTAGTATCACTATGTTATTATCAAAACAGCAAGTCACTTCTAAAAATCTTTATCAAATTACAGTAGGTATTTTCTTCATCATAGCAGGAATAGGAAAATCATTGGATAGTTTTAGTTTTAGTGAACTTATTTATTCTTACGGACTGCAAGAATTTTACTATCTTTCTCCAATACTTGCAGTTACCGAAGTAGCTGTGGGCTTAGCACTTCTACTTTTTATAAAAAGTAGGTTTTTTCTGAAATTGGCATTTGGTTTATTACTTGCATTCACCATAGCCTTTGGATATGCTTACTTCTATCAAGGGGTAGAAAATTGCGGTTGCCTGGGGACGCTGCTAGATACTAGCCTTCCTCCTAGCATTTCTTTTTTAAGAAATTTTTTGCTGCTTTGTATGTGTTTGCATCTCATATACACCACTTCGGTAGAAAATACCTCTCCATCTGCTTGGAAAATTTATCTTTTTACAAGCATAAATCTGATTTGCTTGTGTATATCAAGTTATACATTCTACTTTCCGAATTCTTTTCAAGAGCAACAGTCAATCTTTGAGGAAAAGTCAATCAATGATACTCCCTTAAAGAACATTATTCAGACACACCAAGATTCTACCTATCTTGTACTCGTCTATACCTACCAATGCCCTCATTGTAAAACAGCTTTGAAATACTTGGAAGATTATCAGGAAAAGAAAATAGTTGATAAAATAATTACTATCAGTGCTGAAACGGAAGATAAGATAAAATCAGATTTCAGTAAAACTACAAGGAATGATTTTCTCAATTATGAAATTGATGTGCAACGATTTCTAGTTTTCGGCAAACAAGTTCCGCTCACCTTTTACATTAAAAGTAATAAAATACAAATGAGCAAAATAGGCAAGTTACCTTCTTCTTTTGCTTTCAAGAAGATATATCTCTAAAAGGTATAGGAGTATCCCGAAAATCCTTCCAAAGAGTAGGGAAGCGAAAGCCGAAAAGCTAATAGAGTAGGCAAAATATTAATTTAGGTATTATGAAGTACTTTTCTAAGTGGTGCTTGCCCGTTGTGATGTTTCTCTTTTTGAGTTCTATCACGGTAGCAGGTCTTTCATCTTGTAGTGAAGATGACACCCTATGCACAAACACTTGCATTTATGAAAGAGATGGCGATTGCGATGATGGAGGGCCTGGTGCTGACTTCAGTCTTTGCGCTCTTGGTACAGATTGTGCTGATTGTGGTGCAAGGTAGCTCATCTTTTCGGTAATGATGTGGCTCGTATTTATTTATACGAGCCATTTTGTCGTTCTATCCTTTACAGAAAAAGCAATCCAACTTTTACTTTTGACAACCGCAGGTGGGTTTGCTAATCCGAATATATACTTTCTACGCCTTTCTGGCATTGCCAAGGGTACAATCTACTCCCATTCAATCGTTGCTGGGGGTTTTGAGCTAATGTCATAAACTACTCGATTGATGCCTTTTACTTGGTTGATGATGTCATTAGAAATTTTTGCCAGTAGTTCATAAGGGATATGCACCCAGTCGGCAGTCATACCGTCTAAACTGTGTACAGCGCGGAGTGCTACTACATTTTCATAAGTGCGTTCATCACCCATCACACCTACACTTTGCGAGTCAAGCAAAATCGTACCAGCCTGCCATATCTTGTCGTACCAGCCACTTTCTTTGAGATGTGAGAGGTAAATATAATCTGCTTCTTGTAGCATTTTTACTTTGGTAGGCGTGATGTTGCCCAAAATTCTGATGGCAAGCCCTGGCCCTGGGAAAGGGTGGCGCTGCAAGATGTTCTCAGGCACACCCAATGTTTTGCCTACTTGTCTTACTTCATCTTTGAAAAGGCTTCGAAGTGGTTCGACCAGTTTAAGATTCATCTTTTCAGGTAAGCCTCCAACGTTGTGGTGTGATTTAATAGTTACCGAAGGGCCATTGACCGAAACAGACTCAATCACATCAGGATAGATAGTGCCTTGCCCTAGCCAAGATACATCTTGTAAATAGTTGGCTTCGTCTTGAAAAACTTCTATGAAAGTATTACCAATGGCTTTGCGCTTTGCCTCAGGCTCACTAAGTCCTGAAAGGGCTTTGTAAAATTCTTCCTGCGCATTGACTGCGATGACGTTTAAGCCTAGGCTGTTGTAAGAACCAATCACCTCTTCAAATTCATTTTTACGCAATAAGCCATTGTCCACAAAGATACAGTAGAGGTTCTGTCCTATAGCTTGGTGCAGTAGCAAAGCTGCCACAGATGAATCTACTCCTCCCGAAAGCCCCAACACTACCTTGTCGTTGCCTAATTTCAGACGTAGCTCTTGTACTGTTTCTTCTACAAAGGCAGCTGGAGTCCAATTAGGTTCACAAGCACAAATACCGTGTACAAAGTTTTCTAAAAGTTGTTTACCTTGGGTGCTGTGGGTTACTTCGGGGTGAAATTGTATGCCATACGCTTTTTGGTCTGTAATCTCAAAAGCAGCTACGGGGATACGCTCTGTGCGGGCAATGATTCTGAAATTATCAGGGATTTGCTGAATAGTATCACCGTGCGACATCCAGACTTGTGTATTTGCTGCTATGTTTACGAGCAGCGGATGTTGCTGTTCTATTTCAGGGAGATTGGCGCGCCCGTATTCACGAGTATTTGATTTTTCTACTTTGCCACCAAGTTGTTGGGTCATCAGTTGTGCGCCGTAGCAAATCCCAAGTATGGGGATTTGCCCTATGATTTTCTTTAAGGCGATGCTAGGCGCCAAGGTATCATTGACCGAGCAAGGGCTACCCGACAAGATAAGTCCTTTGAGTGTGCCTTCTTTGATGTAATTTTCTAAGTGTGTAGTTTCGTGAAAAGGGTGAATTTCACAATATACGTGCAGTTCGCGCACGCGGCGTGCAATGAGTTGAGTATATTGCGACCCAAAGTCTAAGATAATGATTTGTGGCTTTTGCATCTTGCAAAATTACACAATTTGCACAATCTCAAAATCTTTTTGGTTAAGAAAATTTTAGAAAGGTGATTTCCTAAGATGCAAAGATACCTTGCTGTGGGGTTTTAATGATTGCTAAATACGGTTTGTGCCATATTGAGGGCTTCTTGAAAAGCGGCTTCATCAAGGCTTAAACGTTCTTGTTTGTTTTTGAGAAAATGGTACAACTGCTCAGTAGCTACATTGCCGATAAGTTCGTCTTTTGCCATTGGGCAACCTCCAAAGCCCAAAAAAGCTGAATCAAACTGCCGACAACCCGCCTGATAAGCAGCCTCTAGCTTTTCTTTGGTGGCTTGCACAGTGCTATGCAAGTGTGCACCCAAGGCTATTTCAGGAAAAGCAGGTACTAAGGTATTGAATAAGAAAGTGATGTTTTCAGAATTAGAAAGTCCTACAGTATCTGCCAACGAGATGTTTTTGATGTCCAATGCTTTGAGTTTTTGGACAAACTCAAGCACGATTTCACTGTTGTAGGGGTCGCCATAAGGGTTACCAAAGCCCATAGAAATATACGTAACCAAGGTTTTGTTGTGTTTTTGGCAAAGTGCCTGTACCTCTTTTAGCAATTCTAAAGATGCTGTAATGCTTTTGTTGGTATTGCGTTGTTGGAAAGTTTCAGAAATAGAAAGCGGATAGCCTAGGTAGCTAATTTCATCATATTGGCAGGCGGTTTCTGCCCCACGCTGGTTGGCAATGATGGCAAGCAAGCGTGTTTTGGTTTGGCTCAAATCTAGTTGAGCAAGCACTTCGGCAGTATCACGCATTTGTGGAATGGCTTTAGGCGAAACAAAACTTCCGAAGTCGAGTACATCAAAACCCACTTTTAAAAGTTGATTAAGGTAGCGAACTTTGGTGGCAGTTGGTATAAATGCAGAGATACCTTGCATAGCATCTCTGGGACATTCTGTCAGTTTTATCATAGTTTTTATTTTCTATTGCTAGTAACTCCCTGCATATTTTCTCAATCCCCATTCTACCGTAATCAAGCCCATCAAGAAGAAAAACAACCATTTAAGATTAATGATTTCTTGCAAATCTTCGCTGCTGTGGATAAGATTAGGGCGGCGCGTATCAAGTAGTTGTGTGCCTAGTGCTTCTGTTTGGTTGGCAGTAAAGAATGTGCCGCCAGTTTTTTGTGAGAGTTGCTTCAGCAAATTAAAATCTGCTGTTGTATTTAAGGATTCCAATTGTAAATCTTTTACTGCAAACTGCCCTGTGGCACTTTCATTGCGCCCTTGTACTTGGGCAGTGGCTGTATAATTGTAAACTCCCTTGGGCAGTCCGCTTATTTCAAACCGTGTATTGCCCTCTGCCGATACAAAGGAGTAGGTAGAAGTTTTGCCTTCTCCATTGGTAAGGCTGAGGTTGATTTTAGTGCCATAAACTCGTTCATAGATTTCATTATAGACCTCAGACTCAAATACTACTTTCTCGAAGTCATAAAATTCGGTATTGATGGGATAGACCCTTAGCCTTCTTTTGTCTTCTTTGGTGGAGAGATACTGTACTACTTTGTTGATAAGTTCATCAAATGATTCGTGGCTTTCGCCTAGGGCATATTCTTCTAGTCGCCATTTCCAAAGCCCTTCACCTAGCAAGACAGCCTCTTTGCCTTTGGCATCTTCACTCAGTACCAATAGTGGTTTATCGGTAGGGATATTTCCTACACGCTGTTGGAGGAGTACCTGGCTGCTATTGGTGATTCGGTATTCGCCAAAAGGTACATCAACTGGGGGTAATTTTTCTATCTTATTGATTTTATCTGCCTCAAAAGTGAACTTATTAAAGGTGCGGTTATAGACGGGGGTTACTTGGTCGGTACGCCCTATGCGTCCAATCACTTTAGCACTTTTGTTATTGCGATTAAAAGTGTTGAGTTCGCTTTGCGCCCCCAAGATGTACCAAGTAGGTGTATTTTTGAAGCGTTGCACCAATTCATTGCCTCTACCCATAATACTAGGTATCTGATGGAATATGACTACATCATACTTATCATCTTTCAGCGTATTGATACCTGGTATATAAACTTCAAAACTATAATTTTCATTTTTCTCAATGGCACTTCTGAGTGCTTTGATGTCGGGGTGAGGGGCTGCTGCCACAAGTAAGATTTTCTCACGTCCATCAATTACTTCTACATACACATCACGCACGTTATTGAGGGCTGTAAATTCTCCTTCTTGCACATCTATTTTTACTACATAATATTGTGTGCCTTTGCGCTTGGCAGTAGTGTAAAAAGTAACCGATTGAATATCATTGTCTCCCTTAAAATTGAGTGTTTTGCTGTCTAGTATTTGTCCATTTTGTGTGAGATAAGCTTTTACGCTACGATTGGGATAACCTATGTTTTCTACTTCTGCCACCACAGGAAACTCATTGCCTAAGTAAGCTACTTTATTGACTAATACGGTTTGTAGTTTGATGTCGCGCTGTGGTGTAGTATCTCCAAGAGCGAGCGTCATCACAGGAAAGCTAAAATTTCGAAAGGCTGGAGAAATACCTTGATTGTAAATGCCATCTGAAACCAGCACTAATTTGTCGAGGTTACGGTTTTCATAGTTGTTTTGTACATTGGCAAGCATAGCACTGAGATTTGTACTAGGCATTTTCATTGGAATTGCCGATAAATTTTCAGGGCTTTGATTTGGGTCAAGTTGAACTATGTCTGTCTCGATGCCTTCTTTGAGGAGGCTAGTACGGACATTTTCTAAATTTTGAAAAAGTTGTTTGAGTTGGGTGGTATCTGTGGCTTGCGGTATAGATTGTGAGTTATCAATGGCAAAAACTATGGTGGGTTTCTCTTCGGTATTGGTTACTTGCCGTATCAAGGGGTTGAGGAGTAGCAAAAAACATAATATGCTCACCACTACAAATCTTAAACTTGCCAAGCCGTAGTTGAGCGGCTTAGACCAAGGTGCTTTTTGTTGATAAAGTAGAAAAGCATACAAAGCTCCTATGAGTAGGCATACAATAATAATTAAAGGAGATTGTTCAAAAATGAGGCTGGATTTGTTCATGTATAGTATTTGTTCTTTTATTTTTCTGGGTCTTTTTTTCAAAAATACAACAAGCCGACTAAATAACCATAGTTTTGATTGAATCTTTGGATTTTTTTAACTTAAAGAAATTCTTGAAAGTTAGCGATGCTTTTCCAAAAATACATCAATTGTGTAGTTTGTTGGGTAAGTAGTTGGGGAGTATTTGCCATTGCATTCTCGAGGCTTTGCACTTGCTGCTGAATGGAAAATATTGCTGAAAACCCGTGCTGTGCAAAATCATCAATGCCCTCAGCCACACCTCCACAAAGGGCAATCAATGGTATGTTGTGTTTTTTGGCACGCTGGGCAAGCCTAAAAAGTGCCTTGCCGTGGCGTGTTTGCGTGTCTATCTGCCCTTCTCCTGTGAGAAGGAGAGTGGGGGTGTTTTGTGCTGACATTTTGGCGAGTTTTTCATCAATTTGGTACAAGTCCATGACCAGTTCTGCACCCGCTATTTGCTCTGCCTTCAAAAAAGCCAGCAGTGCGTAGCCCATTCCGCCAGCAGCACCTGCCCCTGCACTTTGGGCAAAGTGTGCCTTTTCAGGATAAATTTTCTCTACAACTTGGCTAAGGTGTAAAAGATTATGCTCAAGCTGCTGTGCCATCTCTTGGTCTGCCCCTTTTTGAAAGCTGTAGGTAAGAGATGCGCCCTGCTCGCCTATGAGTGAATTGTTTACATCAGAAGCAAGCACAAAGTTTGCGCAGTTCAGTACATTATCTAAGGGGGAGGTATCTATGTAAGCTACTTCATTCAAATTTCCTCCTGCAATGCCTTGTTTTATTTCTTTGCCCTTGTCATTTTTGAATACTACGCCTAGTGCTTGGAGCATTCCCATTCCTGCGTCATTGGTAGCACTTCCTCCAATGGCTACTAAGATTTGCGTACATTCTAGTTGAAGTGCTGCCCTAATCAGTTCTCCTACTCCATAAGTAGTAGTATGCTTGGGATTTCGCTCCTCGGGGCTGAGTTGTACCAATCCTGCACATTGCGCCATTTCTATGACGGCAGTGCGTTGCCCTTGATAGGTTATAATTCCGAAACTTGCCTCTTCTGTTCGCATCAAGGCGTCATGCACTTTAACATGTTCTTTTGTGCCCTGCATTGCTTTTATGAGGATTTCTAGTGTTCCTTCGCCACCGTCTGCAAGTGGAAGTTTTTGAATATTAGCATTTGGAAACACTTTCAATACGCCTTCTTCAATGGCATCAGCTACTTTGGGTGCAGAAAGTGCCCCTTTGAAAGAATCGGGGGCTATGAGTATATTCACGCGCTTTGTTCTGTAATTGTGTATTTAGTTTATCATCACTATTCCTCCTTTGATGGTGGTCTGCCCTGAGCCTTTCAGTTCTGCCATAGCTCCTTCGGCGGCAAACTTGGTTTGTCCTTTGAGGGCTACTTCCATTGCTTCTCCCTTCAGGTTTCCACCATCAGACTTCAGTTCAATGTCTTGTTTAGCTTCTATGGTTACTTTTCCTGTTGCTTTGAGAATGATGTCTTTGCTGCTTTCTAGGGTAATGCCTTCATCATTCATTTGTATTTTGTTGCCGTGTTGGTCTTCTATCACAATTGATTTTTCATCATCATCAAACTTCATTTTATTGCCTGCGGGAGTTTCTAGGCTCAGGATTTTTTTTTCATCTTCAAAATGTATTTTGAGTTGGCTTTTGGTGATGATGGCTTTTTCGTTGTTCTTTTGGTTGGGTTCTAGAGGAGATTTATTTTTTTTACTAAATAGCCCTCCTACAACAATGGGGTTTTGGGGATCATTGTTAGGGAAGCCTACCACTACTTCATCACCTATTTCGGGGTAGAAAAAAACACCCGCTCCGTTGGTAGCATAATTGGTAGAGAGTCTCGCCCAGATAGGGTTACTATCTTTTTCCAGCGTAGGAAGTGCTATCTGAACACGGTAGTTTCCTTGATTATCTTCGTGTATTTTTTTGACAACGCCAATGCTTAGGCCTTGTACAGAGGGAGAGTAGGCACTATTTACGGAGGCATCTATGCTCGGAGTGATTTCTGCGTACCAGTCTTCGCTCAGTCCGATGCGTGCTTCTATTTTCCAGTCGCCTTCTTCTATGATGTGCCTAATGCCAGAGATGAATACCTTACCATTGAATCGTTTGCTGAGTCCTTTGAGCTCGAGTATATGCCCTGGGGTAAGCCCCGAAACTCCTTTGAAAACTACCGTACCTTGTACCATAGCCATTTTGCTTTTGGTAAGTTTTGCACTTGCCCAAGTGTCAAGCATTTTGTTGGGAATGTCGGCAGAGGTATGTATTAAAAAATCTTTTAATCCTATCACGTTGGCAAGTTTGGCGGCAGTAAAATTTCCACCTAGTTGGGCATTATTGGCATTGCCATTTGCTTTCGTAATTTTTTGCTCTGAAGAGTTCCAACCAATGGCAGTGGCTTTTTTAAATTGATTGCGTGCATCTACCTCTATGTCTATTTCATAGAGGCTAAGCCCATAAGTTACTTCATATTTTGGGCTTTCGGAGAAATCTGGTGCTTTGATAAGGATTTTTTCTAAATCAGGATAGACGACCCAGCCATTGATGTCTGCGCGCATCAGCACAAAATCCCAGTCAGAGGCATAGTGTTGTACGAGCTGTTCGTGTAGGTGTGCGCTTACTTCTATCTCTTTGGTAAGTCCGTATTGTTGAATTATCTTAGAGATGATTTCATTGTCTTTTTGCTTGACAAAGATTTCTTGTTTTCTACCTATGGTCATCTTGATAGCTTCGTGCTTACATTCTATGATGAGCAGGCTTCTTCCTTTGCGGTCTATTTTTAGGGCGTGTTTAATGATGATTCCCTTAAAAATGGTTTCTGTTTTGTTTTCATAACCTGCTTTGATTGTAATTTCTTTGCCTGGTTCATAGCTACTTGACTCACTGGCTGTAAATTTTTCACCATCTGCACTTCCTCCATCTAGCATTTTTATTTTTGCAAACGGAATACGATTGAGGTCTTGCTCTACGGTAATAGAAAGCACCTGTAAATTTTCCTTTATTTCACTCCCCTCTATGAGCAGGGTAGTGCTTACCAAAGAAAGTGTTTTACTTTTTAATGAATTAGGAGTGCTAGGCATGCTATTGATTTATTTTTGAATGGGTGGAAAGACTAATTCTGTGCCTGGTTGAAGTTTTCTAAAATTTACAAGTCCGTTTACTTTCGCTACTTGTAGGTAAAGTGCACTATCGCCATACATCTGCTCGCACAAGAGCGGCAAAGTATCTCCTGATTTAACCATCACAACGTGCGTAAGGTCGGGTGAGTTAGCATCATAGGCATTCAGCTCTCGTAACTGCAGATAGCCAATGAAGGTCAGCGAAAGCTCTGCCCTCAGCGGGCTTCCATCTGGAGCAAAGAGTGTATAGGCAATATCTAGCTGCTGCAGTCTGCATGTAAAGTTAAAATTGCCCCACTCAAGGGTAACTACTTGTGGCTCGTGCTTTTGGGTTTGGTAATCAAGTGTAACCTTTTTGAACGATTCTATCTGTTCTACAATAGGAGGTGCTTCTGCATCTACCACACCCGTACCGTCAATAACGAGGTCAAAACTCATCGTTTCGTTTTGAGTATTGTTGTAGCGTGGTGTAGCACCGTCGGCACCTGGTGCTGTCTCAGTATTGTATTGAATGCTTACACTGTAATCAATAGACTCAGGGTTAATCATGGCAGTAAAAGGTGTACCTGTTGTGGGCCTGATGATAAGCTTTTTGAGTTCTCCTGAACCTCCACCGAGTATATTCATTGCTTAGAAATGGTTAATTGTTGATTTATTGGTACTGTACACACTTAATTTCTTAATGGTACTTACAAACAGTATGCTTGGTGCTATGCTTTGTATGGCTGGGTTATTTTTATCTTTCTGAAAGCCGCTCAAAATATTCATCAACTTTTTCCATACACTCGTTGATGATTTCTTTTTTGAGTTGTGCAAGTGTTTTTTTATCAAGGGGGGTGGAGGTATTGTTGCGGTCATTTTTTTCTTGGATATTGACTTTTACAATCATTTCTTTTATCTCAATGGGCATAATGAATGGTCAGTTAGTTGTTAATTATTGAAATCTCATACATTTGAGAAGCCTCAACTACCAAAGTTTTTCAATTTATCAGCCGTTTGGCTGGCGGCTTGCTTGGCGGCTTCGGCAGCTTCTTTTACATTTTTGACTGCATTACTGGCAGTATCGATGGCATTGTTGGCTGCATTGGCAGCCTGTTTGACGGTCTCGAGTGCTTGCATGGCATTGCTCAGAAGTGCTACTTTCTCGAAGCGTTGGTAGGCAAGTTCTATGTTTTCTACTAAAATTTGGCTTGTTTCGGCATTGAAGCCCGAGACTTCATACTTGACGGGGTAAGCATTTTGAAATTTCCACGACATCACGGGCAGTTTTGCCTCATTGAGCAGCGAAACCACCACCAATTTGGGTATTATGGGAAATTTTGCTGCTAATATGGTTTCTTCACACCAAGTATTCAAATCAGAATACCTTGCCACAAAACCACGTTTGAGCTGCAAATTAGGGTATTTTACTTGTAGAGGTAGCTTATGCACAAATCTATTTTCGCCTCCTTCTATCACTTCTTCGGTCTGGAGGTCGGCGCTGATGCCTGAGATTTCTTGAAAACCTGCTTCCATAGCACCTAAGGCAGCAGACTTGAGGGCTGCCATTGGGTTCTTTAGGGGGTCTTCAAGTATCTTCACATCAAAATGAAAGGCGACTGAAGGTAATTGAAATTGACTCATAGATTGGGTAAGTTTTTCTAGTGAAACGATGAAGTGGAAGGAAAACGCTGCTCCTCAAGATGTCTGTTTAGGCAGTGTTTTCCTTTTTTTGCTGAATATTATACAGTAGGTGTTAGCCTACTGCTTCCAGGGTGATGCCTTCGTGAGCAAGCTCAAGACTTTCAATAGCCACTGCATTATTTTCGGCGTTCAAGTCAGGGCCAGAAATTTTGATGGGATAAGCATTGACTATGGTCCAGCTCATGACGGGGTTGTGTTCTTCGTCGAGTAAATTAATGACAATATTTTCCCTGCGCTGTGGGTTAGATTGTACGTCAGTGTACCACTCATAAAACTCAGTATCTCCTCTGAACATTCCTTTTTTGACATTGATGTTGTCAAAGGATTTTAGTCCAGGGATTTTTTGCTTAATGAAAGTAGGGTCATCACCTGCCCTATACTCAATAAGCTCAGTACTGAGGCTCAAGCCTGTTACTTCTTGTGCGCTGATTTGTGTTCCACCCCACTCAATAGTGAAGTGAAATGAGGTTAAAGCCCAATCTCTAGGTTCTGCCATAATGTCTAAAATTTAAAACGTAGATAATTATTTTTTTTACTTTGAAAATATTTTTAGAAAATTTTACTCCCAAAATATCTTCTTAGTTTTAAGATAAAGAAGCGTTGCTCATTTTGGGAGTTATTGATTAAGATTCTTGCATTTTTTGTTGGAACGTAATCACAATAAACTCAGCAGGTCTTGAAACGGCGACCTTTACAGTGATGCGCATTACTCCGTCTAAGATGTCGTTGGGAGTCATTGTAGCACCCAAGCCTATGAGTACTTCGTAGGCATCATTAGGAGTAAGCCCTACCAATCCACCTTGTTTCCAGAGGTCGCTCAGGAATGATGAAATCATGCTACGCACCAATACCCAAGTGGCAGAAGTATTCGGCTCAAAAACATAAGCTTTGGCAGCCGCTTTGATGGATTGCTCTATATAGATGAGGGTACGTCTTACGTTGATGTACCTCCAATCCTGGCTGTTGCCGTCCATAGTGCGTGCGCCCCAGATAACAGGGCCTTCGCCCGTAAAGGTACGAATTGCATTAACTGATTTGCCTGTTACAGTGATGTTGAGGTCTTCTTGGTCATCATGGGTAAGCTTTACAGTAGGTGTGATAACACTGTTAAAACCTACGTTGGCAGGTGCTTTCCAAACGCCCCTTGAGTTGTCTATGGCAGAATATACTCCTGCCATGCCTGCCGAGGGAGGTAAGATATTGAGCTGCATTTTTACTTTATCGAGGATAGTCTTGAAGGCCGGGCTGATGGTTTTGAGGGTTTGATTCAAGCTATCTGTGGGGTTGTTTTTGAGTTTAGCTACTTCTGTTTTGATTTCTTCGGCTCTTTTGGCATCTGTGGTACTTTCTGTGGCTTCGGCAGTGAGGAGTTCAGCCAATTTGTTGAGGTCAGCAAGATTTTTAAAACTTACTTCTTCATTTTGTACGATAGAAGTATAAACCCAAGGATAATAGGCTGCCACAAAATCTAAGAAATTATTTCCAATGCCTTCTCTGAATTGTGTAATCACATCTGTTTCATCATAGCTGCGAGCTTGAAAGCCATCATAAACATCTACAATGGCAAAGCGGTCGCGCATTTTGAAGCCGCAGTGCATCACCATGGCTTGCTGTAGTGCAAAGCAATCAGCTTTTTCGAGCATGACAGCTTCGGGAATGACCAGCATGGTAGGTTCGTCTTCGAGTATTAGTGCACTAATTCCATCTTCTAATGCTTTTTTTGAGATAGTATTGGGCTTGGGTGCAGGAGCGGCAGCGGGGGCTTTGTCTTTGCCGTCTTTATCCTTGCCGCTTGCTGAGGCGGGGGCAGCTTTGGTTTCTGTAAGATAGCTTCCCACTGATACGATGTAGCAGGTAGCTCCACCATTGGCAAAAAATAGGCGGATACTATCAAATAAAATAAACCGTGAGGAACTGCTAGGCTCTACTTGGTAGCTTTTGCCTCCTATTTCAAAGTCGTAAGAAGTTGCCTTGGTTTCTTTGATGTCAAAAGTAGCCGAATATCCTCCACCAAAAATACTCTGAAAATCTGTAAGGGAGTTGATTCTTACGGGTTTGTTGATGAGTGATTGCCCGTTGCGGGTTACTCTTTCGGTATAACCTACAAAGGCGGGTACTGCGGTAGGTACGGCAGCTACGGAGTTGGGGAATGCATTTTTCTCCTCGATGTACACCCCGGGGGTTGCTAATTTAATTGCCATAAGTATTTGATGATTTAAAGATAAACATATATTTCAGAATAAATTTTTGTAGTTTGTTCTCTTCCTTGTGGGTACAAAGTACTCAGGCTCGCCAAGGGCAATCGCTGAATAATTCGTTGATTTTTTTTTCCTTTACTGTCTTTGTTTTGTACCAATTGGAACTCATACTGTCCTGCTTGCTGAATGTGCAATGCCTCTACGGATTCAAAAAGGTAGGCTCTCTGCCCATTGGGTATTTGTGTTTTGAGAGGCCCTTTAAAAGTAACCTTTGTTTTTCCGACTTCTATGTCCAGGTCTTCTAATCCGTTTTCATACTTGGGTATTATAAAGTATTTCCAATAGGTCATTCTTGCCTGAAACTGAATCTCAAATTGCCAAGGCGAAAAGTTTTCTTGATTTCGTATGTTGGAGAGTAACTGCTTTGAGAGTTCTCCTTGAAAATCAATTTCTACCAATGCCAGAGGCAAAATCACTGATTCGGATACAAGGTAAATAAATTTTTCTATTTCTTTATCATTTTCATAAAAAAAATATAATCCCGCCTTGTTTTCCTTCAATTGTACCAGACTTTTTTGGGCAGGAGCTACTTTATTTTCCCAAATAACTTCCCCGAGGGCATTTTTGAGTAGAATATGGGTTTCTTTTTTTTGCTGGTTTTGGTAAATAAAATTATTAGTATAAACAGGATAAATATCTTTTTGACTTACGGAAGCTTCTTGGCTGAGGGCAGGTTTTGTATCTTGGTTTTTGAGGTGAATGATTTTGCCAATTCCCTCAGTGGGTATTTCTGTAATGTTGATAAAGTAGGGTTCACTCACGGTCAAATAAAACTGCAGGCAAGTTGCAGGGTTTTCAGTTAGGTATTTTTCTATTCTCTCTAAGCTTTTTACATCATACAATACGCTCAGGTTGCCCTGTTCGCTGCGGCATACTAAGTTCATTTTTTTGAGTAAAGCCTCAGTAGCAGGTGTAGGCTTGTACTGAAACACGTTTCCTTTTGCTTTTTTGTAATAATGATGCTGTGTATTTATTGTAAAAAGTGTCTGATATTGAAAAGTTAGTGCAAACATTGTTTATCAGTTGATTAGGTGATTAGTTATTAGTCATTGGGGGATTAGTTATTTAGTCATTAGGTTTTGTTTATAAATCAGTTTCTTAATTTCCCATTCTTCTTCTCTGCTATTCTCCTTATCTTTCAATCTCCCATTCTTTTACTTTCGCAATTAATTATTTCTTCCCATACCTCCAAAAGGGACGGGGAACTCTGTGGAGATACCCTCTTGAATGGTTATCATTCTTACTTTATAAAGTACAGAGGGTACATATTTTCCGCCTAGCATACTCCAGATATAGTTAAGGCTTTGCATATCTTGATTGATAAATTCAAAAATGAGTTTATCTATGTTGGGGTCTAAGTTGGGGGAGTTTTGCTGGTCTAAGACGTTATTTGCCTGAAAAAAGCTTACTACGGCAGAGAGTTCTTTGAGGGACTCCTCGTAGCTTCCGTCTTCTCCATAATATACTGAAAAGAGCACAAACAAATTGAGGTAAACAGGTGGTCGCATTCCTGCATTCACTTGTCCGCGCTGCACTGTTTTTTCATTTTGCACATTGATAAGTGTAACTGCAATTTTATCACGATCCTCGGTGGGGGGGGTGCTGTCTGTAACAATGCCCGAGAGTAGCACTTTATCTTTTACTACTCCAAAACGACTTTTAAAGTAAAGGTTAAGGTTCTCTGCAATGGCTTTGAGGGCTTCATATACCATAGTTAAGTTTTAAAATAGGTTAGTAAGATTGTTTATTTTGGTTATAAACATAAGTACTTTTTTGTGATGTACCAATTCATATACACAAAATTTTATGACATTAACATAAAATAGTATTATTTTCTTGTATTTGAATCCTTGGTGGGTAGTATTGAGCATAAAAACAAGGCCACTCATTGGTTAAATCAAATGAGTGGTTTATGCTTGTGGGGGTACAATCAAGTAGTGGTTTACTTCTTTTTAACCTAGCACATAGCTTTCTGAACCATAGACTACAAAATGAGGGTTGAGTAGATTTTCTTTGTTGTAAAGTAGCGGTTGTTGTGTGCCAAATTGCCAAACTAGCCCTCCAGCTTCTTCTACTATGATTTGCGCTGCTGCGGTGTCCCACTCCATAGTAGGTGCTACACGAGGATAAATATGGGCTTTTCCTTCGGCGATGAGTGTAAATTTGAGTGAACTGCCCATGCTAAGTAATTCGTGTTGAGGATATTTTGCAATGAACTCAGTAGTTTCGGGGTTCATGTGCGAGCGTGAGGCAATAATTTTGAATGATGTAGGTATCATTTGTATAGATTGGTTGCCTAGCGGAGTGGTCTTGCCTTCTTCTATTTTAAAAGCACCTTGGTCTTGGGCAGCATAAAAGGTAAGGTTGGGTACAGGGGCATGCACTACACCCAACACTGAGCGGCTTTGATGAATCAGTGCAATATTGACTGTAAACTCTCCATTTTTTTTGATAAATTCCTTAGTTCCGTCAAGTGGATCTACCATCCAAAAGTACTCCCATGCCTTTCTTTCAATATAGTCAATGTGCTTTCCTTCTTCGCTCAGAAGTGGAAAAGGGGTATCTTTGAGGCCTTTTGCAATCAATTGATGTGCTTTTTGGTCTGCAAGGGTGAGGGGTGAGTTATCTTTTTTGTTTTCTACGCCAAAATCTGCACTATGATAAACTTCTAAGATAGCTTCTCCCGCTTGTTGGGCAAGTGATAATGCAAGATTTTGATAATGAAGTAAATCAATCATTTTTAGGGTGTTTTTAGAGAAAAGGTCATCATAAAGTTTCGTTACAAAAAGCACAAACTGCTCACAGCCAGATGTTTGCATTGCTCGAGAGCTGCTCATCAGCCTCTACCTAATTTGCCTCTACCAAAAATAGCGGTTGGTCATATTCAACAGGTGAGGCGTTATCTATCAATACTTTCACGATTTTTCCACTCACTTCTGATTCTATTTCATTAAAAAGTTTCATAGCTTCTATGATGCAGACCACTTTTCCTGCTTTTACTTCGTCGCCCACATTGACAAAAGAGGGGGAGTCAGGGTTGGCAGCCCGATAAAAAGTACCAATCATAGGTGATTTAATTTCTACCAATTTGGCATTGCTATTTGGAGTACCTTCTGTATTTGTGGCTGCTGCATCGGGTTGGCTAGTAGGCGTAGGCTGTGTAGGATTACTTACGGGTATGTTGGCTACTTGCATAGGTACTGCCTCTGTCAAGATGGGAGCAGTGTTACGTTTTACATTTATTTTGAAGCTGTCTGTTTCTATGTTTACTTCAGACAAACCTGATTTGGCAATAAAATCGATAAGGTCTTGAATTTCTTGTGCTTTCATCTTAAAAAATTGCTTACTTAAAGTTTGAGATATAGCACGAACCTGACAAAAGTAACCTAACGGAGGTTGTTGTTAAGTTTATTATTTCAAAAATAACTTACAAATGGCTTGGTTCGCTAAATATTGTGCAATTATCTACAAAAAAAATTAAAATCTAATTGAATGGGCATCAAAATCTCACATTTTACAGTTATTGTCTAGGACTATCGTAGGCCCATTTGAGGTACAAGGCTCCCCAAGTGAATCCTCCTCCAAAGGCAGCCAATATGATATTATCTCCTTTTTTAAGCTGCACTTCATAGTCAGAAAGGCAAAGCGGCAGGGTTCCGTTGGTAGTATTGCCGTAGCGGTGTATGTTGAGCATTACTTTTTCATCGGGTAGCCCCATTTTTTGGGCGGTAGCATCTATGATACGTTTGTTAGCTTGGTGTGGCACTAGCCAAGCAATTTCTTTACTGGTGAGGTGATTTTTATCCATAATTTGCTTGGATACTTCTGCCATATTCACTACTGCATGTTTGAATACTGCGGCACCTTCCTGATAGACATAGTGCTCTCTGTTGTGGACAGTTTCTAGGGTAGGGGGGCGGCGGCTTCCACCCGCTTTTTGGTGTAAGTGAACCATTCCAGCACCATCAGCGTGTAAAATAGTATCAATAATGCCTACTCCTTCGGCAGTAGGCTCTAGCAATACTGCCCCTGCCCCGTCTCCAAAGATGATGCATGTGGCGCGGTCTTGGTAATCAATAATAGAAGACATCTTATCTGCCCCTACAACTACAACTTTTTTGTATTTTCCTGTTTCTATGAACTGAGAAGCTGCGGTAAGTGCATACAAAAAGCCCGAGCAGGCTGCTTGCATATCATAGCTGAAAGAGTTATTGGCTCCTACTTCGTGCGCTATGAGGTTGGCAGTGGCTGGAAACACAAAGTCGGGGGTGGTAGTAGCACAAATGATGAGGTCAATTTCTTGGGCATCGGTATTTGTTTTTTGGAGGAGTTGCTTTACAGCGGCCGCACCCATGTGCGAAGTTCCTTTTCCTTCTCCTTTCAAAATCCGTCTTTCTTTGATACCCGTTCGGCTAGTAATCCAAGCGTCGGTAGTATCTACCATTTTTTCTAGCTCTGCATTGCTGAGTATATAATCGGGTAGGTAGCTTCCTACACCTGTGATTGCTGCTTGGATTTTCGACATATTTTTACTACTTTATTTCAAATAATTAATGGTCTAGTACTTTATCTTTTTAATTGTTTAAGCACTCAAAGCGGCTTTTAACTTGCTAATGATTTGTGCTTCTGCAAGGTGTTGCGCCATAAAAACTAAATTTTTGATGGTTTGAGCATTAGAAATGCCGTGTGCTATCATCACGTTTGCATCTATTCCTAAGATGGGGCTTCCTCCTACCGATTCTATATTAAAGTTCTCGAAGAAGGGGTTAAAGAAGTTCATGTCTTTGAGAATTTCATAGTAAGACTCTGCCATTTTAATAATGACATTACCTACATAGCCATCACAGACAAGTACGTTTGCTTTGTCGGCAAATAAATCTCTGCCTTCTATATTTCCTACAAAATTGATTTTTTCGTTGGCTGCCAGTAGCTTGTAAGCGGCTTGTGCGTGTAAGTTGCCTTTGGTGGCTTCTTCGCCTAGATTGATGAGGGCTACTTTTGGTTTATCTTCCTGAAATAGATGTTTGTAGTAGATACTACCCATCTCTCCAAATTGGTTCAGGGTCTCAGGCTTACAGTCGGTATTTGCGCCCACATCAAGCATAACAGTTTTTTTGCCAGATAATTGCGGCACATAACTCATAATAGCTGGACGCGTTACTTGGTCTAGCTTTACACTAAACATGGCACCCACCAGCATAGCTCCTGTATTGCCTGCACTGCAGAAGATGTCTATTTCCTTTTTCTTTAGCAAAGCATACCCCACTGAGATACTTGACTTAGGTTTGTTGGAAAGTGCTTTGAGGGGGTGTTCGCCCATCTCTATTTTTTCTTCTGCGTGTACTACTTCAACATTAGCAGGTAGTGTACTACCTTCGGGCAAGCAAGCATTGATGGCTTCTGTGTGTCCTATCAGAATGATTTTTGTTGCTTCATTTACCTCTTTGGCAGCCAGCAAAGCTCCTTCAACAACTGCTTGGGGAGCAAAATCGCCTCCCATAGCATCTAATGCAATTTTCATAGTTTAGTGGGGTTTAAAATTTGGCGTAAATCTACAAAAGATTATCCAATGGGTTTAAATCCTTCTACTATTTTTTTGCCTTTGTAGTACAAATCTCCATCAGAGAGGTATGCATGATGATAGATATGTGCTTCACCTGTTTGGCTACATACAGTGATAGGGCGTTCTACGGCTTTGTGGTGTGTGCGTCTTTTGTCGCGGCGTGTTTTGGATATTTTTCGTTTTGGATGTGCCATAACTCAACTTTTATTTTAATTGTATTGATATTGATTTGACTATTATTTAATTACTATTTCCTTTTAGTTTTTTGAGTGCTTCCCATCTTGGGTCGCTCATTTGCGCATCGTTGTCTGCTTTGTAAGTTTTATCATCTTCATTTTCTGCCTCTTCTCCCCCTGATTGATAGACCATCGCAAGACTATCATCATTTTCTGCTTCTTCTTCGGTCTGCTCACCCCAGTACCTAGGGTGTAATCTTTTCATAGGGATTGCTAGGTTGATAAACTCATAAAAGTACTGGGAGAGGTCTATAAAAGTGCGGTTGCGTGAGATTACTTCTAGTTCCTCAGAGATAACCTCTTCTTCTTCACCAAATTTGAAAATCATTTTTTCTTCAAAGTTTAAGGGATAATCAAAGGCATCTAAGCTTCTATCACATACCAACTCCACAACTCCCTCAAAATGAAAAAAAAGCTGAAGCATGGTTTCAGATTTGTTCATTTTGAGAGTTACCTCTACGTGCGCATTTTCTATCAAAGAAGATTCAAAATGTGCAAAAAAATCATTTTCTATTAAAAAATTATACTGATACTCCTTATTTTTAAGGTTTATCAGGTTTAGTCCATACTTTTCTTCTTTTTTCACTCCTTACCACTAGGCTTAGTTTTGCAATTTAAGGTGCAAATTTAGCGAGATAATTCTAATTTTAAAACACTCGCTAGGCTTTTATCTAAAATTTTGATGAAAGATAGACGTACTTCACTTAATTAAACTATTGGTTATCAATTACTTAATCATGCAAAATCATCTAATTATTTTTCAGGGAAAAAGCATCATTTGTTGAAATAATTGATGGTGTCTAAGTAAAATTTTTTATGAAGTGTAGGTCAAATGCATCGCCGTTTCACACAAGGATAGTCTTGTGGCGAAATTGGTAAACGCGCGGGCTTGATGCGCCCGTTTGTGCTGGTTCAACTCCAGCTAAGACTATGAGCCGTTGCACAGGCTAGGAAATGGCTTACTTTTTTAGTCTGCTCTGATAATAATCTGCTTTCAAACCAAACTAGCCAGGTAGCTGTTTAAAAAATATAAAAGAAAATTTACTCTGTAATTATTTGGTTATCAGTTGCTTGAATAATAAACTTAATGTACATTTACCAAAAATAGCATAACTAAACTGTAAAGTATGAATCGAGAAATAATTATCATTGCACTCAACCTCATTTTGTGGACGGCTGCATGTAGCCCCAAATTTAAAGTAGGAGCAGACCAAGACCCCAGCGTAAACTTTGCAAAGTATGTCTCTTTCAGAGAAGACATACGCCCACTTTTTACACGCCGTAGCAATGCCTTGCTCAATAGCGAACTCACCAAGAAAAGAGTAACTTTTACCATCAATCAAGTATTACAAGAAAAAGGATATGAAATGGTAGAGAAAAGTCCTGACTTTATTTTTAGCTTTCAGACCGAAGCCCGAAGCCGACAAGATGTAACTTATAACAACAACGCTCCTATGATGTGGGGCTACTGGAGCAGATGGAACGACCCTTTTATGAACCAGACCTATGTGCGAGATTATGAAGAAATGACGCTCATCATAGATGTAAAAGATGCCAAAACACTTGAACTTATCTGGCAAGGCTGGGTCATCGGAGAGTTAAAATACTCTGCCGATACTTGGGCATCACGCATAGAGCAAACTGTCAGAAAAGCCATGGAGCGGTTTCCAGCTAAACAATGATTTTGAGAGTAATGAACAAATACTAAGCATTATGGGATACAGTAATTTCAAGAAGATAGAAACCCTGGTTAAGAAATTTAATTTGTCGGCACGAAGGCAAAGTTTGTTCAAAGATGTTCAGGGAGTACAACCAAGTCTTTGGTTAAAAGAAACCTTGGAAATGTCAAAATTAGTACCTCTACGAAATGAAAAAGTTAAGTCGGAACGGATAGTTTCTCCTATTCTACTTGAGGTGGCAAAAGTATTTCAGCAAGAGATTACTCTTTTTTCGGGTGAGCCATTAGAAGTTGATGCCAAAGAAGACTTGATAGGAGAATGCGATTTTTTCTTTACTTTAACGCCTCAAGGAGTATATCTTGAGGCTCCTATCATCTCAATAGTGGAGGCGAAAGATGAAGATATGGATTATGGTATTGCCCAATGTGCGGCACAGCTTTATGGTGCAAAGGTTTTTAATGAAAGAGAAGGGAAAAATATCCCCATTCTGTATGGCTGTGCTTCCACAGGCACAGATTGGCAATTTCTTCGTTTTGAAGAGAATATCTTTTACATAGATACCCAGATTTATACTGATTTAAAAGAAATATTAGGTGTTTTACACTATATCATTCAATTGTACATTCAAAAATAAATCATCAGAAAGATGAAAGTAGCAAACCAAAGCCTGCTACTACAGATTTACCACAAAGATTTCCATACAAATTCAATAATTTGTAAAAGCAAAAGTAAGAATATTTGCACCCATTCTGAGGGCTTGCTGCCTCACTGCTTCAGGGTCGTTATGCACAGACTGGTCTTCCCAGCCATTGCCAAGGTCGCACTCATAGCTGTAAAAACAAACCAAACGTCCTTCATAGACGATACCAAATCCTTGTGCAGGCTTGCCTTCGTGTTCGTGTATCTTGGGTAAGCCATTTGGGAAGTCAAACTTCTGGTGATAAATAGGGTGAGAAAAAGGTAATTCTACAAAGTCTAACTCAGGAAATACTTTTTTCATTTCCAATCGGATAAATTTATCTAAGCCAAAGTTATCGTCTATATGAAGAAAGCCACCTGAAATAAGATAGCGGCGTAAATTTTGAGCTTCTGCATCACTAAACACTACGTTGCCGTGCCCTGTCATGTGTACAAAAGGATAAGCATAGATTTCTGAACTACCTACCTCCACAATGTCTTCTTCGGAGGCTATATTTACACCCAAGTTGAGTTTACAAAAGGCTATCAGATTGGGTAGAGAAGTTTTATTGGCATACCAATCACCGCCGCCGTTGTATTTGAGTTTGGCAATTTTGAGGGTGGGGCGTTGTGCAAATGCTGTTTGAGAGAAGAAATAAAACAAGCAAAGGACGGCAATATTTTTTAATGCTAGAGTCATAAAAGTTTGTTTTTTAGATTTTATGGTTGAATTACAAATT
>CAYZQI010000034.1:0-34555 GCA_964480455.1 uncultured Cytophagaceae bacterium
CCGCTAACTTTTTAAACAGTTTGAAACCATACACACTTTAATCAGGGACTACCAAGCCATTTCAAAATTCTATTTACAGGTTGGGTGAGTTTCTTACTTCACTTGTTGGTTATGATCTTTGTACCTAAATTCCTTGCATACAATAAAATACATAAATGAATATTTTGCCAGAAAGTAAATAGTGCCAGCCGCATTAGTGAATAAATCTTCTATTAAAAGAACAGCTCAAACTTTCAATTATTATTGAAAGTTTAGAAACCTATTTATTTGCCTTCCGTTTATTCAGGTAGAGCATCACCTTAAAAACTTACCCTTATGAACAAAAATATTTTCACGGTCTTAAAAATAGACTTCACAATTCTTTCTATTGTAATGCTTATCAATACATTTGCCCTTTTCACCCTCATCGGGGCGTTGTTCTTACAGATTCCGCTAGGAATCTACCAGATGCTGAGTAGCCTTTTTTATTTGCTTTTTCCCATTCCCAACCCACACATCAAGCTGCTTCGTAGATGGCACTTCTTTGGTTCGCTCACTTACGTCATGACCATTATCCCCATTGTAACCCATACTTGGAACGAGAATGCTTACTTCTTTATTTTGCTTTTTGCACTGCCCCAAATGATTGCCTATTTTTATTTTTATATTACGATTAGAGACTACCAGTCTCGCAATCGACTTTTTTCGCAAGCACAAATAGTAGGTGTAGAAGAATTGTAGCCCAAGGGCAGTAGCGCAAGGGCATGCCCTTGCACTACTGCCCCTGCGCTACTGCTACAGTTATTTTGATTGATAATCTAACTGCTTGTTTTAGTAAATTTATCAAAATCAGGTTTTCTTTTTTCTAAGAAAGCATCACGTCCTTCTTTTGCTTCATCGGTCATATAAGCAAGGCGTGTCGCTTCCCCTGCAAATACTTGCTGCCCTGCCAAGCCATCATCTACGAGGTTGAAAGCAAACTTAATCATCTTGATAGCTGTAGGGCTCTTTGCCAATATCTCTTGCGCCCATTGATAAGCAGTTGCTTCTAGCTCTGTGTGGGGCACTACAGCATTCACCATGCCCATCTCAAAGGCTTCTTGTGCTGTATAGTTTCTACCTAAGAAAAAAATTTCCCTTGCCCTTTTTTGCCCTACTTGCCTAGCGAGGTATGCCGAACCATAACCTCCATCAAAACTAGCTACATCTGCATCAGTTTGCTTAAAAATAGCATGTTCTTTACTTGCTATAGTCATATCGCAGACCACGTGCAAGCTGTGCCCCCCCCCAACAGCCCAGCCCGGCACCACAGCAATCACTACTTTGCTCATAAACCTGATAAGCCGCTGTACTTCTAGGATATTTAGCCTTGCTATACCATCTTCCCCTTTGTAGCCCAAGGTATCACGCACATTTTGGTCGCCTCCCGAGCAGAAGGCATATTTACCATCTTTGGGTGAGGGACCCTCGCCTGTGAGCAATATTACCCCTATGCTGTTGTCTTCGCGTGCATCAAGCAGAGCTTCATAAAGTTCAAAAACAGTTTTGGGGCGGAAGGCGTTGCGTAGCTCAGGGCGGTTAAAGGCAATGCGTGCTACGCCATCGAGTTTTTTATAGGTGATGTCTTGGTATTCTTTTACCGTAATCCAGTCTAATTTTGTCATTTTATTTGTTTTAAATGTGTTATTTTTTACTATCTATCTTTGTCTTTCTTGCTTCCCTAAATTACTATTTAAAATTAAGTTTGGTACATTCTGCCAAGTGGCTTGAGCTTTAACCATTAAAAACTTCCTTTGTTAGCTTTGCTTGTGCAAATCAGCCTAGCACTGCTATTTTTCAAAAAATAATGTATCTTTGTAGAGTACAAATTTATAAAACAATGCAAAATATTATCTTGCGCTTGCTATTTTTTGTGGCAGCAGTATTCATTACAGACCACCTTTTAGACGGTATTGCCTTTGAAACTGTGCCTGATGGCATCATTGTAGGGCTGTTGTTTGCTTTCATCAATACCTTTATCAAACCCATTTTAAAGATTTTTACTTTTCCATTGACTTTGATGACTTTGGGTTTTTTTCCAGTCATTGCGAATATTGCCATAGTGCTTTTGGTCAAAGAGTTAATCCCAGGCTTTCAGATATATGGCGATTGGTTTTTTACAGGCGTATGGGCACTGGCATTCAGCATATTGCTTACCATTGTCAATACAGTGCTTGATATTTTCTTGAAAATTGCAAATTAAGACACACGCAATATAAAATTTAAAGATTATGCTTGACCAAACAAAATTTAAAAGTATTCTCAAAACACAGTACTTCATCAATAATACTTGGCAAACAGGTAAATCCAATGAAACACTCACAGTAGTAGAAAAATATACCCAACAAGCCATAGCAACTCTACAATTGGCAGACAGCACACAAATGGAAGAGGCCCTTCAAGCCTCAGTAGAAGGTTTTGAAACCCTAAGGCATTGGTCGGCGGGCAAACGTGCCGAGCATCTACAGAAATTGAGAGATGCCCTTGCCAAAAATGCAGATGCTTTTGTAGAACTTATCATAGCAGAGGCAGGCAAACCCAGAAAATATGCCGAAGTAGAGGTAGCGCGCGGCTTGACTACCCTCGAGGCAGCCGTAAGAGAGGCATACAGCTTTTCAGGTGAGATAGTACCCATTGATTATGGCATAGGCGAAGGCAAAACCGCTTTTACGAAGCGTGTGCCTATCGGGCCTATTGCTTGTATTACACCTTTCAATTTTCCACTCAATTTAGCTTTACACAAAATAGCTCCTGCCTTTGCCGTTGGCTGTTCTTTTATACTTAAACCCCCGCCACAAGCCCCTCTGACGGCACTAGCCTTTGCAGCCCTCTGCCAAGAAGTAGGGTACCCTGCTGGAGTAGTAAATGTGCTGGCGTGTGATGTAGCCGTAGCCGAACTTATGGTGAAAGACGAACGTCCTAAAATGCTTTCCTTCACGGGAAGTGCCAAAGTAGGCTGGTACCTGAAAAGCCAAGCCAGGAAGAAAAAAGTAGCCCTCGAGCTAGGAGGCAATGCAGCCGTCATCATAGATAAAACTGCCAACCTTGCCAAGGTAGCGCCCACAGTAGCCAAAGGAGCTTATTTGTATGCTGGGCAAATTTGTATCTCTACACAAAGAATTATCGTGCTTGAGGAGGTTTATGAAGCTTTCAAAGGCTTATTGGTAGAAGAAATCAAAAAGTTACCACAGGGCAACCCCGCAGAAGCAGGCTGTATCAACGGAAGTTTGATTGATAAAGCCAACCTTGAACGTGTAAGAAACTGGGTAAAAGAGGCTATTTCTGAAGGGGCAACTTCTCTGGTAGGTGCCGAAGTGCTATCAGAAGAAAACAACTTATATGCAGCTACTTTGCTAGAAAATGCACACAAAGAAAGCAAAGTAGTACAAGAAGAAGTATTTGCTCCCATTGCAGTAATGCAAAAAGTAAAAAATTATGAAGAAGCACTCCAGACAGTCAACGACTCCAAGTATGGTTTGCAAGTAGGCATCTATACGCAAGATATAGACCATATTAAACTTGCCTTGGATACCCTCGAGGTAGGGGGCATCATCATCAATAGTGTGCCAGGCTATCGCATAGACAATATGCCCTACGGAGGCGTAAAAGACTCAGGCTTTGGGCGCGAAGGGCTGAAGTATGCCATGGAAGAAATGACAGAACCAAGATTGATTGTTTTTTAGTTGTTGAGTAAGTAGAAGTTAATTTTTTTGTCTGTGTAGTAGCCGTATTTTTTGGTTCTCTGACAATTTTTGTAGAAACAGTGCTGTAAAACAGACTTTAGTCTGTTTGAATGGCTAGGGCGGCAGGCTAAAGCTCGCCGCTGCAGGCTTATCACAAAAATTGTCAGACAATCTATTTTTTATGGCTTGAACTATTGAGCAAACAAACCGTGTTTGAGGTCAAAAGGAAAGATAATACTTAGGATTAGCCGTTTTGCATCTAACGTTTCCGCCAGAAAATCCATATACTATCTTTGCCTATGTTTTTACAAATTTAATACTATTATCCGATTTATAAAATGAAAAAAACACTCATTCTGGGTGCAAGCACCAATCCTGACCGATATGCCTACATTGTGGCGCAAGACCTACACAAATACAAACATGATTTTGTGCTACTAGGTATTAAAGAAGGGCAAGTACTAGGCAAAAATATACTGACAGGCAAACCCAATCTTGAGCAAGAAGCCATTGATACCGTTACGCTCTACATAGGGCCTAAGCGCCAGCCTGAATGGTATGCGTATCTGCTCGAGCTTAAGCCTAAGCGCATTATTTTCAACCCGGGTACAGAGAATCAAGAACTCGCAATGCTCGCTCAAAAGCAAGGCATAGAGGCACTCGAGGCATGTACTTTGGTGATGCTTGCCACTGGGCAATATTGAACTTGATGACGTATGAATTAACCCAGAAAGGCTTGCCATATAATTTATGGCAAGCCTTTTACAATAATTACCGTAGCGTAGTTATGCCACTGCCTTTTTTTCTGTATCAGGCTCTATTTCGTGCAGTGTATCGGCATTAGAAGAAATATTTAGCTCTATCTCATCTCCATGCTTATCACTAAACATAAACGCACCCAGAGGCAATGAAGAATCAACAATGATGCGCACCCATCTGCCATACTTAAAAAACCACCTTCTTTGCTTACTAAAAAGACCTCTGGTAAAGTAGGCATGCAAGTAAGGGTGTAAGGTGATGCTTAAGTGTCTTGCATTTTGCTTTGTGATGAGGTAATCTAAGTTATTTTCTATCTCATCAGAAATCAAGATACTTGCTGTAATTTTTCCTGAGCCATTGCAAGAAGGACAAGTTTCACGTGTAGTAATGTTTAGCTCAGGGCGTACACGCTGGCGTGTAATCTGCATCAATCCAAACTTAGTGAGTGGCAACACCGTAGATTTGGAGCGGTCTTTCTTCATTTCCTCACGCATACATTGGAAGAGCTGGTGCTTATGCTCATTGGAGCGCATGTCTATAAAATCAACAATAATAATCCCACCCATATCACGGATACGCAACTGACGGGCAATCTCTATGGCAGATTCCATATTTACCTTAAAGGCAGTGCTTTCTTGGTCCTGTTCACTATTAGATTTATTGCCTGAGTTCACATCTATCACGTGCAGTGCCTCTGTGTGTTCTATGATGAGGTATCCTCCGTTGGGTAAACTAACTGACTGTCCGAAGAGCGATTTGAGTTGTTTTTCTATACCCATACTCTCAAATAACTTAGCTTTTCCATTGTGCAGTTTGACCATTTTCTCGTGGTCGGGAGAGATACTTTTGATATAAGAACGAACTTCGTCATAGACCACACGGTCATCAACAGTGATGCTGTCAAAGTTATCGTTGAGTAAATCCCTCAAAATAGAAGAAGCACGGTTCATTTCCCCAATGATGCGGTCGCGAGGCTTAGCAGCTCTGAGTCTTTTCATTCCTTCTTCCCATTTATCTACGAGGCTTTGCATGTCTTTGTCTAAATCGGCACCTTGTACACCTTCGGCATTGGTGCGTACAATGACCCCAAAGTTCTGAGGTTTGATAGACGAAACCAGTCTGATGAGGCGGTTTCTTTCTTCTTTGCTTGTGATTTTTTTAGATACATTAATGGTATTACTAAAAGGTACAAGCACCACATAACGCCCCGCAATAGAAATCTCACAAGAAAGCCTGGGGCCTTTGGTAGAGATAGGTTCTTTGATGACCTGTACCAAGATTTGGTTATTACGGCTAAACAACTGGCTTACTTTGCCTAGTTTGTCTATTTCTGGCAACAAGCGATAATCTTTCAAGCGATAAGAGATGTTCTTTTTCGCCAATACAATTCGTGCGAATTTATTAAGCGAGTTGAAGTTGGGTCCCAAATCGTGATAGTGCAAAAAAGCATCTTTTTCGTAGCCAATATCTACAAATACGGCATTGAGCCCAGGGGCTACTTTTTTTACAATTCCAAGGTATATATCACCAACCGTAAAATCAGTATTATGGTACTCTTCGTGGTATTCTACAATTTTTTTATCTTGCAGCAATACAATTCGGTCGGATTTGGAGGCAGAACTAATTGCTAATTCGTTGCTCAAAATACAATCACATTTATGATATTTTTACATTTAACAAACAGGTAGGGTATGCAAAAAGAGGGTACTTACTGTGCGAAATAGCATGAAAAGACTGTGCAAAGCACTTTTAGAAGTATTCACAATGGCAATAACTGTTTTTTTGAGATGGACAAAAATACCTAACAGTTTTTTAGCACATTTGACACATTGCCTATTCATGTAAATCTTATTCAGAAAAAATAAACCAACTAATTTTGACACATCTTGTGGCAACAGCTAATTTATTATACTACTTCTGTGAAAAATTATAATCAAACTTGAACAAGATTACAATAGTTATTATTTTTCTTTGAAGTAATTTTTTTTGATATAGTAAGTTAAATCAGTCAAAAATAGATTGTCAGACAATAGGAGAAGGATTGACTTGGTGTTGGTATCCTTTGTAGAATTTCACCAATTTTTTAATAGCTCTTTTAGCATTTGCCTTAGATGAAGACACGATTAAAAGAGCGTTATGTATTTTTTTGTGTAAGCAGAGTATGCTTATTTGATAAATACTAAAAAATGATAAACAACAATCTTTTATTTAATACTGATTTGATACTTTTTGCCTGCTACCCAATTACTAAGAATTTCTAAAAGTTTTTGAATAAAAAAAATTTAGACTAGCAAGCAGAGATACTATCAAGTAGATTACATCAGCAACACTACATTTTAAGTATATCTTAGTGCTTTGGGCAGTCGTATGTGCTAATTATGCACGCTTATACAGGCTACCCAAAACATAATGTTTTACCTACTAAGAAGAAAGCTATTTCTTCTTGTGGCGATTCTTTCTCAAACGCTTTTTACGTTTGTGAGTAGAAATTTTGTGGCGTTTTCTTTTTTTTCCGCAAGGCATAAATTAAAAAGTTTAGAATTTGATAATAAATTTTACTTTAACTGAGATAAATACTCCTTAGCAGCCACGCGCAACAGAGAATCAGGGCTTTGTTTTATAATTTCTTCAAAAATCTCCTTAGCATCTTGGGTTTGCCCCATTTCGGCATAACTTTGCCCTAAAAATATTTTTGCCTCTCCGTTTTCAGGATTGGCTGAAACTAATGTTTTAAACCTATCTACTGCTTTTTCGTATTGACCCGATTGCATTGAAAAAAGCCCTAAATTCAGCAAGGCAATTTCATTTTTTGGGTCTTCTTCTACTATTTGTTTTAGCATGACTATTCCCTGCATTGGATTAGTAGAAGCTACGAGCGTAATGGCTAGTTTTGTTTTTGCATTATAATTTTTTGGATTTTCAGCAAGTAGTGTTTCCAAATACTGCTTAGCTGTTTCTCCATATTTTTTTGCTTTTTCTTGACTGATGATTCCATAAAAATTAAAAGCCTCATAGTAAGCATCGGCTGCTTTTTCTATTGCTCTCATATCTTTAGGATAGCGCAATACCGCAAACTCGGCGTAGTGTGCTGCACTATCATATTGGCTCACCTGCTTGTAAATATTTACAATTGAGTCTGCAAAGATAACACTATTTTGTGGATTTTCCTCTAGGCTCAAAAGGTTTTTAAGTCTGTCTAGTGTCGTTTGTATTTCTTTGGGTAATTTTTGCTGGTGCGCATCAGGCATTGGATTTACCTCTTTTTTAGGAGAGGCCTGCGTACCAAGCGTCTTGCCTTCATTGCTTACTACTACTTTGGGCAACATAAACATCCCTAAAATGATGAATAAAACTACAACTGAAAGTATAACTTGACCTATTCGCATATTAAATTTAATGATATAGTCTTTTAACAAAAAATGAGTGTTGTTGATTCATTCACTCATTGAAAGATAGATTTTATCAGTAATACTACTTGCCACCTTGCTACTTACATCTACTACAGCTATTTGGCTAATCTTCTACTTTGGTTTGCATGTTTTCTTCCTCTTCAAGGCGTTCAGTCAGCACACTGCTTTCTTTAACTTTTTTGATGAAACTTTTAGCAGGCTTGAAACTCGGCACATAGTGTGCCGCAATCTCAATAGAGGTATTCTTTGAAATATTACGAGCTATTTTCTTTGCTCTTTTTTTGTTGATAAAACTCCCAAAGCCTCGCACATAGATATTTTCACCTTTCTCCATGGACGCTTGTATGACACCAAAAAAAGCCTCAACTGTTTTTTGAACGTCTTCTTTATTTACTTCTGTTTGCTCTACTATTGCAGCAATTACCTCCGCTTTTGTCACTTGTGTAAGGGTTTAAATCTTGAAAACAATCTATAATGTGCTAATAACCATTAGGTTAAGTTATGCAAAGCTAAATTTTGATTTTCTATTTTGAAAGTATTTTAACTAAAAAAAATAAAATTAATCTACTTTTATTTCTATTTTGCTTGCCAAAGCTAGGTATAACTCTACTTTTGAGGATTAGTTTGCAAAACTTTGGCTTTACAATTAGTTTTGCAGTCCTATGGCAATTATCAAAACGCATCTTCCTCTCAGTCATTTTACTGCTCAAATTATTGCTTGGTACAAGACCTTTCATAGAGAACTCCCTTGGCGAGCTACAAGAGACCCTTACAAAATTTGGCTTTCTGAGATTATTCTACAACAGACACGTGTCAAGCAGGGCTTACCTTACTATGAAAAATTCATTGAAGCCTATCCTACGCTTGCTGATTTTGCACGTGCCGACATACAAGAGATACTGAGGCTCTGGCAAGGCTTAGGCTATTATAGCCGTGCAAGAAATATGCACCACACGGCGAAGTTTATTCAAGAACAACTCAAGGGAAAATTTCCGAATACCTACAAAGAACTGCTTACCCTCAAGGGTGTAGGCAAATATACCGCTGCAGCCATTGCTTCTTTTGCTTTTGGAGAAGATGTAGCCGTGCTAGATGGCAATGTATTTAGACTGCTTGCGCGTTATTTTGGAGTTTATACAGACATATCCACAGGAGAGGGGCAAAAAGAATTTTCAGCCTTGGCGCAGTCGCTACTTCCTGTTGGGCAATCAGCACTCTACAACCAAGCCTTGATGGAATTTGGCGCAATGCAATGCAGCCCAAAAAAACCCAATTGTATGTATTGCCCATTACAAGCAGATTGTGTTGCCTTTGCGACCGACAAAATAGCAGTGCTGCCCGTAAAAAACAAAAAAATCAATCAAAAAGAACGCTTTTTTAACTACTGGGTGTTGATGCAGGACCAAAAAATAGCTCTTCGCCTGCGCAACAACGAAGGTATCTGGGAAGGCTTGTACGACTTTTACCTACAAGAAGAAGAAAATGACATTCCATTTGAAGATGCCCTCTATAAACTCCCTCCCGAGGTGAAGCCACAGCTTATTTTGAGACAGCAATCGCCTTATTTTAGGCATATACTTACGCACCAAATCATACAAGCACGCTTTTGGCAAGTAGAAACCAATCAAAGCGCACGCATTAAAGAATACCTCCCTATGCTGCATTTTTATAGCATTGCAGAAATTAAAGCACTTCCCAAACCAATTTTAATCCATAATTATTTGGAAAAATATTTTTTTTGATTAGCTTTATGTTCAATTTTGTAGAATCATTCTAAACCCTCTAAAATTATGGCTAGTTACAATAAAATCACCATTATCGGTCATCTAGGAAGAAATCCAGAAACAAGAGAATATCAAGGTAGAAAGGTTACCAACTTCTCGGTAGCCGTCAATGACAACTACACCAAAACAGACGGCACAAAGGTAGAGCGCACCCAATGGTTTAGGGTAAGTTTTTGGGGAAATACAGCCGAAGTAGCAGAAAAATACCTCAAACAAGGCGACCAAGTATTTGTGGAAGGAAGACTCAGTACACAAGAATACCAAGACAGAGAAGGCAAAACACGTACCTCCCTCGAGATAAGCGGTCAGCAACTTACACTGCTTGGCTCGGCAAGTAGTGCAACAGGGACCAATATACAAAACAACACATCAAATGACAACAATAACAGCACGCAGCTTAACGAGCCCCAAGTGCCAATACAAGATACGCCCGAAGATGACTTACCGTTTTAATTTTTTCATTAAACTAAATAACGTTGGACACAGGCGCAGAACCGGATAGTTTTTTGAGGATACTTCTTTTATTGGGTACTACAAATGGGCTAGCTTTTTATGCCTTCAATGCACTGATACTGGTCGTATTGCTAGTACTCTCTGCCATGATTTCGGGGTCGGAAATAGCCCTCTTCTCACTCACCAGTGAAGACTTACAGGATTGTAAAAACAGCGACAGCCGTGCTGAGCATAAAGCAGTAATGCTACTTGAGAAGCCTCAAATGCTATTAGCTACCATATTGATATTCAACAACTTAGTTAATATTACGCTTGTTACAATTGCTACTTTTATAACTTGGGAAATATTCGAGACCAAAAACCCTGAGGGCATAGTGATTCTTTCATTGACGCTTATCATCACGGTATTACTTTTGTTTTTTGGTGAGCTACTGCCCAAGGTGTATGCCTCACAGTACAACCGCTCTTTTATCAGAAATACAGTATTCTTGATAGAGTTTGGCTATTTTATTTTTAAACCGCTATCATTAGTCCTTGTCAGTATTAGTAATGTTGTAGAAAAACGCATTGAGAAAAAAGGCTACAAAATTCACCTCGAGGAGTTGCCTGAGTTTATAGATGAAATGCCCATTCAAGGTGAAAACGCTGATAAAGAAAAAGAAATCTTGAAAGGTATTGTCAATTTTAGCTCTACTACAGTGCAAGAAATCATGACCTCGAGGCACGAAATCATTGCCTTAGACATCAACCTGTCTTTCAGAGATATGCTCGCCAAAGTACAAGAAAATGGCTACTCCCGTATCCCAATCTATAGAGATACCATAGACAAGATAGAAGGAATCATTTATGTAAAAGATTTGCTGCCTTTTTTAGATGCACAAGATACTTTTAAATGGAACAAACTCTTGCGCGGTCGCTTTTTTGTACCAAAAACCAAAAAAATAGATAAACTCCTGCGCGACTTCCAAGAAAAACACGTGCACCTCGCCATAGTAGTAGACGAATATGGGGGCACTGCGGGGCTAGTTACCTTAGAAGACATCATAGAACAAATAGTGGGTGAAATCAATGATGAGTTTGATGAAGATGATGAAGCATTGATGTACACACGCCTTGACGATACCAACTACCTGTTTGAAGGCAAAATACCGCTCAACGATGTATGCAAGGTCTTGAAAGTCAATACTGATTATTTTGATGAGGTACGTGGAGAGAGCAAATCACTGGGTGGGCTGATGCTTGAATTGTTTTCAAGGTTTCCTTTGCTGAACGAGGAAGTAAGCTATGGTAACTTTTTATTTACCATTATGTCTGTGAGTAAAAAGAAAATTAAAGTAGTAAAAATCAATACACAGGCTTACGAATCTAGTGTAAAACGCTCATAGCCATACCACTCAACAGCAACTCAAGAAGAAAAGAGCTAGAAAAAATATTGACTAAATCCGTGCAAAGCACTCAATAAGACCATGCCCCAAAATGAAGCACTAATGAACATATAGTAAATAATTCTAAGTGGCGATTCACCAAAGCTACTTGCAATCAAAGTGCCTACAATGGGAGAAAACAAAATGGGGGTAAGCAATGCTACGCCCCACATACCATATTTTTGCCATATCTGTACCAGACGGCGGTTGTAAGGGCTAAACAACTTTCGCTTCTTGGAAAACATTTTGCTCAATTTATTTTTTGCATACTTCCCCAAATAAGCAAATAACACTACACTCAGCATCATACCTGCCACAGTACAAATGTAGGTTTCTAAAAAGCCCAGCCCTAGCCCAAAGCCCGTAAAAGGAGCAATGAAAAACTTGAACATGCCGACAAAAAAAACACTCAAATATTTTATAATAGGTATCATATTGCTTCAGGTAAGATAAAAATTGATTGTATTGAACCGTTGCCTTTACAAGATGGACAACCTTTGCTTTTTACTTACAATTTAAGTGTAAAGTTTACACGTGTAGTTTGGTGAATGTAAGTTGGGAGCTATACATTCAACAAAAAAATAGCAAAAACTATTCAATGTTCTTGCTATTTTCTAAAATCTAGGCTAAACAAGTTATTGATTCTAAGCAATTTAGTTTTCAGACACCTTCTGATTTCTTTAGTTTTGAGATATTAAAGTTAAATATCAACAATCAATTTTTTCGTAATTTCCACCAAAAGCAATGCGTTTCACATTGGGAGAAGCCAAGAACTCGTGCGGAAAACCAAGTGATATTTTACTCACCTCATTAAGTCTGTTGAGTTGCACTGCTGACAGGTTTACCTGCGTGCAATCCAATGAGTCTTGCAATTGTGTAGAATTTCTTGCACCTACAATCGGGATAACTTGTGGGTCTTGTTGCATAAGCCATTTGAGGGCCACTTGTAGTGGTTTTACACCTAATTCTTGAGCTACTTTTGCCACCTCTCGTGCAATCTCTAAATTATGCTCATTGAATTTTACACTTTTCTCAGAAAGCCTTGCTCCCTCAATCATTCCTTCGTTGTATTTACCAGTCAGAATACCTGCCCCTAGTGGTGACCAAGGCGTAATCGCCATACCAAAATCTCTAGCCATAGGTAGTAGCTCGCGCTCAGGAGTACGCTCTATGAGGCTGTACTCAATCTGTAATGCTGCAAAAGATGCCCAGCCACGCAATTGTGCCAAGGTATTTGCTTTTGCCACAATCCAAGCCGGAGTATCAGAGATGCCAATATAATGCACTTTACCGGCACGCACGAGGTCATCAAGTCCTCTCATCACTTCTTCTACGGGTGTGGTGAAATCCCAGGCGTGCAGCCAAAGCAAATCAATATACTCAGTATTGAGTCTTTTGAGGCTTCCTTCCACAGAGCGCATAAGGTTTTTTCGGCTATTGCCTGAGGCGTTAAGGTCATCTGTTCGGTCGTAGAGTGTATATTTAGTAGCTACCACAAAAGCGTCTCTGTCGTGGGCAATGAAATCACCCAAAAAACATTCACTTGTGCCTTCGGTATAGCGGTTGGCAGTATCAATAAAATTACCCCCCAATGCCGTAAAAGCATCAAACATTTTTTTGCTTTCAGTTTTGTCAGCACCGTTGCCCCATTCTTCGCCAAAAGTCATAGCTCCTAAGCAAAGTTCACTCACTTTAAGCCCTGTTTTTCCGAGTAATTTGTATCGCATCATAAGGATTATCTATTCAATTAATTGCGCTACAGGCGTATAATCTAACCCAAAAGCCTCTGCTACATTTTTATAAACCACTGTACCTTTGATGATGTTTAGCCCAAGGCGAAGTTGTGCATTTTCTTTGCAAGCTTTTTCCCAGCCTTTGTTTATCAACTGCATGGCATAAGGCAGCGTGGCATTGGTGAGCGCAAGGGTAGAAGTATATGGCACGGCACCAGGCATATTGGCTACGCAATAATGCACAATCTCATCAATAATATACGTAGGGTTTTCGTGGGTTGTAGGTTGGCAAGTCTCTATACAACCACCTTGGTCGACTGCTACATCAACTACCACTGCTCCTGGACGCATGAGTTTGAGCATGTCGCGTGTTACCAAGTGTGGTGCTTTAGCACCTGGAATTAGCACTGCTCCTATTACCAAATCGGCCGTTTGTATAGCTTCTTTAATGGCATAGTGGTTAGACATCAGCGTTTCCACATTGGCGGGCATAATATCGGCAAGGTAGCGCAATCTAGGAAGGCTTACATCTAAAATGGTTACATTAGCTCCTAAGCCCGCAGCCATTTTTGCAGCTTGTGTTCCTACCACACCACCACCCAGCACCACAACGTGGGCAGGTTTCACACCTGGCACGCCTCCTAGCAAAATACCACGCCCTTTGAGTGGTTTCTCTAAATATTTTGCCCCTTGCTGAATTGCCATTCTGCCTGCTACCTCAGACATTGGCACAAGCAAAGGAAGGCTTCTATCGGGCATTTCTACGGTTTCATAAGCAAGGCAGATGGTTTTTCGCTCAATCATGGCACGCGTAAGTTGTTCAGAGGAAGCAAAGTGAAAATAGGTAAAAAGTAATTGATTTTCTTTGATGAGGCTGTATTCAAGCTCAATAGGTTCTTTTACTTTGATAATCATCTCGGCTTTTTCATAGACTGCTTCTATGCTAGGGAGTAGCTCTGCGCCTGCTTGCGTGTATGCCTCGTCTGTGAAGCCACTGCCTAACCCCGCTTGTATTTGGACAAAAACCGTATGCCCTGCTTTTTTCATTTCGGCAACACCTGCGGGAGTAAGTGCTACACGATTTTCATTATTCTTAACTTCTTTTGGAACGCCAATAATCATTTTGATAAAATTATTATGTAAGACCATTCTATTCTGCCAAAGCCTGTAATGCTAAAATTGCTTTACTTGCCTCAACTTTTTTGTACTTTTTATACACAAAGATAGGCTTATTCCTTGATAAAAGTGCTATTTTGAAATACAAGCTATAAAAAATCTATCAATTCTAAAATATTGCTGTACTTGTAGTGAGTGGCTAGTTAGAGGTTAAAACTTTGACTATCGAGATTTTGTGCTTTTCTGTTTTTTAGTCATTGGTTCTCTCATTGTCTTGTATCTTTTCGAGTTTGCTGAGTTGTGTTTTAAGTAGAGTAAGTTCTTCGGCAATCAATTCCAGAAAATGACTCACATCAGGCATCATCTTAGGGCAGCTTACTGCCGAAATAAGTACCTGACCATCATAGCTAAACACAGGCACAATCAAACCCATTCCGTGCGTGATAGGTCCTAGACCGTAATGTCTTAGCATTTGCATGCCATTCATATAAAGTGTCTTCGGAGGACCTACCATATTGGTAATGGTAAGATTGCAAAATGGTGTATGTAATTCGGCTATTTTCAGGTATTGGTAGAGATGTGCCAAGGCAGAGGTCAAGCCTGATGGAGTTAAGTTGATGAGTTCATCTATGCCTAGTGCATTGCTATGCACTTTGGCAGCCTGTGTATTTCGGTGAATGGTGAGTAAACGCTGCAAAGCATTGTCTTGGTCAGTAGCTAGGCTTACTAGCATGGCAGATACTTTATTGCCTAATGTGCCTGCTTCGCTAGGGACACGTACAGATTTAGGACACATGGCTACCAAGGGTTCATTGGGCAATGCGCTGCGCTCAAGTAGATAATTTCGCAATGCCCCTGCACAGATTGCCAAAACTACATCATTGATAGTAGTACCTAAAAGTTTATTTTTGATGTATTTAAAATCGCTAAGTGCTAGGCTTATGCCATCAAAAACTCTACTAGAAGACACTTTTTCATTGAAAATGCACTTAGGCGCAGACATAAGTGGGCGTGGCGGATTGAGTTGTTGCTGTGCTGCATTGAGTTGCGTAAACCAAGATTTTTGTAAAGTTTCCCACCAAAACAAGTTTAGGGCAAGCGGTTTGGTCCAAAAAGAGGTAATCAAACCCTGCTGTGCTATTTGCCAGCCCTTGGGTGCTTTTTCAGGTTGCCAAGTGTCTTGGGGCATAGGGCGTGGCGTGGGGGTAATATCAAAAAAAGTAGCTAGAATTTCAGCACCTGAGCCACCATCTATGGCAGCATGGTGTATTTTTACTAGCACCCCCACCGAGTCAGGCGGAAAGCCCGTGAGTTGTAATCCTTCTATAAAATACATCTCCCATAGGGGGCGATTTCTATTGAGTTTTTTTTGATATAGTTTTTGGGCAAGTTCTCTCAATGCTGCCTCAGTATGTGGGCTAGGCACTGCCACATGAAAAAGATGATTTTCTAAATCAAAATTTTCGTCTTCTACCCAGCAGGGGTGTGCAAGGGCAAGGGGGGCAGGCACAATTTTCTGTCTGAAAATACTTGCTACTTGAAGGCGACTTTGCACAAATGCACTAAAAGCTGCGGCATCAAATACTTTTCCATCTTCCGAGGGAGATAATATGTAGAAACCTGCCAAGTGCATGGGGGTTTCTTCAGTTTCTAAGTACAAAAAAGCTGCATCTAAACCTTTTAAGGGTTTCATATTGTAAAAAGCATTTTTGAGTTAGGTAGTTTGATTTTTCTTTGATACAAAGGTACATAGTTTGTTGCGATTGGAAAAAGTAATCTTTAATTCAAGAATAAAAATACTTCCCAAACTTGAACCAAAAGCCATTTACAAAGATTTATGTAGATAATAAAAACACTGATAAACATAAAAACACGCTACAACATGACCGAAGCAAAAAATGTATTAGGCACTACCCTCCAGGTCTGCTCTACCAACCCAATGACAGGCTTTTACCGTGATGGCTGCTGCGAAACAGGCACTGAAGATGTAGGTACGCACATAGTTTGTGCTCAAGTTACCGAAGAGTTCTTGGCTTTTACACAATCTCGTGGCAACGACCTCAGCACACCTGTTCCACAATACCGTTTTCCAGGCTTACGCCCTGGCGACCGTTGGTGCTTGTGTATCTCGCGTTGGCTAGAAGCCTACCATGCTGGAGTAGCTCCGCCCATCCTCTTAGAAGCAACCCACGAAGCAGCCCTGAAATATGTGTCGCTTGAAGTATTACAAAAGTTTCAGTTCAGCAGCTAAGATTAGTATTCAAAAGCAATTTTATCTTTTGAAAAATAGCTTGCAATACACCTCAAAATAAGACAATAATCTCTAATTTTGGAGTATGAGTCTATTGAAGAAACTAGCAGGCGAAACTGCACTTTATGGCTTGAGTAGCATTTTGGGCAGACTGCTCAACTATGTGCTAGTGCCTATCCACGCCAGTATTGCTTTTGGCTTTTCTAGGAGTGAATATGGTGTACTAACCCTCTTCTTTGCTTTTGCGGCTTTCTTAAATATTCTCTTTACCTATGGGCTAGAAACAGCCTACTTTCGTTTTGCCTCTCGCGAAGATGCACAAAAGATTTACAACATTATTTTCAGCCAAGTACTTATCAGCACGGCAGTGCTTGGGGGGCTAGGGCTGGCTTTTGCCCCATTGATTGTGGATTGGCTGGGCTTTCCCGAGCGTACTGCTATTTTTCAAGTATTAATACTGATAGTGAGTATAGATACGCTACTTGCCATACCCTATGCAAGGCTGCGACACGAGCATAAGGCAAAGTTTTTTGTTTTCACCAAACTTGCCAACATCGGGCTAACAGTATTTTTAAATGTGTTTTTCCTGATTGTTTGTCGGCAGATTTTTGAAGGGCATTGGTTGCCTAGTTTGCAAGCAGGCATTGCCACTTTTTACGACCCAAGTATAGGCATAGGCTATGTTTTTCTTGCCAACCTGATAGCCAACGGCTTTGTATTTTTGCTACTATACCGTACCTTGTTTGACTTTAAGTTTACTTTTGATAGTGCAAAGATGCATACTGTTTTGGTCTATGCCTATCCTATTATGCTGATGGGCTTGGCGGGTATGGTCAATCAAATGTTTGATAAAATTTTGCTTCAATACCTTTTGCCTGAGGGGTTTTATGAAGGCAAAACCAACACAGAGATAGTGGGCATGTATGGTGCTTGCGCCAAACTTGCCATTTTTACCAATTTAGCCATACAAGCTTTTCGCTATGCTGCTGAGCCTTTCTTTTTTGGGCAGGCACAAGACCGCCAAGCACCTGCTTTGTTTGCCAAGGTGATGCACTATTTTGTGGTAGTGTCTGTCTTGATTTGGCTAGGGGTGAGCCTTAATTTAGATATTTTGAAATGGGTCTTCCTTCCCAACCCTGTCTTCCACGAAGCACTTATAGTGGTACCTGTGCTGCTATTGGGCAATGTTTTTTTAGGGATTTATTTCAATCTTTCTATTTGGTTTAAATTAACTGACCAGACCCATTTTGGCACTTGGATTTCGGCAGGAGGGGCTTTGCTTACCCTAGTACTTAGTTTTGTGCTTGTACCTCTGCTGGGCTACATAGGCTCGGCTTGGGTGGTATTGCTTACTTATTTTTTGATGAGTGTGGCGTGTTATGCCATAGGGCAGCGATATTATCCCATTCCCTATCGTTTAGGGGCTGCTTTGCTTCATTTTGGATTGGGAGCTATCTTGATTTTTTCCAGTTTTCAAATCACTTATGATAATTTCTGGCTACGTTTTCTGATTAACTTAGGTCTTTTTTCAACTTATCTTACCTATATCTTTTTTACTGAACGGAAACAACTGACTGCCTAACATTTGAGCCAACAGCCTTCAAGATACCAACCGAAAAGAAAACGGAGTGAACTTTCTGGGCATTAAGCGGCAAGCCATTCTTGCCAATTACCGATTTGAGTGGGATACTGCAAAGCATCTTTGACAGTGTTGATAAATTCTTCTCTTGAGATATGTACCGCCCCCAGACTCTCAAGGTGTTGGGTGTGTACTTGGCAATCAATCAGTTTAAAATCATGTGCGAGCAGTTTTTGAACTAAAGTAATGAAGCCTGTCTTAGAAGCGTTACTCTCATAGCTAAACATAGACTCTCCAAAAAAGCATCTGCCCAACGATACACCATACAGACCTCCTACTAACTGCCCCTCTTTCCAAACTTCTACCGAGTGGGCATAGCCAAGTTGGTGCAAGGTAGTATAAGCGGCTTGCATTTCATCTGTAATCCAAGTACCATACTGCCCCTCACGCTTGATTTTGCTACATTGCTTAATCACCTCCTCAAAATTTTGGTCAAAACTCACCTCAAATACCTGCTTACGAAATACTTGGCGCATGCTTTTTGAAACTTTAATCTCCGCAGGATAAAGCACAAAGCGAGGGTCAGGCGACCACCAAATAATCGGTTCTCCCTGCGAGTACCACGGGAAAATACCCGACTGATAAGCTAAGAGGAGGCGTTCGGGCGATAAGTCTCCCCCTAATGCCAAGATACCATGCTCATCGGCAAGGTGGATAGCTGGAAATACAAGTTCTTCACTCAAAAAATGATAGGACATTTTATTTCTACAAAATTAAACTGCAATCATTAACAACTACAAAACTACAAAATACAGATGAAGTAGCACATCATTCTCTTGATAACGTGTGGCATAGGCTACCTGCAAAGCACTTGAAGTAAGGCTGAAGATGTCCCAATTTACGACCTCACCATTTTCCAATGCAATGATAAGTCTTGAACTGAGGTTTTCAAATTGCCAAGTGCCAGCCGTGCTTTGTGGCGTGCCTGCTTGGCAGGTCAGTTGTCCTTCATCTTTGAGATGTGCACCTCCCTTAAAAAAAGTTAATACATTGTCTTTTTCACATTCGGGATATTCGGCTGTAATGTCTGTACCATTCAAGACTACTGCCTCTAGCTGCCAAGTTTTGCCTTGTGGGGCAGCAAGTAGTGAACTGCCTGTAATGCGTATATCATACGACTGGGCATTGTTAAAGCCATTTTCAGTGATGATGATACTACGCCGTATCTGGCTTGATTCCCAATTATTGAGTGCTTCTTTGGCTACATTGATGTAATAGACTGTATCTTCCAGTCCAAAAAAAGATACTGCACCCTGCTCGTCTGTGAGTTCTGGCCCTCGGTAGGGGTTCTGCTCGGTATTGAAATCTTCATTACTCTTATAAATAGTAACCTCTGCATTGCTCAGAGGGGTATCGCTGGCAGTAACTCTCACCCTTAAATCGCCATAGGGTTGGGGTTGAGCACAAGCCCCTAGCCAAAGCAAGATAAATGAGAGATAAATATTAGAGGAGTATTTTTTGATAGGATTTTGTTGCATTGTCAGATAATAAAGAAAATATAAAAACAACTTTTGATAGAGATTACACTTGATTTGTGTTTCTCATAACTCATGTCTTAGCCGTAAGGGTGGTGAGTTTAGTTTTCTTTTTTAATGAGTGTATTTTGTTGTTTGAGCATTTCTATTTCATGTAAGTAGGCTTTTTCTTGGATTTGCCATTGTGTTTGCCTTTCTACCATGTTATCAAACATTTTTTGAGAATTTTCTAGCAACTGTTGTGTTCTTTGATTGATTTTTAGGTTAAAAAATACTACACCAATGTTTTCGGAGAGTCTTTCTACAAATTCTATTTCGTGTGGCTCAAATTTTTTGGAAGCGAGCAGTTCAATGATGCCTTCGGTATAATCTTGGTACTTGAGTGCCACAATGAGCAATGCCTGAGGCTTAATCTCTGAAAGACCTGTTTTGAAATTAGAATATGCTTCGGGCACTTGCTGAATATGCAGTGTTTTACCGCTTTGAGCGCATCTACCTATTAGCCCCTCTCCTACTTGGCATTTTTTGCCATACATATCTTCTACCGAGACCGCATAGCCGCCCTGCCAGACCAACTGTCGGTCGCCCTTCATAATTTCTTCGGTAGTATAGATGGCTCCTTGCCACGCTCCCACATATTTGACGATTTCACCAATTAATTGTTGATAAAATGCTGTTTCGGCAGTTGCTTCTTGTAAGAATCGGCTAAACTTAGCCAACCCACTACTTACCCACGCTTGTCGGCTTTCTATTTCTTTGCGTGTTTCTACTTCTTTAAGGATTTGCTTTAGATGTAAACCATTTTCATTTAGCCGCTCATTCTGCTGTTTTGCCTCTTTGAGCAAGGACTGATTGAGCTTCTCGTATTGATAATTCAATACCCTAAAAAAAATAAGTACAATCAGTAGTGTTAAGATAACCAACGTGAAATCTTCGGTCATTACCTCTAGGTAGGCTTTGTCATCAATGCCTAGGTCTGTAATCCAGATACCATAGTATTTATGTAGCCAGACATAAGCCAGCGTGCCTGTCATCAAAATTATACCAAGCGCGAGCACCAAATAGACCCACTCTGCGGTTGTAAAAAATACCAAGGGTGCAATCAAGGTGCTGATGATAAAAAAACGAGGCGAAATATAATGCACAAGACCTATTTGCTCTGAATTATATATTTTGATAGATAAATTGAGTATCAGGGTAGTGATACTAGGCGCAACAGAGAGAATAAAGCGAGAAAGAATATTGAGCCGCTCGTGGTTGAGCCAAAATACCGAAATACCCATCAGAAAAGCAGGAAGCAAAGAAAGACTGGCAGCTACATTGCCACGCATACCGAGCACTACAATACTTGCATACAAAAAACAAATAACTGCCAAGATAAGACCAATCAAATTAGACAAGAAAATACGTTGCCTCAAAAGAAAGGGCATATCGTCATAAAGTCCTATTTTAAGCATACGTTTCAAGAAAACTCCCCGTTGAGCCATATTTTTGATAAATTATTGCTACTTTCAATAAACAAAATTAGAGCAAATTGTTAATTCTTTTTGAGAATGACAAGATGTCTGTGCATCAATTCTTCTACAAAACCATTGATACTCTTGAATTTGCCAATAATCATTCCATTTAAAACAACTCAATACAAGTGAGAAGTTAGTTTTTTAGAAAGTTTAGCAAAATAGGAGTACGTTTATTTGTATCAGTAGTTGGAAAATCAGAAAAAAAGATTGAACTTAGATGATGAATTAAAAAATGCCACAAAATACAGCGATGATTCATTACTGCTCAGACAATACCGCTTATGACAAAAGAAATACAATCCTTCTTAGACTTATCCGCAGCGTATATTGTAAGTACACACAAAGATAAACTTGATGTGCTCAATATTGTATTACCTACACGCCGAAGCGAACAAGAGCTCAAGAAACGTCTTAAAGAACAAGGTCTAAAAAAAATGCCCGTGTTGAGCCACGTAGAAGATTTTGTAAGCAAGAATACAGGGCGTAGCAAAGACAGTCCTATTTTACTCTTGCTTGAGTTGTTTGATGTGTTCCAAAGCATAGACCCACGCATAAAGCTAGAAAAATTTACAAGTTGGGGCTATATTTTATTGAAAGATTTTGACCTAATAGACCGCAATTTGGTAGATGCCCAAAAACTGTTTGCCAACCTTGCCGACATCAAGAACATAGAACGTTGGAAAATTGATGCCGAACATATCACCCCAAAAATAGGAGAGTATTTTCAGCTTTGGGAAAATCTGCAACAAGTCTATGAAAAATTTAAAGAACAACTAGACAGCCAAGAAATGGCTTATTCGGGCATGCTGTATAAACTACTCTCCGAAAATGCAACCCCTACCCTCACACATCACCCTTTGTTTGAGCATTTTATATTTCTGGGCTTTAATGCTTTGAGTAAATCCGAAGAAGTAATTTTTAAAACTTTGCTTGATGCCCAAAAAGCTGAAGTAATCTGGGACGCCGATAGCTACTACATGCAGCCCAATGATGAGAACAAAGCGGGGCTTTTTCTTAGAAAATACAAAAAAGATTGGAAAAATACGCATTGGTTCTTTCAGAGTGAATATCTTGCCAACAGCCCAAAAAATATCAATGTGCTGAGTGTTGCCAATGCCAGTATGCAAGGCAAAGTAGCTAACCAACTCTTGAAGCAAGACCTAGAAGTTATCCCCAGCCAAGCTACAGCCCTCTCTCCCAACCTTCAAACCATGCCCTCTACTGCGCTGGTACTAGGTGATGAACATTTACTTTTGCCTGTACTGCATTCGCTTGACGAGTGTTTTCGAGGTCTCAATATCTGCATTGGGCTTTCGCTCAAAGACTCCGCCTTGTTCAACCTTGTAGATATACTCTTTGAACAGCAGCAACTGATGCTGCGCGACCGCAACACCGATGAACTAAAATTCAACCATCGAAGCATTGTCAAATTGTTCAATCACCCTTACATTCGTCAGTTTGAAAAAACCCACTGCCCCCCCGAAGAAGAATACGAGCGACAAAATTTACTTTTATTGCTCACTTATCATATCAATAGAGAAAACCATATTTTCTTGAGTGTACCTCAGATTTTGCATCTGCCCGAAGAGGAGAGTTTCAGAGAAAAAAGAGCCGAAAACCCTGACTTTGATAGGTATTGTGTGCGTGCCTTAGAAGTACTTAAACCGCTTTTTGAGTTGCTTTTTCAGCGTTGGAAAACACCCCACGAAGCCATTGAGATTTTAGAAAAAATCACTTCTTCACTCAAAAATGAAGACAACTACCTAGAAAAAGCCTACTTCAACGAGTTTTCATCGTTGCTTAGCCAGCTTAAATTTTTGCTAGGCAGAAAGCAAAAAGCCATCTCAATGCGCACTTTCAAAATCTTTATGTACCAAGCATTCAGAGAGGCTAAATTTGACTTCGACAGCAACCACGAGGCAAATCTTCAGCTCATGGGTATCAACGAAACACGCAATTTAGATTTTGAAAATGTAGTCATTCTTTCTGTCAATGAAACCGTGCTGCCACGCAGCAGGCGCATCAACTCATTTATCCCAATTGATGTTGCCAAAGCCTTTGAACTGCCTACCCATACCGAGCAAGATGCAGTAGTGAGTTATCATTTTTATAGATTGCTCCAGCGTGCCAAAAATATCGCCTTGGTCTATGTATCACCCTCTGATACCTACGGCGGAAAAGAAAAAAGTCGTTTTATTTTACAATTAGAAAATGACCTGATTCGCTACAACCCGCTTATCAAGATTCAAGAAAAAGCCGTCAAATTTCGACCTATGCCCGAAGCCGAGGACATTCCGCCTAGCTTTGAAAAAACGGAGGTAGAAATTGCCAAAATCAAAGAAAACCTCCGTACAGGCATCACTCCCTCACAGATAAATTCATTCATTGATTGTACTTTGCAGTATTATTTTAAGCAAATTGCCAAAATACGTAAGCCCAGAGGGGTGCAAGAAAGCCTAGGTGCCGATAGGCTCGGTACGCTCATCCACGAAATCTTGGAAGATATTTTTAGAGAAGCCTCAGAGAAAGATTCTTTTGTGGGTGAGGCAGCACTTGAGGCACAAATCGCCTTGGTGCAAGCACGGGTAGAAGAAAAACTCAGCTCAGAACAGTTTGCAGGATTCACCATCACAGGCTCTAATTATTTGGTCAAAGAAGTTGCCGTACAGTCGGTAGTGCAGTTTTTAAAACAACAAATAGAAGAAATTACTGAAAATAAAAAGCCTTTTGAAATTATTTCCTTAGAAAATCAGAAGTTTGAGGTAGCAGGTGAAGAAGCAGAAGAAGGCAATTTTAAGGCATATACGCCCAATCTATTCACCGAATTTTTGCTCGAGATAGGAAAAGAAGAGCTGCCTATCAGGCTACAAGGCATCATAGACCGCATAGACCAAATAGGCGAGGTAGTACGCATCATTGACTACAAGACAGGAAAGGTAGAAGCCAAAGACCTAAGGACCAACCACGAGCAAGAAAATATAGACGCCTTGCTTACAGAGGATACTTTGAACAAAGTAAGACAGCTTTGGCTCTATAGGTTTATGATTGCTAAACAAATCAGCATGCACGGTGCATACGCTGTTGGCACAAAAAAACTTACTGCCCATACACCTCTCAAAGTAGGCATTTATAGCACTCGCAAGCTAAAAGAGGGCTTTATGGAAGTAAAACCTGGCAACAAAAAGGAATCTATGTTCCCCGAAGGGCTAGAAGAATTTGTGAAAATATCTGAAGAACTTTTAGCACAACTGTTTGAGAATATGCTAGACCCTAATCAAAATTTCTCGCAAACTGAAAAGATACATCTCTGCCAATATTGCGACTACAAGGGTATCTGCAATAGAGAATAAAAAATTATCAACGCTACGCTCATGAGTAAAGTATGAAGAAGGAGTAACAGAAGAGACCGATTTATTCATAAAATCTTGCAAAAGACTCACGGCTAAATCAAAAAGCAGCAGACTAACCAGAGTCTGCCGCTGGTCATAAATTAAAGGGAAATTTTAGTCTTGTGCTTCTTCCTCGCCCTCTGTTTCAGTATGAGCAGTGCCATTAGGGTGCTGTTCTGCTGTGTCGGTAAGTTTATCCTCCAAACTTACCTCTTCTGTTCCTTCTATTTTTTCTACTTTTGCAACTGATACCACTGTATCATCTTCTTGCAAACGAATCAGACGCACACCTTGGGTAGCCCGGCCCATCACACGCATATTTTGGACTGCCAAGCGAATGACCATTCCTGAGCGATTGACCAGCATCAAATCATCTGAATCTACCACTTCTTTGATAGCCACCAGTTTTCCTGTTTTGTCTGTAGTATTCATAGTGATTACCCCTTTGCCTCCCCGACGTGTGAGACGGTAATCTTCTATATCAGAACGTTTGCCATAGCCATTTTCAGATACTACTAGAAGGTTGGCATTTTCGCGGCTCACACAGACCAGCCCAATTACACGGTCGTTTTCGTCGTCTAAAGTAATGCCCTTTACGCCCGTAGCCGTTCTGCCCATAGCACGCACATCAGCCTCATTGAAGCGGATAGCTCTGCCTGAGCGTACTGCTAAGATGATGTCGTTGTTGCCATTGGTCATTTTCACATCAAGCAAACTATCTCCTTCGTGAAAATTGATAGCACGAATACCATTTTGGCGAGGGCGCGAGAATGCCTCCAAAGGTGTTTTCTTGATAGTGCCTTGCTCGGTTACCATAATCAAATAGTGATTATTGAGATAATCTTCATCTTGAAGGTTACTTACATTAATGACCGCCTGAATTTTATCTTCTTTATCCATTTGGATAATGTTCTGAATGGCGCGCCCTTTGGCTGTTTTGCCACCTTCTGGGATTTGATAGCCTTTTACCCAATAGACCTGCCCTGAGTGCGTAAAAAAGAGTAGATAATCGTGGGTAGATGCTACAAAAATATGTGTCGTAAAATCATCTCCCTTAGAAACTCCTCTCGAGCCTACCCCACCTCGGTTTTGGATGCGGTATTCATCTAATGAGTTGCGTTTTACATAACCTTGGTGTGAAATCGTGATGACTACCTCTTCTTGTGGGATAAGGTCTTCATCTAGGAAATCTTCAGAGTTGATTTCTATCTCAGTACGGCGTGCATCACCATATTTATCTTTGATTTCTTGCAATTCGTCTTTGATGATTTGCACGCGTAAGCCCTTATCGGCAATGACCGACTCTAGGTAAGCAATCAACTCAGTGATGCGCTTGTATTCTTCTACTATTTTATCGCGCTCGAGGGCGGTGAGGCGTTGCAAGCGAATATCCAAAATGGCTTTGGCTTGAATCTCAGAGAGTTCAAATTTTTCCATCAGACCTATACGGGCTGTTTCGCCATCTTTGGAGGCGCGAATCAAGGCAATAACCTCATCGAGATGGTCTAGTGCAATGAGCAGACCTTCTAAAATGTGCTGACGGGCTTTGGCTTCTCTTAGCTCAAACTCTGTGCGGCGCAAAATTACATCATGGCGATGCTCTATGTAATAATGGATAAGTTCTTTGAGATTAAGCGTATAAGGGCGACCCTTAACCAAGCAAACGTTATTTACCCCAAAAGATGTTTGAAGGGCAGTATATTTGAACAATTGATTCAAGACAACCATTGGCACAGCATCTCTTCGGAGGTCATAGACAATCCTCAATCCATCTCTATCAGATTCATCTCTTATTTCGCTGATGCCTTCTATTTTATGCTCTTGAATGAGTGCTACTGTGCGCTCAATGAGCATGGCTTTATTGACTTGGTAAGGAATTTCATTGACAATGATTTGTGTTTTGCCTGTGGGTGTATTCACAATCTCAGCTTTGGAGCGAATAATGACCCTTCCACGCCCTGTTTCATACGCCTTACGCACGCCCGAAGTGCCATAGATAATCCCTCCTGTGGGGAAGTCTGGGGCTGGGATATGCTCCATGAGTTCGGTAGTAGTGATTTCTGAATTTTCTAAAAAGGCAAAAATACCTTCTATGACTTCATTCAGGTTATGGGGGGCCATATTGGTAGCCATACCTACGGCAATACCCGAGCTACCATTTACGAGTAGGTTAGGTATTTTACAAGGCAGTACGCTAGGTTCTTGGAGCGATTCATCAAAGTTGGGTGTAAAATCCACCGTTTCTTTGTTCAAATCTGCCAATAATTCTTCTGAAATGCGGTCTAGGCGGGCTTCGGTATTGTGATTGATGAATCCGTTTGCTACAAAAGAATGACATTCACTTTCTACCTTCACCGAATAGACTGGCTTGGGTTCAGTTTGTTTTTCGCAAGTGGCTACGGTAGCAAAGTAGTACCTATCCGCCACAAAGTAATTGAATAAATGCAGTAGCTGCGTATTGTGCTGGAGCACCTCAGCGATTTGTGCACCATATTCATCTATGCGTTCGTAGCGGTCAATATTTTTCTTTTGGAGAAATTCATTTCCCCTAGCAGCATACTTGCGGAGATAAGCCGCAATGTGAGAGATAAAATCTTGACTCAAGGTGTATTTTACTTCTTCTTCTTTGAGTCTTTGGCTTTCTTGAGCCAAGATTTGCGTAAGATTTTCTTCCTTGGCTGTGGCAAAACCTATATTTTGAGCAAATTTTAAAATGTTGTGGTATGCGCCAATGCAAAGTTTATGCTCTGTACGGCTTTTGCTTTCGGAGATTTTAGCCACTACCCCAAACTCAAGCATGAGTATTTGTAGGTCTTTTAAGAGTTCTTTGCTTTGGCTAGAATACTGAATGCTGAGGGTGTTTTTTTCAAGCAAACTTACTGAACCATCACCCTCAAAGAGGTATTGTAAGAAGATTCTCTGTGCTTCTTTGGGCAGCGTAAAGATGTATTCGGGGATTCTTTTTTCGGCTGAATTTTTATATTCCTCCTGAATATCTTTACAAGTTGCTTCACCAAGTATAGAGATTGCTTGAGTTAATTCTTCCTCAAAACCCTCTGCCACCAAGCAAGCCGCCACGAGCGCAAGGGCTTTTTCTCTTTCAGTAGCTTCACGCTCATTGAGTTGAGTCTGACTTCTTTCTATCACAAGTTTATCTTCGGGCTGAATGTCTGCCAAAAGTTTCCAGCTATATTGGGGTTTGCCATTTTCATCTGTGCTGATGGTCAGTACAGGGTGATTGGCAGTACCTTCTAGCTCAAAGCCCTCTTTGGTTTTGAGCAAATAAGTGCTATGTAAACCAGAGTGAAAGAACTGTGAAGTTTTATTTTTTTGCTTATGCAAAGAAAGTACTTCTGTGGATAAGTCGTAGCTTGTATTTTCCTGATTATCAAGCACTAAATCTTGTATTTGCTCTAGTCCTTTGCTTGTTTTGATGCGGGTATTGCTCACTACACAGTAACGCATCGCTGCTGGCGAATCGCCATCTACCGAGCCAAAGTTACCTTGTCCGTCCACAAGCGGATAGCGCATAGACCAAGGCTGCGCCAAGCGTACCATAGTATCATAGACCGAAGAATCGCCATGTGGATGATATTTTCCTAACGCCTCCCCCACAATACGGGCGGATTTTTTGTAGGGTTTTCCTGCACCTAGTCCTAGGTCAGACATACTGTAGAGCACCCTTCGGTGCACGGGTTTGAGTCCATCGCGCACATCGGGCAGGGCACGCGATATAATAACAGACATGGCATAGTCAATATAAGCACTACGCATTTCTTCTTCAATATCAACCGGGGTGATTTGGTCGGGTGATTCTTGCATTTTTATTGTACTTTGTTAAGAAAATTAATAAATCAAAAATACGATTGAAGGCAATCCATAAGTCAAAGAGTATTCAATAAATTCTCGCAGAATGGTAAGAAAAGCTGCTAATAACTTTGGTAAGTTACATTTTTTTACGAAGCTGCTATGCTTAGTGTTATTTGACAAATTGCCTTTAATCGATGTGTAAAATTAAGCATTAATTGTGGAAACGAAAAATAAAATAATGAATAAAACAAACTTTTAAGTACTTAGTAATCAAATAGTTAGATTTAATTTATCAGATGGTAGTTGCTGATTAAAATGCATATATTAAAAAAAGACCTAGTTTACTACACCCCACCCAACACGGCCCTCTTGGCAGAGGTGATTGGTGCTAGTTTTAGACCTCAAAAGGAGTGCGCCTTACCCCCCCTTAAGTTTTCAGTAAATCATATCAAGTGTGTCTTCAAAAAATTAATGCTGCGTTCCCAAGCTAGCTTGGCAGCTTCTTCATTGTAGCGCGCCGCCGAGGTATCGTTGTGAAAAGCGTGGTTTACGCCTTGATACACATACAGTTCATAGCTTGTACCTGCGGCTTTAAGGGCGGTTTCATAGGTTTCGATGCCTTCATTCACACGGGTATCTAGTGAGGCATAATGCAACTGAATGGCTGCTTTGATGCTAGGTACTTCTTCGGTCTTGGGTTGTCTGCCATAAAAAGCTACCGAAGCTAAGAGCGAGGGTACTTTTACTGCCAGACTGCCTGCCATAGCACCCCCCCAACAAAAACCTACACAACCTATTTTTTGTGTGCTATCTTGGCGTTTTTTAAGGTAATCAAATACTCTGATAAAATTCTCAAGATTGTCCTCTGCTTTGAGGTTTCTGAATAGTTGGCGTGCTTCGTCTTCATTGGCAGGCACAGTGCCCAGAGGTGCAAGTGCATTGGGTGCAATCGCTAAGAAGCCCTCAGCAGCAGCCCTTCGTGTTACATCTTCTATATGAGCCGTCAAGCCACGGTTTTCGTGAATGACCACAACTGTTGGATATGCTTTCATTTTTTTGGGACGAGCTATGTATGCCTTCATCTCGCCCTGAATGCCCTCATAGCTTACATACTCTGTAAAGAGCTTTTTCTTTAAAGTTGTATCGGTTTTGCCATAGTCAGACTCAAGCAAAGGCAGCAATGTAGCTGCAGCACTTACGCCTCCTGCCAGTTGTGCGAGCCTTTTTAAAAATTCTTGTCTTGTGAGTGGTTTATGGGTGTATTCGTCAAAAAGGTCTATAATCGATTGATTCATTGAACAGGTATTTTATTTGAAAAATGAGTGATAATTTGCATTAAAAAGCAAGCTATGCGAAAAATGTTATTAAATCTAGCTTTCTATCAAAAATTTGGAGATGAGTGCCTCAGACATACTGGCATCAACCAAGATTTCTGAGTGTATAGATAAGTGTATTTAATGCTTGTAGTTCTTTTTCAGTGATGCTTTTTTGCTGCTCTAGGGTCTGCATCAGTTTAAAAAGCTGTACTACTTTTTCAAAAGGCGTGTTGGTTTTGAGGGCGAGCTTGTCTAAACTTTCCTTACTTGGCTGTTCTTCTTTGATTAAGTGCTGCTGCCTTAAGAACTCTCTAAAAAATTTGATTTTTTTATGTGCGATTTGGGTGTGTGCTTTGGCATTGAAATACATCATACCAATCACACTTACAAAATTCAAGGTATCATTTTTGATAACAGGCAGTATTGGCACAACTCGCTGCCTGCGCTGGCCCTCAAACACTACCAAAATCAAAACACCCAATATGCCAAGATAAAAAGCAGTTCTGAGCGAACGCCTGCTCATTATAAATCTAAAAGGGCTTTGTGCTTCTCCTCTACCTGTTTTGTAGTATTCGTCCCAATAGAGGTCTTGCTGAGGGAGGTTGGCAAAGGTACTTTCAATAAACTGGTGGTTATTGCCTGCCCAAAGCAGGTTGTAGTTGGTAAAGGCAAGTGGCGTACTACTGAGGTAAAAAAAGCCTTCGCCAAATTTTTGCCTAAGCAAAACAGCTTTGTTGAGTTGATTTTCAGCAAGTACTTCTGCTTCTTTATCATTGTATGCATTAAAGTAATAATGAGCGGTTTCTTTTTGAAAGACAAAACCATTTTTAGAGCGACCATCAAGATTTTTAAAGTAAAGTGCATTGGCTTCTTGCACATCACTACCAAAGTTTTCAGTGTTTAGTTCTAAGGTATCTGCTATTAATCCCTTGAACTTTTGAGCAGCTATCAGCACTGTACCTCCCTCACTCACAAACTCAACCAGTGTCGCGGCATCAAGTTGTTGAAAAGTGCAACTTTGGTCTATAAATACATAATTCATTTTTTTTGTTTCTTCTTCTATTAGCACTTCATACAGACTTTTTCTAATAATTTTTACTTCCTTTTCAGGAAATAAATCTTGCAGCATAAGCGGCACTGCCTTTGCACCATAAGGCCGTGTATCTAGCTCAGAATAGGTAGGGCTACCTTGTCGAGGGTCTTCAAGTTGGTCTTCATCAAGTACTATGGACAGCAATAGCATCAAAACACCAAAAGACATGAGAAATACATTTTGATAGTTCATACAATTGCTTAGGTTGTGGCAAGGGATAATTGATGATTGGGTACTACTTTCACTTTTTTTAACTAATTTTGTTTTGATAAATTATTTCGATAGTTGTAAGGTTTTCAAAACTAAGACAATGTTAGCTTATTTTTTTGAAAATTCAAAAAAAGGAAACATATTACCATATAACTGAATATTTAGCTACCAAACAAACTACCTTTTGCAGAGATATTTAATTCACCTCCTACTTTTTTTGATGACCTTATTCACTACTACACTGGCAGGTATGGAGTGGATGAGCGGTAAATTATTGCTTTTTGATACACAAGGTTTTCAGCCTTTTGTATGGTTTACTTGGGCGAGGTTTTATCTTGGCTTCCATTTTTCTATTCCGTTTCTTTTATTTCTGACCTGTCATGAATTTGGGCATTATTTTATGGCGCAGTGGCATAGGGTGAAAGTAAGTTTGCCTTTTTATATACCACTTTGGTTAGGATTTACTTTTACCATAGGCACTATGGGGGCTTTCATTCAAATAAGGCAAGAGCTCAACACACGCACACAATACTTTGACATAGGCATTGCAGGCCCTTTGGCTGGTTTTGTGGTGGCTGTTTTGGTGCTTTGGTATGGTTTCACACACCTTCCCTCGCCTGAGTATGTGCTAGAGGTAAACCCTCAATACAAAACGCTCTACCCCGAAGAGTACAAAAAATATGGTGCGGATTATGCCCAATATGCTTACAACTACCCTGATACGGAAGAAAATAGAGAACAAAATAGAGTAGGCAAGCCGATGGAGGGCATGGTAGGAGTAGGTAAGAATTTACTTTTTATGGCTTTTGAGCGGTGGGCAGTGCCTACTGAAGACAAACACAAAATACCACATCATTATGAGTTATTTCATTATCCTTATTTGTTTGCAGGCTATTTGGCATTGCTCTTTACAGCCCTCAACCTCATACCCATAGGGCAACTAGACGGAGGACATATTTTGTATGGATTGATGGGAGAGCAATGGCATGGTCGCATTGCGCCTGCGTTATTTACTGTATTTGTGTTTTATGCAGGGCTTGGTACAGTGAGTCCTTACTCCGATTTTTTTGACTTACTATTCTGGATTCCCATACAAATTTTGATTTATTATATATTGTTTTCACGTACTGCCGAGCAGCCAACAGATGTTTTTTTGCTGGCAGTGGCAGTATTTACAGTACAGTTTGTACTTAGTTTCTTTTTTCCTTCACTTACGGGCTACAGTGGCTGGATGGTATTTGCTTTTTTACTAGGGCGAGTGCTAGGCATTTATCACCCTCCTGCTTACTATGATGCCCCCCTAAACACACCCCGCAAAGTGCTTGGATGGCTCAGCTTGCTTATTTTTGTACTTTGCTTTAGTCCACAGCCCATTGTAGTTACGTGATAGCTCATAGCAGCGCAGGTTCTTGCTGGCTAAGGCAATGAAAACTACCCAAGCCCCAGATAATGGCTCTTGAGTCAATGCCTATTATCTCTCTTTCAGGAAAGCAATCTTTGATGATGCCCAAAGCTTGTTCATCTTCCTTACACCGAAAAACAGGCACAATCACGGTATGGTTGGTAATCAAAAAATTGGCATAAGAAGCAGGCATACGCTCTCCGCTGATGTAAAAAGGGCTTGGCATAGGCAATTCTATGATGTTGAGGGCTTTGCCATTGAGTAGCCGCAAACTCTTTAATTCAGTCAGATTATCTTGCAAAATTTGGTAATTTTCATCTCTTGAGTTATACTCTACTACAGTGAGTACAGTATCTTGATTGATGAATCGTACTATGTCGTCAATATGCCCATCTGTATCATCACCTACTATGCCATCGCCTAGCCAAAGTACCTGCTTTACTCCATAATAATTTTGGAGGTATTCTTCTATTTGGGCTTGGCTGAGGTGTGGGTTACGATTGGGGTTGAGCAAGCAATGCCTTGTGGTGAGCAATGTGCCTACGCCATTGAACTCTACCGAACCACCCTCCATTACAATAGGTACATCAATGCAGGGCAGCCCCAGTGTGGCAGCTATTTTTTGTGGAATTAGATTATCAGCCTCAAAGGGAGGATATTTTCCTCCCCAAGCATTGTATTGCCAATTGAGGATAATTTTAGGGTCTTTTGCATTAGGATTAACAAGAAAAGAAGGTCCAGCATCACGCAGCCAAGCGTCATTGCTTTCTATTTGATGAAGATGTACGTGTTGCAGGTTGGTGGTGATTGCGGCAAGTTGCTTTGTAAGGTTTTGCTGAGTTGCTTGGTCATTTACCAATACATTGACTTTTTGTGTATGGGCAATTACTTTGATGAACTCACAATAGGCAGTATGTACTTCTTTGAGTTGCGGTGCTGGCCAAGTTTCTTGGTTGTGTGGGAAGCTTAGCCAGATGGTCTCTTGCGTTTCCCACTCGGCAGGGAAGCGGTAGCCAAGGGCTTTGGGTGTATCATTCAGCATAGATAAACATTGGATTGATGTATTTTTGGCTACAAAGATAAGGGTATAGTGATGATGATTAATTATCTTTGATTGATTTACTCAATAATTTTTACCTCTACCCGTCTATTTTTTTGTCTGCCTTCTTCGGTATCATTGCTACTGAGTGGCCTCAGTGCGCCATATCCATTGGCTTCTAGCCTTTTGGGGCTGATAAAACCTTCCTCAATCAAATAATTGACTACGGCTTGCGCCCTGTTTTGTGAGAGAGTAATATTATCTGCTTCGTTGCCTTGGTTGTCGGTATGCCCTGCAATTTCTATTCTAAAATCAGGATTTTCTTGTAGAAAATTTGCCAATAGTTTGAGGGCAGGCGTAGAGCTTTTTGTGAGGACTGCCTCATTGCTATCAAAGAAAATATCTTCCCATACCATCACATTACCAACTTGTATGGGCATCAGCTCAAAATCTTGCTGCACCATTTTTTCTTTTATTTCTCTCACCCTTACGCGCTGACTAAAATAGCCTTCTGCTTTTACCTCGAGATAAAAATTAGAAACACTTTGCATAGCACTAAACTCATACTTACCTGTGTTAGCCTTGCTTTCTTCAAAAGCACGGTAGTTAATGTCAGTCAGCACATAATCAATGCGTGCATCTAAGGGCTGCTGGGTATTGGCATCTAGCACTTTACCATAAATTTTGATAAAATCTTGGGCATCATCTTCTTTAAATTTTTCTACTTTTATCTCATCTATGTAGTAATAAGCCCCAGGATAACCTGTACGCTGAAATTGATAAGTTTTGGTTTTTTCTTTGCCTTTAAAGTTTCCTATTACTACAAAGCCATAATCATCATCTGCTATGATGGTCTTGGAGATAGTTACCCAGCTTTTATCATCAGTGATGAGGTCATTGATGAGCAAATCAGGCGTAGTTATTTCCATGGCATTCGCTACATCATTGGTGAATAAAACGCCTATGCCATTGCAAGCATAATTAGAATAAACCCTTGCCCAAGAGATTTTGAAACTAAGGTTGTACTTTTC